>NZ_JBVVPY010000043.1:0-20143 GCF_055811335.1 Mesorhizobium sp. WSM4847 | reverse complement strand
AACCGACCACATCAAAGCCAGCATCTCGCTGGGCAGGATGACCACCGTTCTCGTTTTCCATGGACTTTCCTTCGTCTATACTTTTGCGGAAATTAGTATCATTTCCACGGTTCCTGAGCAGCGCGCTGGTGATCCTGGAACGGGGTGAAGGCTCCGCAGCTATGCCCCAATGAACGAAGAATTGGCCGCCGCAGGCGGCTGGGCCGGAATTTCCGTGGCCGGGGCGCGCACATGGCAGGCCACGACGCGCCCGTGTACGAGAGTAGGCAAGCCGATCCAGCAACGCTCGACAGCAAGCGGGCAGCGCGGGTGGAATGCGCACCCGCTGGGCGGGTTGATCGGGCTCGGCACCTCGCCCTCCACAGGCGCCTCCAGCCGAATCCGCGTCGGATCCGGCACGGGTGCCGCCGCGATCAACGCCTCGGTATAGGGATGGACCGGCTTAGCGAACAGCGCCTCGCACGGCGCGAGTTCCACGATCCGCCCCAAATACATGACGGCAACACGGAGCGCGATATGTTCCACCACGCCAAGATCATGCGATATAAAGACAAAGGCAATTCCCATCTGTTGCTGCAGATCCAAGAGCAAGTTCAGGATCTTCGCCTGCACGGAGACATCAAGAGCTGACACCGCTTCGTCGGCGATGATGAGCGAAGGCTGGAGCGCCAGCGCCCGCGCGATGCCGAGCCGCTGCCGCTGGCCGCCCGACAGCTCGGACGGAAGCCTGTGCATCATCTCGGGCGACATTCCGACCTTCTGGAGAAGGTCCGCAGCAAGCGCGTTGCGCTGCTTGCGGCTAAGTCGCTCGAAATTCTCGACGGGTTCGGTGATAATCTGTCCTGCGGTGAGACGCGGGTTCAGCGATGAGTAAGTATCCTGAAACACCATCTGCATCCGACGGCGCCAATCTCGGAGCGCACGCTTCTTGAGACCCGCAATGTCGGTTCCGTCGATCAGGACGCGCCCGCCCATCGGGCCCACGAGTCGCATCAGGAGCCGCGCGACAGTCGACTTGCCACAGCCGGATTCGCCGACGATGCAGAGCGTCTCCCCCGCCTCAACGGAAAAAGGACACATCCTCCACCGCCCGGATCACCGGCATGCTTTCCTTGAAGATTCCGCTACCGAGCGGATAATGCTTGGTAAGGTTCTCGACTTTCAGCAAAGGATCACTCATGCGCCCATCACCTCTTCGGCGCGCCAGCAAGCCGCGGCGTGGCTCGATCCGACATCACGCGGGGTGTGCGTCTTCTCGCGGCAAATATCAATCGCGAACGGGCAGCGTGGCGCAAAGCTGCAGCCCACACTAGGTTCGCGCAGACCTGGCACAATCCCAGGAATTTCTGGAAGGCGGCGCTGTCGGCTGCGCCGCCGATCAGGCACCGATCGCATGAGGCCCTGGGTGTAGGGGTGCGCGGGACGCGCGAACAGATCAGTTACGGTCGCTTGTTCTACGATACGGCCGGCATACATCACGATTACGCGTTGGCATGTCTCGGCTCCAACGCCCAGGTCATGTGTAATAAATATGACAGCCGTTCCCGTGGGCTCTTTCAGATCGATGATGAGCCGCAGGATCTGCGCCTGGATTGTGACGTCGAGCGCGGTCGTGGCGATTGAGCAGGGAGACCGACTTGATTTCGCCCGAAACACTGACGTTGCGGCCGAAGATCTTGTCCAGCGATTGTGGATTCGCCGCCGTAAAAAGCCACGTCAAATCCTTCGACGCAGCGCCTGTCGAATAGAGCTGAGCCAGGTCGTAGTGCTGCTTCAACTCACGAGAGTCATAGGTTTCCCGCGCGAGTTCCCTGCCGTGACACGCCGTGCGCAAGCAGCGCGCCGATTTCGCGGGTCGGGAACAGGCCGCCGGCGCGCAGCGCCAGAACCGCGATCATCGCCAGCGCCAGCACGATTTCGGTAAGCCCGATGACCGGGTTCGACACGATCTTGGCGTCGTTCAACAGCCCCTCGGCGCCGCGCAGGCTTTCATACGCGATGGTCACGATGAACGTGCCGACGATCGCACCGGTGACCGTCTTCGCGCCGCCGATCACCAGCATGCTGAGGATCAGGAACGTCTCCTTCAGATAGAAGGCCTTTGGTGAGAAGGAGGTGATGAAGTGACCCCACAGAGCGCCGCCGACGCCGGCAAACAGCGCCGCCAAGATGAAGGCTCGCCAGCGCAAGCTGGGGATATGCGCGCCAAGGGCGGCGGCAGCCGTCTCGTCGTCGCGGCTCGCCCGTAGCAGACGACCAGTACGCGATTCCTTGAAGGCGAGCGCGGCGATCAAGGCCAGAATGGCGACACCGGCAGCCAGTGGCAGGTCGGTCGCCTGGGGCAGGCCGAACAGCGTGCGCGGACCGTTGGTAACTTGGCTCCAATGCGTCATCACTGTATAGAGTACCACCAGCAGCGCAAACGAGGTTATGACCGCCGCTGCATCCGACAGGCGCATCAGCGGATACGACAGAGCGGCGGCAACAAGCGCCGCGACGAGGCCGCCCGCCGCGATCGCTACATAGGGCGATACCTGCACGGTCTGGAGGAAGGGATAAAGGTCAGGCAAGGCCATGCCCTTCATCTGCGCCGGAATAGTCAGCACGGCGGAGGTGTAGGCGCCGATGCCCATGAAACCCATATGGGCGAAGGACAGGATGCCGGAATTGCCCATGAAAACCTGCAAGCCCAGCACCAGCACCAGCGAGATGCACAGATTGGTGGCGATGCGGTCATAGAGCCGGATGCCCAGCCATTGATTGACGAGGACCAGCATGACGATGAGGCCGCCGAGGATCGCTACGGTGAGAAGATGACGCTTCATAATGTCCTCATGTCCGCCGGCCCGAGGCCGGGCCCTTGATGAGGCCGTCCGGCCGCCACAACAGGATCAGGATAACGAGGCTGAAGGTGAAGGCGTCGCGGAATTTAAGAAGTTCCTGCGAAAGCGTGTAGTTCAGCGTCGTATCGATGAGGGCGAGCAGGAAACCGCCGATGACCGCACCAGTCATCGAGCGCATGCCGCCGATGACCGTGGCGATGAAGGCAACCAGCAGCGGCTCCAGCCCGATGCCCGGAACCACGGTGCCGATGCGGCCGATCCACAACAGCCCGACGACGCCAGCCAGAAAACCGCTGATGGCGAAGGCCGAGGATATGATCAGGTTTGCCGGCACGCCGAGCATCCGCGCCATGGTGAAATTGGTGGCTGCCGCACGCATGGCGATGCCGAGCACGGTGCGGCGCATCAGCCACGCGAGCAGCGCCAGAAGAACGAGCGCCGCGACGATGGTGATCAGGTTTCTGACCGGCGTTATCGTGCCGAAGATCGTCACGGTCTGCGAGAAGATGTCGGGCAGCGGCACTTGGCGCGGCCGCGGTGAGATGAACAGCAGCGCCGCATTCTGCAACAGCGTCGAGAAGGCGAAGGAGGTGATCAGCACCGCCGTCACCGATTTTGCCCGAACGGGACGGAAGGCGACATAATCAGTGGCGATGCCAGCGATGACCGCCATGATGACGGCAATCCCCGCCATGACCAGCCAAGGCAGGCCGGAGCCGCCTATTAGGAACATCGCATAGCCGGTGACCATGATGAGCTCGCCATAGGCGAAGTTCACCAGCTTGAGGATGCCGTAGACGATGACGAGGCCGAGAGCCATCAGTGCATAGGCGCCGCCGAGGCTGAACACATCGATGAGGAATTGAACTGCAAAGGTCATGTCCTCACCCTCCGAGGTAAAGTACGCTGAGATTGGTCGCTGCCCCGATTTCTTCGGTGGTTCCCGATGCCGCGATCCTGCCGAGCCGCATCACATAGGCGCGGTCGGCGACCGACAGCGCCTTGCGGGCATTCTGTTCGACCAGCACGATGGTCATGCCCGATTGCTTCAGCGTGCGGATCATTTCGAAAATCTGGTCGACGATCACCGGCGCAAGCCCGAGCGACGGCTCATCGAGCAACAGCACCTTGGGTCGCGACATCATCGCGCGGGCGATCAGTAGCATCTGCTGTTCGCCGCCCGAAAGCGTGCCGGCAGGCTGCGAGGCGCGCTCGGCAAGGCGCGGGAACAACGCCAGCATCCGCTCGCGATCTTCCGCGACACCAGGGCGATCGTTGCGGCGGGTATAGCTTCCGAGCCTCAGGTTTTCAGTGACCGTCAGGTCGGAAAACACATCGCGCGTTTCGGGAACGGTGGCGACGCCCGCCCGCACCATCTTTTCAGGATTGGCGGATGTCACCTCCTGCCCGTCGAGCCGGATCGAACCACCGGCAGCCTTCAGCGCGCCGGCGATGCACATCAGCGTGGATGACTTGCCGGCGCCGTTCGCGCCGAGAATGGCAACGAGTTCGCCCTTGTCTGCTCTCAGCGAGACGCCGCGTACGGCGCGGATTGCGCCATATCGCACTTCGAGATTCTCGACCTCAAACATGGGCAGCCTCCGAGCCGAGATAGGCCTCGATCACCGCTGGGTTCTTTCGCACCGCATCCGCCTTGCCTTCCACGATGGTACGGCCTGAAGCCAGCACATGGAGCCGATTGCAGAGCCGCATGATCAGGCCCATGTCGTGGTCGATGATCAGCAGGCCTAGCCCGCGTGTGCGCGGCAGTTTGGACAGGATGTGTAAGAGCGTTTCGGATTCGGCCTCGTTCATGCCTGCCGCCGGCTCGTCCAGCAGCAGGAAGGCAGGGTCGGCGGCCAGCGCGCGGGCAATCTCGACGCGGCGCTTGTCGCCATAGCTCAGATTGCCGGCAAGATCCCCGGCCTTTTCTGAAAGCGAAAACTCGGCAAGAAGCGTATTCGCCTTTTCGCGAGCTTGGTGCAACCTGACGCCATGAGCAAGTGCCGAGCTTTCCACATTCTCGACAACTGTCATGTTGTTGAAAAGGCGGACGATCTGGAACGATCGGTTTATGCCCTTCAGGGCGATCTTGCGCGGCGACAGTCCCGATATCTGGTCGTCGCCTATCGTCACGCGGCCGCCGGCGAGCGGCACCTGTCCGGTGATCGCATTGATAAGCGTGGTCTTGCCGGACCCGTTCGGCCCGATGAGGCCGACGATCTCGGCCGGGGACAGCGTTAGCGAGACGTTGTCGAGCGCGCGAAGCCCGGAAAACTCGACCGATACGCCAGCCGCGTTGAGCGATTTGTCAGACATGGACTGCCCTATTGGGAGGGACCGGGGCACAAGGCCCCGGCGCCTGGGATGTCAGGGAACGGGAACGCTTTCGGGCTTGCGCCAGCCGACGAAGGCCGGTTTGCCACCCTTCAGTTCCAGAACGACCGCAGCCTTGTTAGGCACATGGCCTTCCTCGGCTGTGCCGTAGTCCAGATCGCCGGTCAGAAGTTTGAACTGGCCGTCCTCAAGCGCCTTGGCGACGGCTGCACCGTCCGTGCTGCCGGCTGCCTTGATCGCTTCGGCCATCAGCATGATCGTGTCCCAGCCGGTCGAGACGAAGGACGTGTCGGGCGCTGCGCCATGCATCTTGGTGTAAAGGTCGATGAATTTCGGCATGTCGGGATGCGCCTCCGGGCCCATCCAGGTGTGGGTCACGAAGTAGACATCGTTGCCAAACTTTTCACCCAGCGCCTGTAGCATGGCTGGATCATCGTAAGTATCGCCTCCGAGCACAGGAGCGTTGTAGCCGACTTCGCGCAGCGCGCGGATGAGCACCCCGATATCCTGGCCATAGGAAGACAGGAAGATCACGTCGGGCGTCTTGCCGAGTGATTTCAGGCGAGCGATCTGGGCCGAGAAATTATTGTCACCGTTTGTGTATGTATCTTCGAAAATTACTTCGCCACCGTTTTCTTTGAACTGCTCCGCGAAATATTTGGACAGTGACTTCGTGTAGGCGATGAATTGGTCGGTGACGACATAAGCCTTCTTCCACCCCTTCTCCTTGACGGCGAAGTCGGCAGCCACCGCACCCATTATGGGGCTCCACATAGACAAGGTAAACTGTTTGTCGCCAAGCGTCCAAGACGAATAAAGTGGGTCGGAAGCGCAGGTCGAGATACCAACTAAACTAGCGGCCTGTGCCTCCCGACCGGCGGGGCTTCCGAGGTCGAAATCGCACGGAGCCATGATCAGTTGTGCGCCTTTATCTATCACCTCGACGGCAGCGTTGCCAACCGTCACCGGATCGGACTTCCCGTCGATATTGATGAACTCAATCTGCTTGCCCAATATGCCACCAGTGTCGTTAAGATACTTGACGGCGACCTCTGCACCCTTGACGCCGGGAGTATCGAAAGGTGCTTGTATCCCAGTCAGCGACATCGCACCACCAATAACGATCTTGTCACTATCTGCTTTGCTGATATCGCTCGCAAGGAGGCCGATTGTAAAAGAAAATATGGCGCTTTGTAGCTTTCTATTCATGATATTTCCCTCTATTTCCCATACGTTATTGCGAATGAGCGTTGTTGTCTCAAATGCCAATTACACTGGATGTCGACGGCCGCTAAGTTCAATCTACTTACATGCCGGTTGTGTAGTGCTGACAAGCAGTCAGCTTGCGCTATGCAGACAGACCCCCTCGTCGATGGGGACAATCAGCATCTTCTGCAGAACAACGAACATTCATTGGTGTAATTCGCCTGTCAAATTCCGTGTTCATATTGCCAACATCTTGGATCAAGATGGATGGATGACGGCGCTGATGCCAATTGCAAGGTCGCCACGAGAAGCGAGCCAATCACGACCCTCCCGCTTAATTCACTGGGCGATTGTGCAGCGGGCGGCTAGTACCTCTGCAGAGAGGATATGACGGGTTCGATCTGTTTGAGCGGCGGTAGGAGCAGCTCAATGCTTCGTGCAACACCAGGCTGCCTGCGGATCAAGCCTAAGCGCTCAACGATCAGCACCATCTGGTGGACTGAAGGCGGGGTGACGCCGAAATAGCGTTGCATGTTGCGTTCGGCCGGCGGTTGGCGGTTGACCTGCATATAAGCCCAGATGAAGGCGAGATACTGCCCCTGTTTGTCGGTGAATCGGGGTCGGGCAGGCGGCTGTCCGTCAAGTAATCATTTGTCGATTCATCCGGAACCTCCGCACCCGAGGGAGGCCTTCCGGATGAATGTACGCTATCGCGTCGATCTCGACCAACCCGAACGCGACGAACTCACAGCGATGCTGGCAGGCGGCAAGCATCCGGCGCGCAAGCTCAAGCGGGCCCAGATCCTGCTCGCCGCCGATGCCGGCCAGAGCGACGAGACCATTGCGACGACGGTGGTGGTCGGCGGCTCCACCGTCTATCGCACCAAGCGTCGTTTCGTGGAGATGGGTCTGGAGGCGGCGCTCAGTGAAGAGCCGCGCCCCGGCGCGGAGCGCAAGCTGACGGGCAAGAAGGAAGCCTTGCTGGTGGCAACCGCCTGCTCCAGCCGGCCGCCCGGGCGGGCCCGCTGGACACTGGAGCTGCTGGCCGACGCGTTCGTCAAGTTGACCGAACATGAACGGCTGTCGCGCGAGGCGGTGCGCCGGCGCCTGGCTGAAAACGATGTCAAGCCCTGGCGCAAGGACATGTGGTGCATTCCCAAGGTCGACGCCGAGTATGTCGCGCGCATGGAGGATGTGCTCGACCTCTACGCCGAAGCGCCCGATCCGAAGCGGCCTGTCGTGTGTTTCGACGAAAGCCCGACCAAACTCATCGGCGAAGTGCGGCAGCCCATCTGGGCCGCGCCGGGAAGGCCGGAGCGTTACGACTGCGAGTACAAGCGCAACGGCACCGCCAACCTGTTTGTCTTCCTCCACGCGCACCGCTCATGGCGCAAGGTAAAGGTCACCGAGCGGCGCGCGGCGGAGGACTTTGCCCACTGCATGCGCGAACTCGTCGATCTCCATTGCCCGATGCCGAGCGTATCCGGGTCGTCCTCGACAATCTGTCGACCCACTCGCCCGCCGCGCTCTATCAGGCCCTGCCGCCATCAGAGGCGCGACGCATCCTGCGACGGCTGGAGTTCCACTACACGCCCAAGCACGCCAGCTGGGCTCAACATGGTCGAGATCGAGATCGGCGTCCTGCGCAGTCAGTGCCTCGACCGTCGCATCGAAAGCCGCGATAGCCTCGTCGCCGAGGTCGCCGCCTGGCAACACCAACGAAACGCCACTGGCGCCCGCATCAAGTGGATGTTCTCAACCGAACAGGCCCGCCTCAAAATGGCCAAGCCCTACCCAAAGCCAACCCCCAAAGAGTCATAATCTATGTGCAGAGGTACTAGTTGAATGGATCGAAGAATCGGCTTTGAAGCGACGCTGCCTTATGAAGCCCAGCTAATTTAATCGCCGGTTACTACCGAAGGCGCCAAGAAGCTTGAGGGTGCAGGGAACTATGAGTTGCGCTTCGGACGTTGCCTGCCAATCACGCGGGATCTCTGGCTCGATCCGTCATTTGTCCACCCTGACCATTGTTGCCGTGTTCTGGGTGGCTCAGAGCGGCTCCGTCGATCCCTTGATGGGGCGACACTTGGTGCTAAGAGCCTTCATAACCCGGGTGGAGGGTATTCTCGGCTCGCTTTCCGGAGCGGTTGCGGGGGGCTTTGTCGTCGAGCTATTGAGGTGTTCTAACAGGCGTTCCTACCCTAGGGGTGTGAGCTTTCGGGAGGTTGTCCATTCGGACCGGACCGAGGAGACTGGAGTTACCACGCTTGAGCATCCACCGGAGGGTCCGAATGAACATCCACAAGAATGCCCGTCTCACACCGCTGCGTCGAGAGGAGATGGCGCTGTCGGTGATAGAAGGCGCTTTTTCCAAAGCCCATGCGGCGCGCGTCTATGGCGTGTGGGCCAAGATCGTGACGCGCTGGGTCGAGCGCTATAAGACCGAGGGCCGCGCCGGCATGGTCGACCGTTCCTCGCGGCCTGCCCATATGCCACAGCTCACCGGCGCGTCGATCGGAGAGCGCCATCGCCTTCCTCAAAGCGGCGGTCGCCTACTACGCCAGCCTCGGCGTCACCATAGACCGCGTCATGAGCGACAACCGCTCCTGCTACAGATCGAAGGCTTTCGCCAAGGCCTGCCGCGATCTCGGCCTTAAGGACGTCACGACAAGGCCCTTTACGCCCAAGACCAATGGCAAGGCCGAGCGCTTCATCCAGACGGCGTTGCGCGAATGGGCCTACGCCATTGCCTACCCGACATCCGATCACCGCGCCGCCGAACTGCCAATCTGGCTCCACAGATACAATTGCCATCCCCCACACGGCAGCCTAAAGTCCAAACCACCTATCAGTCGTCTCGCCCTAACCGAGGACAACCTGTTGAGGCCCCACAGCTAGGTCATGGCCTCTTACCAAGATACGGTCTTGCTCACTGCGAGGATCGCGATCCTCGTCGTCAGGCCGTTGGGTCTAATCCCGGCGACCAAGGTCGACCGGAGCTAGCCCATACCGCGCTCCTTCCCCGCCGCCGTGTCGCCGGTCGGGAACAAAGGTGCGTTCCCGGAGGCGGTTCAGCGCCTCAAGCCGCGGCTGGGCGTTCGGCCAGAGCCGGACGTCGAGCTCGGCAACCAGCATCTCCGCAACGCCGACGAGGCCGACAATCGTATCCCAGGGGGTCGTGGCGTCTACCTTGCAGCGGAACGTGTGGCGAGCGAAGGCCTCCACGTCGCTGACCCACTGGTCGGTGAAGAGGATCAGAACCCCTCCTTTCTCAGAGGCCATTTTCGCAGTGAGGATGACATCGGGCTGATAGCGCCTGATGTCAAAGACGACGAAGAGGTCGTTGCGCCGCATCTCGATGAGCGCGTCGCAGCGGCGTGGCATGTCCTGCGCCATCAATGTCACGCGTGGTCGCATCTTTCGCAGGTGGAAGTCGAGATGCATCGCGACCGGATGAGTGAAGGTGCCGCCCAGGAGAAAGACCCGCCGCTTCGTATCGGCAAGGAGTTCGACCACCTCGGCGACTTCGCGGAGGTCAAGCACGTCGAGCGACGTCTCGACGGCGGCCACCAAGCTGGCGCGAAGGCGCTCGTCTCGCCGAGTCTGGTCGCGGTTCACCCGCTGGATGGTGAGTGCGTTTTCCTGGACGATCGACACTTCATCACGAAGGAGACGCCGGAATTCTGGGTAACCCGTCACCCCGAGCTTGGTGACGAAGCGCTGGATGGTTGCCGAGCTCACCCTGGCCGTCTCGGCAAATCCCGTGATGCTCTCGAGGCCAACGGCCGGATAGCGTGCAAGCAAGGTCTGGGCGGCCCGGCGCTCGCTACGCGTGAGCTCCGGCATGATGCGTTCGATCCGCTCAGCAATTCTTGTTTCCGGTGTACTCAAGACGAGATCCATCCTCTTCCTACGGTTGCCAGGTGCGTCCCTAGACGTTGTCAGTTAGTGCAAATCGACGGCCCTGAACAGGGACGAGGCTCTCATTGCGGATATGCAACCCTATAAACATCCCGCTTTTAGATGCCCACATCACTGTCGGGACAGCCAGTCCTTCCGACCGCCAGCGCCCGATTGAACCCCGAAAGACGGGCGCTTCTGTCGATCGACATGCAGAATGCCGAAGGAATGAACCCGGAGCTTGTCGCGCTCCAGGATCGCGGGTGCTCCAGAGGCAAAGAAGCGGGCCTTCCTCGAACGGCTCGACAGCATTGTTATTCCCAACCAGAAGCGCCTCAAAGCCGCCGCTTGTGCCGCAGGCATTGAGGTCATCTACACCACGATCGAGGCCTACACTCAAGATGGACGCGACATCAATCTCGACTTCCAAGCTGTTCTTTCCGAAGGGCTGCTGGGAGGCGAAAATAATGGACACCATCGGCCCAATCGGCGACGACATCGTAGTTCCGAAGACTTGCCTCTGGCATCTTCAATTGCACCAACATCGAATACGTCCTGCGCAACCTCGGTATCGAATATGTCGTGATCTACGGCGTCTCGACCGATCAACGCCTGGAGACGGCGGTTCGCGATGCGGCAGACCGGGCTTCCTCGTGACTCGGGTCGAGGATTGCTGTGCGGCGGAAGAGGAGGATCGACATGTCCGTTCGATCAAAGCGATGGACGGGTACTATTGCCGGGTGACGTCGACGAATGCGTGGATCGCCGAAATCGACCAGGCTTCGCGCTAACTTGATCCGGGCTTCGCGACTGGCTCGCAGGCCGAGCGCGGGAAAGCTCAGGGTGGTCGCCGCTTGGGTTGTTCCGCAGTCGCCACGCGCTTCGCGAAGAGGCTCCGTCCAATTTCCCAAAGGCCGGCCGGCGAGAAGCGAATGACCGCTATCAACAGGAGCGAAACGATTGCGAACGGCCAGGTGCTGTCGTCCATCAGGAGAGATGTCATGAGCGTGATTTCCATCTCCGCGATCATCAGTCCGAACAACGTGCCGACGCCTCCGACAGGCCCACACTTAGGACGAAGCAGTCGGGCGACGCGCAGGTATAGTGCATAGAGGGACCGGCCAAGCCGGGTAACGCGCCGCTCGCCGCCACAGATCAAGCGATGCCGTCCCTCGTTGACTCCCCAGCTCGCCGCGTAGGCGGCATTGTCCCGGAGCGCGACGAGCCCTCAGCGGGAATCCAAGCGTACCACCGCAAAGAGCAGCCCCACCGCGCCCGCGAGCATAACGAGGGCAGGTAGAAGGCCAGCTTACCATCGCGGGCGAAGTTGTGATCGCTGATCCGCAGCGCCGGAATCGACACCATGCCCCCCAATGCCGCCGGTGACAGCTGCGCTGCTCAGAACAAACTGCATCGCGAGCTGGCTGGAGGCGAAGTGTTGATGCCACGGAGAAGTGATATGACCCGGCATTGGAGTGCGCCCCTGAGGGTGGACAAATCGGCTAGGGGAACTCACCGAACAGGGAGCGCCGGCATTTGAAGCCGCCATTCCGATCCTGTCGCAATTGCTGAAGGACGAGACGGCAGAACGCGAGTCAGGTCCGTCGCCATCAGCTCAAGACGGCACGCTTTCCAGCCTATCGTGATCTCAACGGCTTTGACTTCGCAAGCAATCAACGAGGCACTCGTGCGTCACTTCATCGCTGCGAGTTCATCGATGAAATTAATAACATCGTGCTCGTCGGCGGCCCGGCACAGGCAAACCCATATTGCGACCGCTCTCGGCGTGCAGGCCATCGAGCATCATCACAAACGGGTCCGCTCCTTCTCGACTGTCGAGTTGGTCAATGCGCTCGAGCAGGAGAACGCGCAGGGACGATCCGGCCAGATCGCCAATCGCTCGTGCACTCCGATCTCGTGAGCCTGGACGAGCTTGGCTGTCTGCCGTTCAGCGCGTCAGGTGGAGCATTACTCTTCCATCTGCTGAGCTCTACGAACGCACCAGCGTCATCATCACCACAAACCTCAGCTTCCGCGAGTGGGCGAGTGTCTTCGGTGACGCCAGATGACGACGGCACTCCTTGACCGACTGACCCACCGTTGCCCTCGAAACCGGAACAGACCGAAGCTCATCGAAGGCTTTGTATGGCAGGGTAACGCCCTCATGCCTGATCTCGAGCCGGCCATCGGGATAGTCGCAGACGACCACCTTCTTGCGGGTGAGCTTTTCGCGGCCGCGGAGGCTTCCCTGTCCGGTGTGCGGACGGGGGAGCCGCAGCAGATGAAAGCCTGCGGCGGCACGACGCGCCGACCCGCGCGGCGACGAACACCATCTTCAATGCTCTCTGCGAGAATCAGCCACCGAGTTATTGGCCTAAGCGCCAGATCGAACTCTTTGTGTCGCTTGCCAGTTAAATGCAAAATGCGCTAGGTTGGATCCGGCTGGGCAGTTAATTATGCAAATCTCAGCGTGGTGTGGCTGAGTGGTGAGTGGCCTATCAGCTCGGGCTGTCGGGCCGCCTCATCCCCCCGGCTCGCACCATCGCGGCGCGGTTTTGTCAGCAATAGGCCGCCGCCTCTCCTCGAGGTTCTAAGTGCGAACAACCCGGCCCCACAGATCAGCCGTCTAAATCTACACCCCCCTGTTTCCGACTACCAGCCCGCAAAGGCTTTCGCTACTGAAGGATCTAATTTGCCCTGTTCAACATCGGAAAGAGCCGCGTCAAGTATCTCCACCCCGCGATCCACTTCCTCCCGCGTCAAGGTCAATGGCGGAGTGAACTCAAGCACATTCGACTTTATGCCTACATAGAATAATATCAACCCAAGTTCGAAGGCGCGATAAACAGCCATTGCAGTCTCCTGCTTTGCTGGCTTCTTTGTTGCCCGGTCGACGACCAACTCAACTCCAATCGCCAAACCTTGCCCTCGAACGTCGCCAATTAGCGGGTGCTTTTGTTTTAGTCTCTCGAGACGGGATAGCAGGTGCCTGCCTACTCTTGCAGCATTCCCCACCAATTGATCGGCTTCAATCGCATCGAGCACAGCTAAGGCAGCCGCGGCGCAGACAGGGTTTCCGTGCAACGTCTGCAGTGAGAAGGCTGGCGCAAAATTCATAATGGCCTCAGGTCCGGCGATTGCTGATATTGGTAAACCTCCGCCAAGACCCTTTCCGAACACCACGATATCTGGCTCGATGCCATGGTGCGAAAAGGCATGCAGCCGCCCAGTTCTACCCAATCCGACCTTCACTTCATCGCTCACGAGTAGGATCCCGTGCTGCCGGCATCGACGCTCGATTTCTTGGAAGAAACCGTCCGGCGGAACCAGCATTCCACCATCGGATTGGATTGGCTCAATGAAGAAGGCGGCTACCTGTTGAGGAGGCACAGAGTCACCGAAAAGGCGATCGAGCTCGTTAAGCGCCATTTCCGCAGCGTGTTCACCATCGGCATAACTGTTTGGGTACGGCACGAGTGTTAAACCAGGCGTCTTTGGCATTGCTAAGAACGGGTGACCAGAGATTGCGGCGGAGCCCATGGTGCCCCCATGTACGGAACCCGAAAAAGAAAGGATTCGGGGCCTGCCCGTCGCAGCAACTACAATACGTGCGACAGTCTCATTGGCGTCCGAACCGGAATGGCCGAACCAAAGCCTGCCCGCTGCACGAGACGGGACCAATGAGAGAAGCTTTTCAGCTAGTTGCACTGTCGGCGCATTGGCGCTCGAAAGATAGCTTGCTCCCGCCTGGTTTGCAAGCGCGCTATTAACTGCCGCCCGTATACGAGGATCAGAATGACCTAGGCTTGCTGCGCCCCAGGACGCCGCAAAATCCAGAAGTTTGCCGCCACCATCTGTTGTCAGTGTCGCACCCGCCCCACCTGTGACAGCAAGTGGATAGAATCGTAGATGAGCCAGCTTCGCGATTGATTGTGCCTCACGTTCATACAAGGAATTCATGTTCTAGTTCCTCCGCTGCTGCTTCCAAAGCGTTGTGTATGGGGGTCGCTGCATCGAATGCTTCATATGCCGACTGGGACCAATACCCGCTGTGTCCCAGAAGCATTTGGCGAAGAGGCAAAGCGAGCTTTAATGCGGAACCTGGTCCCGCTCGCGAATGTCAGAGCGCCTTGGCGAGCCGCTCGACGTACCGGTCCCCCGCTTGCTTTGCATCCGCGATGTCATTGAGGCGTGACGCCCGGTAGGCAGACCAGAAAAGCTCACCAAACCATCGTTTAGCAGCGCCATCAGCATCAATCCCGGCAATCACGGCGCCAAGAGTCGCAGGTAGCTGTTGCGCGCCCACAGCAGATCGTTGCGCTTCAGTCATAGCGGCCGGGTCGTGGTTAACGTTCACCGGCGCGGCCAGTTTGTCCCTCAACCCATCGAGGCCTGCACGGATTAGGGCGGCAAGTGCAAGATAGGGGTTGCTGGTTGCGTCAGCCACTCGAAATTCCAAGGACGCCGCGCCATGCCATCCTTCTCCATCGCTGCCTCGTGGGCAAAAGCGGATGGCTGCTTCACGATTACGCTCACCGAAGCACGAATAGATCCCCACCCAGCTGGAAGGAAGGAAGCGGGCAAATGAATTCACCGAGGGGGTTGTAAAGCCTACGACCGCTGCCAAGTGGCGAAGGATGCCGGCGGTGAAGGAAGCCGCTTCCGGAACAAGGTGGCCGTGCCGCGCAGTCGCTGGCGACCCATCTTTCCGCCACAGACTGAAATGGATGTGTACCCCGCTGCCGGCTGAAGCCGGATCCGGCTTGGGTATGAAGGTTGCCCTCAGACCGCGTAGGCGGGCTGCATCGCGGATTACTTCACGAGCAAACACGGCTTGGTCTGCGGCTGCGAGGACATTTGCGGGAGGACTGGCCAGTTCGAACTGGTGCGCGCCGTATTCGGCCGCAAACTGCTCAAGAGACATGCCACCGGTGGCAAGGGTGGCGTAGACATCCTCTGCCAGTGCAGAAATTGCGCGACTGCCTTGAAGAGAGAATGCCGGGGTGGGTTCATCCTGTAAGCCGTATATGTATAACTCGTGCTCGAAACCGGCGACCACCGTCAGCCCGAACTCCGACTCGAGATCAGCAATCGCGCGCTTGAGCTGGCCACGCGGACACACGGGCCAGTTTTCGCCTTCTGTCGTCTCGATGTCTGCTAAGTAAACTGTCGCCGACGGCCTGTCGCCCACTTGAGGTAGCACCACGAAGGCGGATAGATCCGCTTTCAATCGAGTTTCGCCGACCGGGCCAAACGGGTTCTCCGACGGCAGCGTGTTGAGCGGCGATATAAGAACATTGACTGGGACCCAAGGAAGGCCGGACTTCAGCACATCAGATACGCGCTCCACCGGAAACGAGCGGCCGCGCATTACACCCGACAAGTCCTGACTGCCAATCATCACCATGCGGGGATTTTCATACCGAGAGTGCGGGGTCATGCCGTGCGTTCCTTTCAAACGAATTCAGGAGCGATGCGTCTAAGCGCAACTCTAAGTGCTTCCGCTAACCGATCACCCCATTTGATCTGATCGGACGATTCCGAGATCATATCCTGCCTAATCTCGAACTCGATTCCGAGCAGACCTCGATGTTCCGCGTAGACCGGTACCGTATAGTCCGATTCATCTTCCAGCGCGTAAGGCTGATTGAAGCCGATGACGAGATCGCCCGTCATCTTGAGTTCTTCGGCAAGCGCGTCTGCCAGGCGGCGATCCTTGTTGAAAAGAAGGCCTAGGTGCCAAGGGCGCGGCGTCGGGTAGTCCCTGTGCCAAGGGGTGAAGCTGTGGACGGTCAAGATCACCGTTGGACGTTTCGCGGCAAGACGGGTCCGAACCACATGCTCGATCCTCGCTTGGTAGGGAAGAAAGATCTCGGATAGGCGCATGGCAGCAGCCGACACAGTTAAATCTAGGTTCCCCGCAATAGTCGTTCCGTCGGTCAAGGTGACAAATGCAGTGGGGTTGTGTGGTGGACGATTGCAGTCAACGACGAGCCGGGAGTAGCGCTGGTAGATCAACTCGGCGTCGAGTCGTTCGGACAAACGTTCACTGACGCCGAGAGCACCGATGTCATAGGCAATATGACGTGCGAGATCGGCTGGAGAGACGCCAAGAGACCCGAGCGACTTAGGGATCAGCCGACCCGCATGGTCGCAAAGCAGAAGAAACGGCGATCCCCCTGTCGGGCGAACATGCCCAACGGGATCGGGCTCGTCCGGCTCAAGAAGCCCATCCTTCCAACGGTATCCCGGTGCATGCTCTAGTTCGACAGGTGCTTGGACTATGTGCCGCGGCATTGGCTTCTCAGTTGCGAGGGCAGACTGAAAAGTTCTTGTCATATGATACAGAATAATGCAAACGGAAAAATGTTTGACATCGTTCTGTTTGATCGCTTCGATACCCAACTAGCATCCAGATGCAAAGTCTCAACGTGCAACCCGTCTTCGCTCAGAAAGGTACTTATCCATGCCACAAATCTCGCTCAAAGCCTCCACCCCGTCCGATCGACAGCGGTCGATAGAACCTAAGAAGACAGCATTGCTGTCTATCGACATGCAGAATGCCGAGTGGAGTCCGGAACTCGTTGCTCGATCAAAGGCTCCAGGCTCGCCGGATCAGAAAAAGCGGTCGTTCCTTGAGCGACTCGACAGTGTCGTGATTCCGAACCAGAAACGCCTGCAGGCCGCGGCTCGCGCTGCAGGCGTCGAGATCATTTACACGACTATCGAGGCTTATACGCAGGATGGGCGCGACATTAGCCTCGACCACAAGATTTCCAAGCTATTCCATCCCAAAGGTTCTTGGGAAGCGAAGGTCATCGAGGAAGTTGGTCCTGCCGGCGACGAGATTGTCATTCCGAAAACAGCATCAGGCGTTTTCAATTGCACCAACATCGAATACGTACTGCGCAATCTGGGGGTTGAATACCTCGTGATATACGGTGTTTCAACCGACCAGTGCGTCGAGACAGCGGTGCGCGATGCTGCCGATCGCGGTTTCCTCGTGACCCAGATCGAGGACTGCTGCGCAGCTGAAGAGGAAGATAGGCACGCGCGATCGATCGAGGCCATGGATGGCCATTACTGCCGCATTCTCACGACCGATGACATGATCGCCGAATTCGGCCGCGCAGCGGGCTAATTCCTGAAGGAATTCAGGAAAGCAGGGCGCAGTCTGGCCAAGTCGATCCTGCATTAGTGCGCTACGCCTACGCGGCGAACAATTGTGCTGGTTAATTTTGAACGACCAGGCGGATTGATGAAAATGTGCTGGCCACCGGAAATCCGTCGAATTCGTGCGTATATGTTTGGAATTTTTGTGGAAGGCGCCCCTGCTACGTTACTATCTTAATGGCGTTCAAAACCGGAGAACTAACTAATGATTGAGTGGAACGATACCGAACACTTGAAATCCGCAATCTCGAAGGGGATTGCGACATTTGGCATCGTGATAATGACAATGTCTTCCCTTACCGGCTCGGCCTCAGCGGAGTCGCTACTCGAGAAGATCAAGAATGGAGGAACGATCCGGCTTGGCTTCTCTAACGAGCCTCCCGGTAGCTATCCGGTCCGAACAACGAGCCGCTCGGCTCGGTCAATGCGATTACTCTGGATGTTTTGAAAAAGATGGGTACCCCCAACATCGAGTCGGTCGTAACCGATTGGGGCTCGCTTGTCCCGGGCCTCCATGCCGGTCGCTTCGACGTTATTACGGGCGGCATGTGGATCAAGCCCGAACGCTGTCGTAACGTGCTTTTCAGCGAACCCATTGAATCGAGTAATGACGCGATTGTCGTGCCAAAGGGTAATCCGGAAGCACTGCATTCTTATCAGGATGTGCGTGACAAGGGACTCAGCATCGCCATTACGACGGGTACCACCGGAGTTGAGATGGCAAAAAAGTTAGGCTTCGCCGACGATAAAATCATGCAGGTCGCCGGGCCGCAGGAGGTCGTACAGGCTGTAAAAGCCAGCCGCGCTGCCGCAGGCGCGCTCTACAGTCTGAACGCGGCTACCCTTGCCGAGAATGATCCTAGCATTGAGATGGCCGACCCGTACACCCCGCCTGGCCCCAATGAACATCCCGCCATTGCCTTCTCGCTCAGCGAACAGGCCGCGGTAGACGCGTTCAACGCTGTGTTGAAAGGCTATATTGGCTCTGACGAAATGATGGCCTCGGTCGGCAAATATGGATACACCAAACGCGATCTGCCCGACGGCAGCAAGACCGCTGATTTGTGTAAGGGTTGACGCTCTATGCTCCTGACCGCTTCTTGGGCCCGTCTGGTAAGCGGTCAGTGGGGGTGCTATGATCATGGTTGATCTCAACTCCATCGTGGGGGTGCTAGCTAAGGGCGGCATGACCACGGTTATTGTGACCCTCGGGGCATCTCTGGTGGCAATTGTCCTGGGGCTTGTCGTTTGGCTAACCCGGGTCTCTCCCCATTGGCAGTTGCGCTGGTTCAGCATCGTTTACATCGAACTGCTTCGTGGGACATCTATGCTGGTACAGCTCTACTGGTGGTTCTTCGTACTGCCAATCTTTGGTATTTTTTTATCACCGTGGATTGTCGGAATTTTAGGTATCGGGATGAATGCCTCCGGCTATGCAGCCGAGTACGTTCGCGCCGCGATTCAGGCCGTTGACCGGGGACAGTATGAGGCATCCACAGCGCTCAACTTTTCGCGGCTCACCATGATGCGGCGTATCATTCTGCCGCAGGCGATGCGCGCCATGCTGCCGACATGGGGTAATATGCTCATCCATGTTCTTAACGGAAGTTCGCTCGTCTTCTTCATCACCATCACCGAATTTACCAGCGCCGCTTAAGGATCGGTCCTCGCGACCGCATCGGCTCTACCGGCCGACGCCACAGGCCATTGTCGAGCAGGTTGAGGCCTTGCGGCGCCAACGATGGACCGGCCAGCAGATCGCTGCCGAAGTTGGCGTCTCGCCGGCTACCGTCAGCCGCATCCTGCAGCGCCTCGGCCTCAATCGGATCGCTTCGTTGGAACCGGCCGAACCGGTCCGCCGCTACGAGCGCCAGCATCCCGGCGAGCTGATCCACATCGACATCAAAAAGCTCGGCCGCTTCGAGCGGGTTGGTCATCGCATCACCGGCGACCGCACAGGCCAGAGCACCTGGCGCAGCTCCAGGCGTGGCGGTACGGGCTGGGAGTTCGTCCATGTCTGCATCGACGATGCGTCTCGCGTCGCCTTCAGCCAAATCAAGCCCGACGAGAAGACGCAGAGCGCCATAGCCTTCCTCAAGGCAGCCATCGCCTATTACAAGAGCCTCGGCGTAACCGTCATTCGCGTCATGACCGACAACGGCGGCTGCTACATATCGAGAGCGTTCGCCAAGGCCTGCAAGAAACTCGGGCTCAAGCACATCCGCACCAAACCCTACACGCCCAAGACCACGGCAAGGCCGAGCGCTTCATTCAAACTGCCCTTAGAGAATGGGCCTACACCAAGGCCTATCACACCTCAGACCAGCGCGCCGCAGACCTCTCACTCTGGCTCCACCGCTACAATTGGCACAGGCCTCATGGTAGCCTCAAAGCCAATACACCTATCAGCCGACTCGCTCTAACCGGGGAACCTGCGTATTTCAGGCGATGATGAGCACGGATTTCACAGCATCGTGAGCACGGATTTCACGGGATCATGAGCACCGATTTCAGACGATCGTGAGCAGCGATTTCAGACGATCGTGAGCACCTTTTCGCTTCGGCCGACAACTCAGCCAGTCTACAGAATGCCTCGTTCAAAACGAGGAAGCCTGATGCCAACCCAGAGATTGTCGATACGCCGGATCAGAGAAGTTTTACGTCTAAGCCATTCCAGGGCCTGA
>NZ_JBVVPY010000042.1:0-20962 GCF_055811335.1 Mesorhizobium sp. WSM4847 | reverse complement strand
GTCTCGTCCATGTGCCACTTGCCGGTGACGGCGCGCTTGCGCCCGTTGAAGCGCTCCAGAAGCTGGGGCGAGAAGTGGACGACCCAGCGGTGCACAGTCGAATGGTCGACGTTCAGGCCGCGTTCGGCCATCATCTCCTCCGGACGCGCAGGCCGAGATTGTAGGCCAGATACCAGCGCACGCACAGCAAGATCACTGATCGGTCGAAATGACAGCCTTTGAACATACAAGCGCGCTCCCCGAAAAAGAGAGGGCTTCGTGCCAGATATGGCTGCCATTCCGTTTGCGACAGAATCACCGAGCCTCCATCATTAAGTTCCGCCAGTTCAGCGGAAGGCCGACGCTTTCGCGCTCGCCGGAGCGCCTCGTTGAGTGCGACGCGGGTGAGCCAGGTAATTGAGCATGTTTTATCCTAGCGTTCAGAAACAAGCCAGTTCAGGCGCTATAGATTCCAGTAGGGCAGCCAACTCAGGTTCGTCGACCAGGAGGGCTGCTTGATCGGGCTTAAGCCAGGCCCGTCTTCGATACTTCCGCTCTTTCCATTCATCCAGCTCCTGCTGCACGTGAAGCGGGTATACTTCAACGGTTACCGGGACAAATGTGTCCTTCAATCGCTTCCAATAATGGAAGCTGCCGACGGATTGCTCATGGAAAGTGCCCACTACTCCGGCTTCCTCACCAGCCTCTTGAGCTGCAGCCTCGCAGTCTTGTCGACCCTTCATCGGCCACCCCTTGGGCAAGATGAAGCGGCCTGTTTGCCGAGACGTTAGCAGCAAGATTTCATCGTCTCCGTCTGCAGTGCGGCGATAAGGCAATGCGGCAACCTGTGCGATGGGCGTACCACGGCGCGCTCGCTTCTCCAGCTTCTTTTTCTTCAACCGGCCATCCATCTCGCTAAAACCTTAGCCCGTATTGTCGGTAGCGGGCTAGCTTTTGGCGATAGCCACAGCTGGGTTCTTGGACGACTCCGCCCCTGGCCGGGAGGTGTCCAATAAGCCGTCTTCAAAGCCCTGCGCGACGGCGCGCCCGATATGATCGCGGGCCGGTCCGTTTCGCCGGCAACCCGTATGCCGAGAGAGACGTATCAAACATGAGAGGCAGGCACTCCCATGCTGGTGGGAGGCGAAAATGCATCCACTTGTCATCGACGCGAAGCTTCAACTCGGGCAGTTTATCGCGAATCTGGCGTGCGTAGACCGGTCCACTTGTCCTTGACAGTGTCGTCCGGCCTGTATTTTGTCACCTGCAGGTTGAGACGCTTGGCCGAAAGGTGACCGATCGCCTGTAGGATGCCATAACTCGCCACCACCACGTCGTGTTCGGCTTTGGCCTGATTGATCTTGCCGGAGATGACTGCGGCCTGGGCGTTGAGAACGTCGAGCGTGGTGCGTCGGCCGACATCGCGCTCCTCGATGACGCCGCTCAAGGCAAGCTGCGTAGCGGCAGTCACCTGCCTGTTGGCGGCTACAGTTTGCCGGGCTGCGGTGTACGTGGTCCATGCTGCAATCACTTGCTGACGCACCAGATCGCGGCCGACATCGGTTTCGATCCGGGCCTGACCAAGCGATTCCTTATTCCGTCGTACAAGCGCCGAACTGCGGCCACCCGAATACATCGGTATGGTCAATGTCGCGCCGATGCTGGCCGAATTGGTCGTGCCGTCCTGCTGGCTCGCTATAGGCGAGGTGTTGCGATAGGCGCTCGATACGCCAGCGGAAGCGGAGAGTTGAGGCAGCAGCGCACCTTCGGCCGATTTCACCGAAAACGCTGCCGCGTCGACCAGATGCTGCGAGGCCAGGATGGCGGGGTGCTCGCTTGATGCAGTCACGATTGCCGCATCGAGACTCGGCGGCATCAGCTTCGATGGCGGCGAAGCGGCTCTGAGCCTCCCCGGCTCGTGGCCGACGAGCTGACGATAGGTCGCCGCACTCACTAGGAGCTGCTCACGGGCGCCGGCCAATTCCGCCACGGCAGACGCGCGCGAAGCGTCGGCTTGAGCGACGTCGGTACGCGTAACCTCGCCAACCTCGAAGCGCGAACGCGCAGCTCGCGCCTGCTCGGTCAGGAACCGCACGTTTTGCTGCGTCAGCACCGCTACCTGCCGGTCGCGAACGACGTTCATATACGCCTGGGCTGATTTGAACAGGATGTTCTCTTCGGTGTTGCGCATGCTTTCGACCGAAGCTCTGACCTGCGATTCGGCGGCGGCGACGTTGTTCCTAGTCTGAAAACCGTCGAACAGCGTCTGCTTAATCTTGACGCCATATTCGCCGGTCGTCTTTCGCGCGTTTTTATTGCTCCCGTTAACATGGCTGCTGGACTGACCGACGTTCGCGGAACCCTCGATCGTCGGGCGCCACCCTGACTTGGCGATGGCTACGCTCTCATCGGTAACGCGGACCTTGGCGCGGGACGAATTTAGAGAAGAATTGTTCTGGTATGCCTCCGATAGGGCTTCCAAAATGCTCTCGGCGGAGGCGGCGTTCGAAGATAGCGGTGCAGTCGCTACAATCAACAATGCCAGTCCCGCCAGTCTCTTACGTGATCGCAAATTCATTTCTCCATTCTGAACGCTGGATAATCCCGGCCGCACAGCAGCTACCAATCAACGCACGGGCCCCGCGTTGAACGCGCCCAGATTACTCGGGCCCGCAACTAGGACGCTGTGAGTACCTCATGCGCCTCCTGGGTGCGGATCGGCGCAGCCACGCTTCGGACCGCGGAAAGCTTTTTGCGAAGAGTGATAAATTGAACAAATAGATTGTGTGGATCGATGCATCCAAATGATGGATACAACTGCTCCCTGCCTGATAACCATTGGACCAGACATTCGCACGCAAAAAGGGCGGGCCCCGGATCAAGCTCATTCGATTGCGACCCCAGCGACCGTCATCTCGTTTCGAGATTGACAGCGGCACCTCGCCGGGCATCAGTTCGGGAGCGATTTGAGAGTTTCGACGTAGCGTTCGGAGATGGCGGCGTTCATCGGCGCGTTGATGATCAACGGTGCGACAAGACCGTGGCATCGCAGCCCAGCGATGAAGGTCTGCGTCTGCCATTGGCCGAATGGCGGCGCATGCGTCCTGAAGCGCTCGCCCTTCGCTACCCAGCCGGTGTCTTTGGTCAGCTTGGTATTGGTCGACGTCTCATCGAGGAAGATCAGGCGTGCTAAAACCTTGTTGGCGAAGGCAGCGTCTCCTTGCTGACCGCCAGCTGATGCCGTTCGATCAGCTTCTCGCGGGCAAGCGTCGGACCGAAGTCGATGTAGTGTTCGCGGATCAGCTCTAGCACGAAGTCGCGAACACCATCGACAATGCGATTGTTGGAACGCCGGCCACGCGCCTTGTGCCGGAGAGCCCCAGCGCCATCCGCCTGGAACGTCTTCAACAGCCGCTGGATCTGACGAACTGAAACGCCGAGCAAACTTGCCGCCGCAACGCTCGTCATTCGCCGCTCAACAATCTTCGACAAAACCTCGATACGCCGCAGCTCGCGTTCGCTCATCAGAACCAGTCCCAATCTGCAATCTCCCGCGCTCTCGAATGCGGGCAGATTGGCAAGGCAGGAGCGACATTCCTACTTTGCCAGATCCGGACATTTTAACTTAGCTGCTACAGGTCAAAGTCGCATAATTGGCACAGCGGAACGGGAGCTGAGCAGTTCCTGAACCGCCCGGCGCCTCAAGCGGCGATAATAATTCAGATGTTCGCAGATGGGTCGCTCCACTTCCCGACCGGCGAACACCAGCGAGGATGCCCAGGATACCGCATGGTCTTCGGCGTATACGGCTAGGTGAAGAAACGCACTCTCACAATTTAATGGCCAGCGACGGCCGTTCGGCAGCGGGCTTCGTCGCTGGCGAGGACGAGGGTGTCGGGTCTACGACGAAATGTCGGAGGTCGGACATGGAAGGCAGCTTACCATTTGGGTCGTTGAAAGCTTTATTCATTTGGCACGATTAGTGCAACGGATAATCCGCAAACGTTGCACGGAACCGATACGATGTGAGGGAAGCGTCATTCAGATGTTTGCGTTGACCGTCCCCTTAGTCTTCACCCAGTGGCAGCCGCGCAGGCGCTGGCGTCGCCGGCCAGCCCGATAGCTCATCGATCCAGTCGGCGGAGACAGTAGATAGAGTGGGAGAGACACCAGTATGAACTGCGAATGTGATAGGGTTGCTTGGGTAAGTGCCATCGCCTTGCTGTGGACGGCCACTGCTGCATCGGCGAACGAAGGCATGTGGATGCCGGCCCAGAGTGCAGAAGTCGGCGCGGCCATGCGCGCGGATGGGCTCCAGATCGATCCCGCGCAGCTGAGCCGTCTGGACGCTGCTCCGCTTAACGCGATCGTTTCACTGGGCGGATGCTCCGCCTCATTCGTCAGTCCGCAAGGACTGGTCGCCACCAACCATCACTGCGTGCTGGAATCCATCCAGTACAACAGCAAGGAGAGCCAAGACTATCTCACCAACGGGTTTCTGGCGAAGAGCCTGGGTGAAGAATTGCCTGCGGCGCCCGGCAGCCGCATCTATGTGATCGAGGATATGCGGGATGTGACCGCTGACATGCTCAAGGGCGTCTCGGACAAGCTGAACGGCTTTGCCCGCTATGAGCGGCTCGAAGCGAACCGCAAGGCGCTGATCGCCGCGTGTGAAGAACAGCCCAATCGCCGCTGCGACGTGATGCCCTATTATGGCGGCGCCTCCTACCATCTCCAGCAGAAGCTCGAAATTGAGGACGTGCGCCTCGTCTACGCGCCCGCGCCCGGCATCAGTAACTTCGGCGGCGAAACGGACAATTGGATGTGGCCGCGCCACACAGGCGATTTCGGCTTCTATCGCGCCTATGTCGCTCCTGATGGTTCCTCCCGGCCCTATGCGCGTGACAATGTGCCTTACCGGCCAAAGAGTTGGCTGCCCATAGCCCGTGAAGGCGTCCAAGAAGGCGATTTCGTGATGGTCGCCGGCTTTCCCGGCGCAACCCAGCGGTTCCTCACCGCCGATGAAGTCCGGTTCAACTTCGCCGACTACGAACCACTGTCCCAGCGTTTGCTCTCGGATTATGCCGCTCAGATCAACCAAGCCACGGCAGGCAATCGCGAAGCGCAGATCCGCTACGCCTCCATCCTACAAGGCGTGGAAAACTACAAGAAGAAGCTGGCGGGCGATCTAGCCGGCGCCGACGCGATCGGCCTCGACGCGCGCAAGGCTACCGAGGAGGAAGCTTTTCGCGCCTGGGTCGCTGAGTATCCCGTGCGGCAGACGCGCTTTGACGCCGCAATCCGCGAACTGGACGCGATGGTGGGCGAGAATAGCCGGGCTTCGCTGGCGAGGCTGCGCCAGGCGTTGCTCAATCGCGCGCAACTACTGTCATCGGCACGCACTCTCTATCGCTGGACAAAGGAGCACGAGAAGCCCGATGAAGACCGTGAAAGCGGCTTTCAGGATCGTGACCGTAAAGAAATCTCGGATCAGCTGACGCAGATCGAACGCCGCTATTTGCCAGACATCGATCGAAAGCTTTTCGAGGCCGCACTCGACGAATATCGCCGGCTGGACGCAAAGGATCGCGATACTGCTTTCGAAAGCGCTTTGGGTCAAATTGGCCTTGACCGACTTTATGCAGACACCAAACTCGCAGACACGGCAATGCGGCTCGGCTGGCTTGACAAGCCCGCTGCTGCCTTCGAGGCGTCGGAGGACCCTTTCATTAAGCTGGCGCTCGCTCTTTACCCCGGCGACTTAGCTGCGGAGCACGCTGCGAAGGACCGCGCTGGACGCAGCCAGGCGGCTCGCGCCATCTACATGCACGGCCAGCGTGCCTATCGGCAGGCAATCGGCCGGCCGATGTATCCCGACGCGAATGGCTCGCTGCGCACCACTTGGGGCAAGGTGGCGGGGCGAACACGCGACGGGCAGATCTGGATGCCCTTTACCACGGCGGAGGGACTTCTGGCCAAAGAAACGGGCAAGGGTGAGTTCGATGCTCCAGATGCGGCTATCGCAGCGATCCGAGCCAAGGATTATGGCCCCTATGTCGCGCCGGCGCTGGGCACGCTTCCAGTCGACTTCCTGTCCACCGCCGACATCACCAACGGCAATAGCGGCTCGGCCACGCTGAATGGGCGCGGCGAGTTCGTCGGCCTCGCCTTCGATGGCACGCTTGATGGAGTGATCTCGGATTGGGCATATGCCGCAGACCGCAATCGCAGCATCCATGTCGACAGTCGCTTCATGCTCTGGATCATGGACAAGATTGACGGCGCTGGCCGGTTGCTCAAGGAGATGGGAGTGCTGCCGGCGTCGCGCTCCTGAGCGGGGTAGTCTGGTGGTAGGGAAATGCAATTCGGGGACATTGACGTGAGCTTGCCACAGCGATCGTTGATCGTGCTCGAATCGGCCGGCGCTACAATGCATGCGCAACATTCAAGGTTCGCCAGCGCCTGAGCCGTTGCCCAATACCGTTTTCCCCTTGGCATAACTTCAAATGACTTAATCTGTGCAGTCGCACCGATGCGCCTGAACATCGCACTTTCATCTTTTTGCGTGTTTCGCAAACTCTGGACAGGGCTAAATTGCGGACGGCTGTTTCGCTAAGTCCACGCACAGCTTGCCGGCGTCTGTCCTCGGGAGAGCTGGCTTGATTTGTCTGAACAGTTTGGCGAGGACCGCGAAATGAAGGCAGCATAGGGAATGGAAGCGCCACGGGCGACGACTCGATAGAAGCGGTTCACCCGTTCGACCAGCGAAGTGACGTTCATTAATCGCACTACTCAGGGTCCGAGCTGAAGCCCTCCATCGAGGAGCGTTTTTTCTTGAGCATGGCCTCAAGAGACGTGTCGAGGTTATCGTGCAGGCGTTTAGGATGATCCCGCCGATGGTCTCAGGCACAGCTCGTATAGCGACCATGCCCTTCCGGCTGATTGAGCATTTCAAGAAAACCTTCCCGCTGCGGATCATCGAACTTCCGCTGCCGCTTCCCGCATTTACCGAGGCCCTCCAATGGCCCGCCTTTCACAACAGTGATGCGGCAAGCATCTGGATGCGAGAGATAGTGTTACAGGAGGCGTCTCGAATGACTTCTCCGCGGGACGCCAAAAGCCGTCTCAGGCACCCCTAATTTACTCCCGCGTCTCACGCCGCCATTCGCGTCAATAGCCCTTGTCGGACGAGGTCGATACTCGCGGCAAGTGCGCCTGCGACGTCGTCCAGCGCGTGGGCTGCGTCGACAAACGGTGCGAAGGAGAAGGGGCCCTCATAACCGCCATCAAGCAGCGCCTGGATCTGACTGCCATTGTCGGAACCTGCTAGGACGCGATCCGGGTAAATCCAGTGGATTGGATCGTTCACGCTTGAAATGTGCACGAGACCGGTCAGGTCGCAGGAGAAGAACGGCTCCCCGGCGAGCGTGTGATGAAACGTGTCGTGCACGAGGCGGAAGACGGACTGGCCATCAATGGCGGCAATGGCCTTAGCCGCTTCGTTCTTCGATCGAAGCGAGCAGGTCTGGAAGCCCAGCGGCTCGATGAGACCGATCAGGCCGCGCGACTGGAGGATCGGCTTGAGCGCCTTCAAGGCAAAGCGGAGATCGCCCCGGCGCTCGCCATTGGCGGGCCACGAGCCATCGTTGACCGGCACCAGCATGAGCGTCTTGGCGCCGCAGGCCGCCGCATAATCGGCGAGCTTGCTCGCTTCGGCCTTGCGGGCGGGTGTCCACTCATTGAAGCGCTGCAAGGCATTGATGGAAATAATCCCAACGCCTGCTTCGGCGGCGGCAGACCGGACGTCCGCCGCCGGCATGCCGCGTGCAATAGCATTGCTGCGCTGTTGGCTGCGGATCTGGACATCGGTCAGGCCCTGGTCACGGGCAAAAGCGAAAAGTGCCCTGACGTCGAGTCCGGACGTCGCCATGTGGTCGAGTGCAAAGCGGGGCGCTGCTTGGCGCATGGCTTGGCTTTCCTTCAATGTTCCGGGAAATCTTTCTTTGACGCTATTGCGACACTTGACTTAAGACAAACGATTAGATCAGATGTTTTTCATCTGAAAAGGAGATGGCTGATGAACAGCGCCGACCTCCGGTTTTTCCAGGCGGTTGTGAGAGCAAACAGCACGGATTGGAGCACAATGGCTGGCCAGGGTGCTCCGCTTGCGCGTGCCATGCGGCCAAACTCATTTCGAGGTCAGCACTGCTGCTCTTAAGACCGAGGTTCCACAATCAAATCGAGATCAGTAAGTGTGACTGTCGTCGAAGGTGACCCGCAGCAGCCGAGTGCCCCATCTGTGGGATGCCTCTCGTTTTGCCAAAACTTGGAGAGTCACACGATCTTCGCATGATGGGGTCGGAACAAGAACTGCTCAAAATCGTACGAGGCATTTATCAACCAAAGGCAGCTACGGTTGATTTGATGATGATTCCTCCACCCAGGCTTCGGCGCATCTGACGCCCCGTGGCGACGCGAAAAACGCTCAGTAGCTGCAGCGCCGGCGGCACGCGCGACCAGATGGTCCTCAAGACTTCTCGACCATGCCGGGTTTTCCGAAGGGCGCTCCCAGACACCACGCGCTGCGACCATCGGAAGCCAATCTCGTGGAAATACAGGTCGGCATGCTGCGGGCTGATATGATGAAAGACGCCGGCGATGGTACGGCGGACGCGGGAGTTGAAGCCCTCCACCGTATTGACGTGGACGGCATCGCGAACATACTCACCACTGGAATGCTTCACGGTCTCGTGCTTGGCAAAGCTCTCACCAATGGCCATGAATGCTTTCCACTCGTCGCTTATCAAATGAGCTCTCGACTCGATCTGCGCTTTAATGACGCGTCGTTTGCTCGCGCTGAGAGACCGGTCACGACCGCGGCACGCGCGTCACCGGCCGGAGCGCCGGTCGTGACGTCGGTCGGTCGCTGCACCATGGCCTAAACCGGCGCCTATCGATACTGATGCCGCGCTCGGCCATCATTTCCTTCAAATCGCGAAGGCTCAAGCCGTAGGCCAGATACCAGCGAACGCAAAGCAGAATGACGGACTGGTCGAAATGGCGGCCTTGAACATCTGAACTCTCCGGCGAAACTACCAGAGGCCGTGCCATGCGCCTGGTTACCGAAGACTTTGCAACACAGCCTCGCGCACATCTTCTGCTGAAAACCCGCACGCAGACCCTCGATGGCTCCCTGCGGTCGACCTTCCGGCAAATGGTATCCCGGCATGGCGAACGACAATCACGAGAACGGCGAAATGGTCCGCGCGGCTTGACCGCCCCACAAATCCTCATGCTCCCCTCGTACGGGCGTGAAGCATCTCGAGCATCGCAGGCCCGGCGCGCTCGACGATGGCGACGCCGGCCAGCAATCCTGCGCGCAGTTACGGGGCAGGAGCGGGTTAGCCGCGGAAGGAAGCGGCTTCCATTGCGCATGGGGATATGGAACCAGTCGAGGACATGCTCGCTCGCCTGCGATCATTTCCGCGTGCGACGGGACTTCTTCCCAACTGCCGGTACGAAAGGTAATATCCTGATTGGGTGCTTCTTGGTCGAGAGTACGCCGTTGCAGTTCGCGATCATAGCCGCGCCGTCTTCAGCCAGCGAGCGGCCTACGATCAGCTCGAATTTTTCTTCCGGTCGTCACGGGGCGGATGTACTCGGGAACCGGGCAGGTTCACGCGGGCAGGCATCCTGCATGAAGGATAACTGACAGGCGAGCGTTACCGCTTTCGCTAAGACGCCGCCAATTCCGGCGGCATTGGCGGCCGAGCGAGCGCCGTTCGACGCGCAAATTATTCGCCATTGGACTTTAGAAAGGCGACCGTCGCTAAGATCAGCTTGTCCACGGTGTTGGCACTCTGTTCAACGCCGAAACCATGATCAACGGGTTCAGCCCACAGTTCTTCCGGACCGTCGTGATAAGCCAGCAACGACTTGGCGAGAACGGGTTGGGGAAAGACGATGCTGTGGCGCGTGCCGACCGCGAGGAACAGCGGCCCCTTGTAGCGCGAGATTTCGCCGGCAGGCTGCACCGCGTATAGGCTCTCGAAGAAGCGGCCTTTCAAGGGAATTTCCTTCCCATCTCCGACGCGCTTGGCCGGATAGACTTTATCGCCCGCTGTCACAGCTTCCGCCATCTGCTTCTCGCCAAAAATGGAGATGAACGCTGCCGGAAGATTGATGCCGGGGTTCCAGAGCACGACAGACTTTAAAGGCGTTTTCGTCCGGCCGGCAACTGCTGTCGTGACCGCACCGCCCAGGCTCATTCCCATCAACGAAATACGTTTGCCGTCGACGCTGTCATTCGTCGATAGGAAGTCGAGCGCCGCTTGTGCGTCCGTTATCTCGGTTTCGACGGTCATGTCTTCGAATTTGCCGTCGCTCGCGCCGCTGCCGCGAAAATCGATCCGAAGCGAAGCGATGCCATTCTTTGCGAGCACCGGCGCGGCACGCCCGAACAGGCCTTCCTTCACCGCCTCCGAACTCCATTCGTTGCGGCTGCCGGTGAAACCGTGAAGCATCAGGATGACGGGAGGATTCGCGACATCATCCGGCGTGACCATCGTGCCTACGATTGTCTGGCCTTCGACTTGGAACTTGATGGTGGCCTCCTTGGCTTGCGCCGAAACTAAAAAAGTTGTCATCAGCATTCCCAGTGACGCTGCAACGGTTCGGTGTAGCTGTTTCATAGCTGCTCTCTCCTTGTTGTTTGAATTTGCGCGGCCGGTCAAAGCTGATGGCGCGGCCGTATCGGACTGGCATTAGACATTGACGTGTCTCACCGCCGCGATGCCTAATTTCCGCGAAGTTCGCCGGTTATGAATTGAGCTCGACCAAGGCCGAAGGACCAATCCGCGTCACCATTTTCTACGATACTGACCACAACATCTGCAGGGTCGATCGCACACACATCCAAAAGCCCTGTTGCAACGAAACGATAGAAGGCCTGTTTGTCGTCAGTTGACCGCGCTCGCGAGACCACCTCGATAATGATCAGCCTGTCGCTGCGAAAAAGACCAAGACCGGTATCCTCGCGCGCACATGCGATGTCTCGTGTTGGATCAGGATCTGATAGCGATCGGCTGGCGGTACATGGAAAGCCCTGACCACCGCCTCATGGATGCAGTCGAGGATGCTCCCCAGGCGATCGGCCCTTCAGAAGGTTAATTTTTATCAGCGGCATGGGTCGTCCTCGGAAATAGGAAGAGGGCGGGGACGCGCACTCGGCGTCCCGGTGAAGATTCAGATTGTCCTCGCAGGTAGGCCGGTTGGGGCAGCCTCGGGCTCCCCAGCCAGCGCGCAGGGGAACCAGAGAACATTTACGACTGCGCTCATGATCGCGATCGCAATGGGATAGGCCAGGCCCGCATAGATGTTGCCCGTGTAGGCAACCAGCGACAGGTTGATGAGGGGAACAAAGCCGCCAAACACGCCTGTTCCGATGTGATAGGGCAGCGAGAGCGAGGTGTAGCGCAATTTCGCCGGGAAGAGCTCGACGAGGAAAGCTGCCATAGGGCCATAGACCAATCCGACGAAAACGAGTTGGGCGACGATCAGCGCTGTTACCAAAACGAAGTTCTGGGCAGCGACGGCGGCGGCGATGCCCTGATAGATTGGAACATAGAACACGGCTGCCAGAATGAAACCGGTGACAATCAACTTGCGACGGCCGATCCGGTCGGACAAGGCGCCGAAGAAAACGATGAGGGGCGTTCCGATCACCAAAGCAGCAGCAAGGCAAATGTTCGCTGTCAGGAAGTCAAGCTTCAGCACGCTTTGCAAGAAATACAGTGCGTAGAACTGGCCTGTATACCAAACGCACCCCAGGCCGGCGGTCGCCCCGAACAGTGCAAAGGCTGCATAACGCACGCCATCACCGGTGGCGAAACTCTCACGGATTGGGCTCTTTGCGGTCTTCCCGCCTTTGCGAAGCTCCTCGAAGACCGGGGATTCGCTCAGCTTGAGGCGCAGATAAAGGGACAGCACGATCAAAACCGATGATAGCAGGAACGGAATTCTCCAACCCCATTGCTTGAAGAGTTCTTCGCCGAGCGACAGCCGACACGTAAGCACGACGACAATCGCCAGAAAAAAGCCGACGGTTGCCGTTGTCTGGATAAAGCTCGTGAAGAACCCGCGCCGGTTCGCCGGTGCGTGTTCTGCAACGTAAACGGCGGCGCCGCCGTATTCGCCGCCTATCGCCAATCCCTGGATCAGCCGAAGGACCACAAGAGCGATCGGTGCGAAATATCCCGCGGTCTCAAAGGTTGGCAAGACGCCGACGAGCGCGGTCGCAATGCCCATCAGAAGGAGCGTCATCAAGAACGTGCTCTTGCGTCCGACGCGGTCGCCGATGCTGCCGAACAGCAGGGCTCCCAATGGGCGCACGAGGAAGCCTGTGGCAAAGGTTGCGACGCTGATCAGAACAGCTGCCGTCGGTTCATTGGCAGGGTAGAAGAGCGTTGAGAAGAAAATCGCCAGACTTCCGTAAAGATAGAAGTCGTACCATTCGATGACCGTGCCGGCGCTTGATGCAAGGACGACGGTCCAGATACCTGGTTTGCGGACGGAGTCGCCCCTTTCCTGTAGCTGTTGCATGCTGCAGTTCCCCTTTTATGTTTTGAAAGCAGTCGGCCCTCTCTTCAGGGCCGTGGTAAGTCAGCTCGCGATGCGCTGATCGAATGCGTAGACCCCAAGTCTTTCGCCTGCCTCGCGCACCGTTCGGCGAACGATGTCCTTCGCCGACGGCAGATCGTTGATGAGGCCCACCGCCTCACCGACAGTCACGTTGGCCGTGTCATAGTCGCCGGAGGCCCATGCCGCCTCGACCTTCGACAATTCTTCGGAATGCAGCGTGCGCAGCTCTTCTTCCCGCCCGTGCCACTTGTCGATGAAGCCGTTTTTGAGCAGTCGGCCGGTATAGCCAGCGGGCCAGGCCTTCTGACGGACGATATCGTAGACGGAAGTCCGGATTGTCTCGTCGCCAGAGGCCGCGACTACCTTGTCCTTGGCTGCCGGATGGATGAGCGACTCGGGCGTAGCCCAGAACCTGGTTCCCATCAGGACCCCGTCTGCTCCGAGCATCAGCGAAGCGGCCAGGCCCCTACCGTCGGCAATGCCGCCTGCCGCCACGACAATGACAGAAGGCGAAATCTTTGCCACCAGATCCACGACTGCGGGAACGAAGGGCATGGTTGACCGCGCGACCAGGCCATGGCCGCCGGCCTCGGTCCCCTGAACAATAAGAACGTCGGCGCCAACGTCGATTGCGCGCCGGGCATGTTCGAGTGTGTGGATCATGCAAATCAGCGGAACACCCGCCTGCTTGACCCGTGCCGCGAGCTTCGCCGGATCCGAAAACGAAAGCATCATCGCGGACGGACGCTCCGCAAGTGCGCGGTCAAACAGATCAAGGTCGGCTTCGACTGCCCAGGCGATGAACCCGCAGCCAACGCGTTCATTGGTAATCAGCGACGACTCTGTTTCGTACCATTGACGATCAGCATATCCCCCACCCAACAGGCCCAGACCGCCGGCGTCGGCGACGGCGGACGCAAGCGCGCCACCCGCGGCCGGGGTCATCGGGGCAAGGATGATGGGATGCTCGATTTCGAAAAATTCTGTCAGACGCGTTCGTATCGTCATCAATACTTCTCCCAGCTTGAGGAAGTTCCCGGAAATTTTTCTTTGACGCTATTGCGACACTTGACTTAAGACAAACGATTAGATCAGATGTTTTTCATCTGAAAAGGAGATGGCCGATGAACAGCGCCGACCTCAGGTTTTTCCAGGCGGTGGTGAGAGCAAACAGTATCGGAGGGGCTGCCGGTGTGCTCAACACGGTGCAATCCAACGTCACCGCGAGAATAAAATCGCTTGAGGAGGAAATCGGTGCTCCGCTTTTTCATCGCTCCAGGCGAGGGGTTACACTGACAGCCACCGGCATTCAGCTCGTTCCCTATGCCGAGCGCGTCGGAGAGCTTCTGGACGAAGCCAAGCGCGTCGTCACAGACCGCGGTACGCCGTGCGGTTTACTCAGGATCGGCTCCATGGAGACCACTGCAGCGCTTCGCCTTCCGCCGATCCTGATCCGCTATGCTGCAGAATATCCAGAGGTCGACGTACTGGTGGAGGCTGCCCCGACGGAACAGCTCGTCAGCGAGGTCGTCGGACGCAAACTGGATGGCGCGTTCGTCTCCGGCCCCATCGCTCATCCCGAACTGAAGAGCCTATCGATCGTCGAAGAGGAGCTCGTTGTGATCTCCTCGCCGCGGTTTCGCGAGCTTTCGGATCTGAAGGCCTTGGCCGCATCGCCGGCTCTGAAGGTCCTCGCTTTTCGATCGGGCTGTTCCTATCGCCGGCGCATGGACATGTTCCTGGCGGCGTGTGGGGTAACGCATGTCCGCTGGATGGAACTCGGAACAATGGACGGGATCATCGGCTGCGTCGCCGCCGGGGTAGGGATGGCCATGCTACCTCGGGGGGTCGTTCAGGATGCGGCAGCCGACGGACAGGTCATCATACACCAGCTATCTGACAATCTGCGGTCGGCGCCGACTGTTTTTGTGACGCGGAGCGACGAGTATCTCTCCGCGGCACTTCAGGCTTTCATGGCGGTGGCGTCTGAGGCGCATTCACGGCCTCAGCCGGAAGGACCAGAGCCGGCCCGACAACTGCAGCGGGCTTAAGAAAGGTGGAGCAAAAACAAGGGGTCAGTCAGATCTATCTGACGCATCACCAGCATCTTTGCGATATCGCCCGGCGGGTTTGCCCCGATTCGCGCATACACGAGCTGGCCGTGCCGCTCGAGCCGGAACGCCGAGCTGCGTGACACGTCGAAGCCCCAGAGCTGCCCTATCAAGGCCGGCGGGGCCGGCGACCAGCACCCGGCAGCCGGGCAGCGCGCCAAAAGGACCCCGCCCGTCATATGAACTGCATCCCTCATAGTGCGTCGCAACATTTTGATGCTGCACTGCGGAACCTTGCGGTAGAGCGGGAGTTCTCTGTGCTTCTAGCAAGCGAGGGCTCGATGAGGCGCTACAAGATTCTGCCGTCGGAACCAGGGCTGTGGTCTGTGATCGATAGCCTGACAGGGCTTCCCGCCGAGAGATACGGTCGGCCGCTCACCGGGCTGACCCGGTACGAAGCCGAAGAGGCTGCCTTTAACCTCAGCGAGAGCACTCCGCCATGGATGGCCTTGGTCAGACGTCGCAGACCTTAATCAAGGCTGCCGATTCCACGGATGGTCGAACGCGATGCGCCTCCCACTCCATCACACCCGTTCGCGTAACCTCTCACCTCTTCCTTCTGGATGCGTGCGTCATGGCAGGGGGCGCATGTGCTCCCCAGTTCGCCTGGCATAAGAGCGGGACCGTCGCGGTGCGCCACGAGATGGTTGGCGACCGTGGCCGGAACCGTCGCCCGTACTCTTGCCGATGAAGTGCGGGGTGCCCGACACCGAAATGGCGCGCGAGCCTTCTGCCGATCTTGACACGGGCGATCGACTGGAACCTCATCGAGCAGCAGTATGACGAGTTGATCAAATATGCGGCGGCCCTGCAGCACCGCACGGCCGATGCGGAATCGATCCTGCGCCGCTTTGCGCGGGCGAGCGTGCAGCGCCCAAGCTACAGGGCGCTGGCCCAACTCGGCAAGGCAATCAAGACCATTTTTCTCACCGCTATCTCGGCTCGGAAGCCTTCCGGCGCGAAATCCACGAAGTGTCGCTTGGCAGTTAATAGTGAGAACGCAGTCGTTGAGTCAGGTTTGGCAGTTTATTGCGAGAATGGCGTAGCTCGGATTCTTCATTTTAACTGCAATCGCATTAACTGCAATCGCATCAGTGCAGTGGTGCTGAACTCCCTGGCGAGGCGACCGGCATCTTCGTGCTGGAGGAGAATATCGGACCGGTGCGTTGCGCGGTGAGCAAGCACGACGGCCCGACCTTCGACGAGTTCGATCTGGCGAAACTGCCGCTCTTTCGCAACGTGGTCGATCTTCAGCGACAGCCTAGCGACCCCGGCTTCTAAACGCCGTCATGGAGTAGCTCCTGCAATTGTTCGACCGAAATGTCCGATGCAAAGATCAGGTCGTGAGGGAATGTCCCTTCCCCGCAGATGATCGGCAGTCGCTCGATCGCGCGACGCGCGGGATCGGCTTCTTCCGTGAACCCGCAGGTCGATATCAGAAAAAGGTTGCGGCGGTTACCGCGAACCCATGGCTGGCGCGGCAAGCGCTCTTTTCAGCAAGCGCCCTGGTCGGGGGCCGGTGAGGATGAAATTCGGCTCGGGTGCGACGATTACATGCTCGAGGTTCCATTCGGTCTTCCCGAGCATGTCTATAGCGACCTTTTTGTGTCCGAAACTGAACAAGAGTGTCGGAGCCCCACCCGCTGGCCGTTACAGCCAAGCACCGGCTGGCGAGCAAGCGGTGGAACGAAACGGAGCGCAAATCCGGCACGGAAATTGCGCTGATCTCGTAAGTGAGACGTCGGCAGGGCGTCGTGGAGGACCGAGAAATCAACCAGGAGCGTGCTCGATGCCCGCAATGAGACGGCCAGAACAGGACGATGAACCCAGCCACACCTGGGGAGCTGGACCGCTATAGCCAGCCGCGGCGCCTCCTCATAGATCGCGCCTCCTTCAGCCAAGCCGTCCACCAGCACTACCAAGGCCACCCTATGCAGCTCTCGAACGTGGCCACAGCACGCATGTTCATTCAAGTGCGCCCCTCAGCCTGCGTGGTCCGCTCGAAGCGCGCCGGGAACGCATTGTGTGTAGACGAGGAACGTGCGCTTGGCAGTTAAGGGGGCGCGCGCTCTCGCACTCCTCCGATGCGCCCACCCATTCTTCTGATCAGCCGGTTTGACCCGCCATGTCGCCTTCGCATTTCATCTATCGCCCCTTTGAGACGCTTATCCGCCCGCTGGATATTCCCTACGCGCCTTTGCCGGCAACAGGTCCGTTTGCGCTGCTTCTGCATTTCGCACGCATGTTCCGTGGCGTGCTGGCGGCCATCGCCGTCTTCATGATGGCGGTCGAGGGAATCAACCTCGCGGTGATCTGGGGCATGTATATCATTGTGGACGGGGTGAGCACGAACGGTGCGGCGGTTTTCCTTGAGGAAGCTTGGCCTATGCTCACGTTCCTCGGCCTGCTGATGTTCCCCGTGCAACCGCTGCTGATGTTCATCGCCAAGACGTTGGATTCCCAGGCAGTGTCCGTATGCATGCCCGCGGCTATGCAATGGCATGGCTACAAGGCGGTCGAACGTCAGGACCTTGCATTCTTCCACGATCTCTTCGCCGGCCAGGTGGCGTCGCGCATTTCGCAACTCGCCGCCGCCGTGCAGCAGCAGATCGTCGTAGCGTCTTCCAGCATACCGTATTTTCTCGTGCAGTTTCTCGGTTCGCTTTCGCTGCTTGCCACGCTGTCCTGGCCGCTGGCGCTTCCGGTCTTTTTTTGGATCGTGGCGAACGTCACAGTCGCGGTTGTGGCAGTGCCATATTTTGCCGTGCGGTCCCGCCACTCTGCCCGCGCGCGCAGCCTCGTCGTCGGCGCCATGACCGACCTCTACAGCAACATCCACGTGGTCAAGCTGTTTGCGGCCGAAGACAGCGAGGCGGACGCAATGCGCACCATCATGGGAGATGCCATTGAGACGCAACAGCTTGAACGGCGCATCCACTTAACAAGCGACACCAGCGTCGTCCTGCTGAACGTACTTCTTTCGCTGACCAACATCGCCGTCGGGCTCTGGGGACTCGTGGCCGGTTTTGTCACCACCGGCCAATTTGTTGCTTCAATAGCAATCATTCAGCGGCTCAGCGCCAACTCCCTGGCCTTTCTCCAGCTAGGGCAGCAGATATTCCAGGCTGTGGGCACGATACGCGACGCGATGCCGGTCATCACCACGCCTCCAACGGTAATCGACGCCCCCGGAGCCAGGCCGCTGGCCGTGGTCGGCGGCACGGTCGAGTTCAGGGATGTCAGGTTCGAATACCGTCAAGGAAAAGGGGTAATCGAGAATCTATCGCTCAGGGTCCGCGCCGGCGAGAAGGTCGGGCTCGTCGGCATGTCGGGGGCTGGCAAGTCGACTCTAATCAGCCTGCTTTTGCGGTTCTTCGATGTAAACGATGGCGCAATCGTCGTCGACGGCCAGGATATCCGTTCCGTAACGCAGGCAAGCCTGCGTGAGAATATCGGGGTCGTTGCCCAGGATGTCTCGTTGCTCCATCGCTCTGTCGGGGACAATATCCGTTACGGCCGGCCGGATGCCTCGCCGGAGGAGGTCGAACGCGCCGCAATGCTGGCCGATGCGGACGGCTTCGTGGCAGATCTCAAGGACAGCGAAAACCGCACCGGCTACGATGCTTTCGTCGGCGACCGCGGGGTGAAGCTTTCCGGCGGCCAGCGTCAGCGGGTCGCCATCGCTCGGGTCCTGCTTAAGGACGCGCCAATCCTCCTTCTGGACGAGGCGACTTCCGCCCTGGACAGTGAAGCCGAGGCGGCGGTCCAAGGAAAACTCGAGCTTCTCATGGAGGGCAAGACGGTGATCGCGATTGCCCACCGCCTGTCGACGATTGCCAGCATGGACAGGATTGTCGTGCTCGACAAAGGGCGCATCGTCGAGGAGGGCTCCCCCTCGGAGCTACTCAAAAGCGACGGCCTTTATGCCCGCCTGTGGCGGCGGCAGGCCGGCGGCCACATTGCCGACAGTTCCGAGGAGAGATAAGCCGACTGGAAGGTCGTTCGTCACGGCTCCGCGCTGCTCGCAATGCTTGGCTGTTGTCGTAGAGAGCGGGCATGTTCGCGTGTAGACAAATCTCGGCTTTCGCCGCCTCCGTCGCGAATGTGTGGGAATGGGCGACGAGATGCCACAAGAGCTCTTCGGTTCTATCGCGAGAAGCTGACCGTCCGCCGCCGTGCCGATGCTGGTGCCGCCGAGTCTTAAGCAGTGGTGATCGCTCGACTTCGTCTCCGACGTTCCACATCCTCACTGTCGTCGACGATTGGGCGCGGGACACAAGCGCGCTGCTGAGGCGGTGCCCGAACGTGCAGGGACACAGAAGCTTACGATACGAGGGGTGAGCCGAGTCGAAAAACGCATTGGAAACTCCGTCTGGTGCAACCCGGACCGGGTCACAAGGCGTGGTACAAGAGTTGGGTGACGCAACACCGCTGGTTAATTGCGCCGGTGCTATCGCGGCCTCTGGCCCGCAACGGCGCAGGCAACACCCCGAGGAGCAGGGGCGCATGGCAGATTGCCCCAACCGGCTCGACGTCGCCATGCTCGACGAGCTTCGGGAATTGGGGTCGGCGAACGCATGACCGGCAGGGCCGGGGGGTGGCTCGTTTGCCGACGCCACTGCAATTGGCCCCGCAACGGGGTCGCGAGCCGGAATTCAACCAGGCCGTTCGCCCTAAAACTGATCCAGCTCAAGGCAGCCCACCGCTACCCATGTAGAACGGGCAACGAGCGCGGTGCGCACCAGACAAAGGGCAACGACCAAAGCCGTCCTCGACATCGCATCGGAGTTCAACGTCTTTGCACCAATGCCCAGGACTGGTCGACGCGACAAACAACTCCCCGGGTACAGGCGCTGAGAGCCGCCGACGTTTAACGGAAAATCACAAACGGGCTATCCGATCCCTGGGGGGCAAGGAGGCCGCCCCATGAATCGCTGCACATCATCAGTTGCAATTCTTGCTTTCGCCACCGTCTGCACATTGTCTGCCGTCGCTACGGCGGCGGATCGGACCATCTATGCAGCGCCCGACAAGAGCCTCGTGTTTCTTAGTGGCGTCGGCTACACGTGGCTCAAGGCCAACGAGCTTGTCTACGACAGGGGCAGATCACAATGGGCACGAACAATCCGCCGCTTTCGCCCGAGGACGTCGAACGCTTCGGGCCTGATCCCCTTACCAGCTTCCGCACCAATCTGGCGTCGGTTGAAGAGCGCATCACGCTTGCTTGCGCACGGGCCGGGCGCGACCGTGCCTCCGTGCGGTTGCTGCCGATCACCAAGACGGTGCCGGCCCATATCCTGCGATATGCCTTCGACGTCGGCATCAGCACCTTCGGCGAGAACAAGATCCAGGAGGCAATGACAAAGTGCGAGGCGCTTCACGATCTCGCCATCGACTGGAGCATCGTCGGACATCTGCAGACCAACAAGGCCAAATATCTGACCCGCTTCGCGCGTGAGTTTCATGCGCTCGACAGCCTGCGGCTCGCCGACCTTCTGAACACGAGGCTGGAGCGCGAAGATCGCTTCCTCGACGTCTATGTGCAGGTCAACACGTCTGGCGAGGGCAGCAAGTTCGGCCTCCATCCGAACGCACTGCTGCCCTTCGTGGAGGCCCTCGATCAGGTTCCCCGTCTCCGGCCCTGCGGGTTGATGACACTTGCGCTGTTTTCCTCCGACATGGCCAAGGTGCGGCCTTGCTTCATTCTGCTGCGCCGACTGCGGGACAAAGCCGTGAAGCACAACGCCGCGCTCACCGGGCTCTCCATGGGTATGACCGGAGACTTCGAGGAAGCCATCGAGGAAGGCGCCACTGTCGTGCGCGTCGGTCAGGCCATCTTTGGCAAGCGGCCGACGCCTGACGGCCACTACTGGCCGGGTTTCGCCCCCACCGATCGAGGAATTGAACCATGATTTTTCGCGAACGGCCTGTCTGCTTTTCCGATCACCCCCGCCGATCGTTCCGGCCGAGTCGACGTTGACGCGCTTCGGAAACTGGTCAGCCGGCTGATCGCGGCTGAGGTCGATTCCATCAGCCTGCTCGGCAGCACCGGCATATGTTGCAGAGATGGGCGCAGCGGCGAAGCTGCCAATCTCCCTCCTTGAGGGGGAGATGGCCGGCAGGCCAGGGCGAAACATTCCAGATACGCTGTTGAATCATATCTCGCCGCTGAGTTGGGAACATATCAACCTGACAGGCATCTACACCTGGGACACCGAGCATCAGTTGCCCGA
>NZ_JBVVPY010000041.1:0-26817 GCF_055811335.1 Mesorhizobium sp. WSM4847 | reverse complement strand
TAGAACCTGTCCCATAGCGCATCCTTTGATTCGGACGGCAATGATGCGCCATTAAAGTCCGGGATCAAACAACTAGGGTCCAGATTTCTGGTGCCTTAAGGTTCAGAGTTTTGGCACTTAACCGGCGCGCACCGCCGCCAGATGCGTTGAGAAGTCGGCCGTCTCCATCAGCGCCCTGCAGCGTGAAAAGCGACCGTCGGCATAGGCGCGGAAATCGTCGGCCGGATTGCTGTTGGCAAGCTGGATCAGTCCCCACAGCGTCCACAAGAGATCGCACATCGCCTTGTAGATGACGATGCGGCCGCGCTCCGCCGGCGTCGGCTCGCCACCGAAATAGGCGCCCATCATCTCGTCCTCCTGCGCCGTATCAAACTGGCCTTCGACGCTGAGGTCGCCGAGATCCCAGAGCGGGTCGTTCATGCCGGAATATTCCCAGTCGACGATCCACATCCTGTCGCCCGTATCGAGAAAATTTTCGCACAGCGGATCGCAGTGGCAGGCGACGAGAGGCAGGGGATGCGCGGCAAGCGCCGAGCGCACGGTTTCCGCCTCGCGAACGACGTCGTGGTAACCGGCAGGCAGGGCGACGTCCTTGGTCGACAGCACCTTCAGGTAGTCGTCGATCATCGCAAACAGCTCGAAGCGGAAGGGAAACACCGCGCCGGATGTATGCAATCTGCGGAAGGCTTTGCCGGCACGCTCCGGACTGCCCGGCCGGGTCTTGAATTTATCCGGCGACATCGTCTCGGCGCCCGCGATGAAGCGCGTCACCATCACGCCTGTCTCGCCGTCGACATGCAGCAGCTCGGGGCTGACGCCGGCCATCGCTGCCTCCCGCGCCGCCACCGCCTCGTTGGCGCGGTTGATATACTCCTGCGTGCCCTTGCCGGGAATCCGCAGGCAGGCATCTCCAGCCCTGAAGACGATGTTGGTGAGGCCACCCAGCCGCTCCAGCGGTCCCTCGTAGCCGGCCAGCGCCGGAATGGCTGCAAGCGCCGCGCGTGCTTCCTCGTCCACCATCGCTTCTGCCCTCTTTTCGCGTCTATTTATGGTGACGACGGTTCCACAAATTTCGCCGTTTGGCTATCATCGCTTGCATGCGGTTCACTCCAGCGCCGTGCGTTCCTGTAGGACGCGCTAAGAACGCTGCGGCACTTTGATTTGCGGACGAGACTGTAATGGCGGACAGGAAAAACAAAGGCGCGCTCGCCGCGGCCTATGCAGCGAAGCGGCCAGAGGAGGTGGCGGCGCTCTACGACCGCTGGTCCGACACCTACGACGCCGACATGTCGGCGGCCGGTTATCGCCATCCGACCATCTGCCTTGCCCTGCTTGCCCGCCACCTGCCGCGCGGCGCGGCACCGCTCCTCGATGCCGGTGCCGGCACCGGGCTCATCGGCGAGTGGCTGAAGATCGCGGGCTATCCGCAGGTCGAGGCGCTCGACATTTCCGAAGGCATGCTGGCCCAGGCAGCGCGCAAGGGCGTCTATTCGGCGCTTCACTGCTTGGCGCTCGGCGGCCCGCTGCCCTTCGCGGATGATGCCTATGCCGGCATCATATCGGCCGGCGTCTTCACTTCGGGCCATGTCGGCGCTGAGGGGCTGGACGAACTGATCCGCATCTGCCGGCCGGGCGGGATAATCGTGCTGACGGTCAAGAACACCCTGTGGGACGCCGGCTTTTCCGCAGGGATAGCCGACCTCGAGGCGAAGGGCGTCGTCACGCGCGCCGAGGAGACATCGCCCTATGTCTCCATGCCGGGCGAGGCCGACACCGTGCCCAGCCGCGGTCTCGTTCTGCGCGTGAACTGACCATCCCCGCTCTTATGCATGTCGCGCAAAAGCACGCCCTCGGGCCTGACCCGAGGGTGCGCAGCGGTTTTGCGATAACGACATGCATAGAAACAAGAACTTAAAGCGCCTCGCATGAAGCCGTTCAGACGCGACGCGCTTTAGGCTCTGATCCTTTCTCCGGCCGGGTCGTAAAGCGGCTCGAGATGGATTTTTGCCGGCGTCCGCTCCATAGCCACCACCAGCTCGTAGTCGCCGCAGGTGAGGAAATCGTCGCTGACGCCGTCGGCGTTGCGCACATAGCCGTAGCCGATGTTCTTTCCGACCGTGTAGCCATAGCCGCCGCTGGTCAGGTAGCCGACCGGCTCGCTGTTGCGCAGGATCGTTTCGCGCCCGAGCAGCACGATCTCGCAATCGTCGACGGTGAAGCCGGCAAAGCGTTTTTTCAGAACCGCGCCGCCGATCTCTTCCAGCGCCCGCCGCCCGAGAAAATCTGTGTTCTTGCGAAGCTTCACCGCCCAGCCAAGGCCGGCCTCCTGCGGCGTGTCGTTGGGCGTGATGTCGGAGCCCCAGGCGCGGTAGCCTTTTTCCAGCCGCAGCGATTCCAGCGCCCTGTAGCCGACCGGGCGGATGCTGTGCTCCTCGCCCGCCGCCATCAGAGCGTCGAAGATTTCGCCCGTCGCCGCGATCGGCACATGCAGCTCCCAGCCGAGCTCGCCGACATAGGTGACGCGCAGCGCCCTAACTGTGGTGCCGGCGATGGAGATTTCCCGCACCTGTCCGAACGGGAAAGCGGTGTTCGACACGTCCGCATCGGTCACCGCAGCCAGCACGTCGCGGGCCCGCGGCCCCATCAGCGACAGCGTGCCGAAATCCTCGGTGACATCGGTGAGCGTCACGTCGAGCTCGTTGCCGACATGGTCGCCGATCCACGAGAAGTCATGCGTCCTAAAGCCGGTGCCGGTGACGACGTAGAATCGGTCTTCGCCGAGCCGCGCCACGGTCAGGTCGGCCTCGATGCCGCCGCGCGTGTTGAGAAGCTGCGTGTAGGTCAGCCGGCCGACCGGCTTGGCGACGTCGTTGGCGCAGATCCAGTCGAGCGCCTTCAGCGCATCCGCACCGGTCATTTCGTATTTGGCGAAGGACGATTGATCGAAGATGCCCACGTGTTCGCGCACGTGCCGGTGCTCGTCGCCGACCGGCGAAAACCAGTTCTGCCGGCCCATCGAATAGATGTCCTTCGGCTCGACGCCTTCGGGCGCAAACCAGTTCGGCCGCTCCCAACCGAGCTTGGAGCCGAACACGGCGCGGTGCTTTTGCAGCCGTTCGTAGAGTGGCGACACGATCCGTGGCCGGCCCGTGGCATACTCTTCATGCGGGAAGCCGATCGTATAGTGCTTGCCATAGGCTTCCAGCGTGCGGTCGCGGACCCATTGCCGGTCGCGGTGCAGGTCGGAAAAGCGCCTGATATCGACCACCCACAGGTCGAGTGGCGCCTCGCCGTCGACGACCCACTGCGCCAGCACCCAGCCGGCGCCGCCGCCTGCCGCGATGCCAAAGGCGTTGAAGCCGGCGCCGACGAACATGTTGGCGCATTCGGGTGCCACGCCGAGAATGAAATTGCCGTCCGGCGTGAAGCTCTCCGGCCCGTTGATCATCTGCTTGACGCCGACGGTTTCGAGCGCCGGAACCCGCTTGATCGCCTGGTTCATATGCTGCTCGAAATGATCGTAATCGTCGTCGAACAGCCGGAACTGCCAGTCGTCAGGGACATCGCCGCCGGGAAGATCGGTCGTCCAGGCTTGCGGGTTCGGCTCATAGCCGCCCATCACCAGCCCGCCGACCTCCTCCTTGAAATAAATGCGGCGGTCGGGGTCGCGGATCGTCGGCGCATCGGTCGCCAACCCGTCTATTCTTTCGGTGACGAGGTACTGGTGCTTCACCGGCTGCAGCGGCACGTTGATGCCGGCTAGCGCCCCCACCTGCCGCGCCCATTGCCCGGCACAGTTCACCACCTTGTCGCAGGCGATATCGCCCCTGTTGGTCTTTACCGTTGTGATGCGGCCCTCCTGCATGTCGAAGCCGGTGACGCGGACATCCTCGAACAGCCTGGCGCCATGCATGCGCGCGCCTTTGGCCAGCGACTGGGTGATGTCGGAAGGGTTTGCCTGGCCGTCGGTCGGCAGCCAGTTGGCGCCGACGAGATCGCCGGTTGCCAGCAGCGGCCACATCGCCTTGACCTCGGCCGGTGACAGCAACTGCATGTCCATGCCGAAGCTCTTCGCCGTCGTCGCCAGCCTCTTGTACTCGATCCAGCGGTCGGCATTGGTGGCGACCCTGAGGCATCCGGTCATCTTCCAGCCGGTGGCCAGTCCGGTTTCGGCTTCCAGTCCCTTGTAGAGATCGACCGAATATTTGAGCACGCGGGTGATCGAGGCCGAAGACCGCAATTGACCGACCAGCCCCGCCGCATGCCATGTCGAGCCCGAAGTCAGTTTGCCCTGTTCCAGGAGCACGACATCGGCCTTGTGGTCACGCGCCAGATGATAAGCCGTCGAACAGCCGATTATGCCGCCGCCGATGACGACGATCTCGGCGTGGGCGGGCAAGGTCATGATATCTGTCCGTATTTTGTTCTGTAGTTTTCCAGCGCGGCATCGAGCCGCGTCAGGTTTTCGTCGGTATAGGCAATGTAGTCGATGCCGGGCGCGTCGAGATAAAGTTCGGAAACCATGCTCCACATCGCCTCGCGCAGCAGCGATGCGCATTGCATGGCCGCATGCGAGCGGCGGATCGCCTCGTCCGGCTCCTTCATGAAATAGGCGGTCAGGAAGGCGAAGGACTCCTCGTCGTTCATGGTGGCGTTCGAGGCAACGCCGGCGAGGTCGAACATCGCCGTGTTGAAGCCGGCATATTCGAAATCGATCAGCCACAGCCGGTGGCCGTCATCGAGAATATTAGCCGGCAGAAGGTCATTATGACCAAAGACGATCGGCAGCAATTTCTGCGCCCGTTCGAGCTCGTCTGCAAGCGTCAGCAGCCGCGGCAACTCGCTTCGCATGCGGCTGTCGGCTTCCTCCAGCGTGCGCGCATAGTCGCGGATGACATGGAATACCCAGAACATGAAGCCGGCGCCGGAGACATGATTGGGCATCTCGCGATGGAAGCCGCGCATCAGGGCGGCGACGCGGTCGATATTGGCGCGGACGTCCTCGGCGACAAAAGTCTTGGCGCCGAGAAATTCCGTTACCAGGATGCCGGGCTCGGAATGGCGGACCGCAGGCGCGAAGCCGGCGGCGTGCGCCGCGCGCGCGGTCATCACCTCGCGCTCGCGAAAGACATGATGGAATGGAAAGTCCTGGCCAAAGCGCACGACATGCCGCCCGGCGGCGTCCTTGACCAGATAGTTGGCGTTGCTCAGGCCGCCTGGCAGCGGCGCGATCTCGATGCTGCCGGTCCAGCAGGGCAGGGCGCGGATGCGGTCCTCGGCGGTCACGGGTGAATCCCTCGTTGCGCGGGGTTCAAGGCGTCGCGGGCGACGCAAAGATGGCGGCCGGCAGGAGGGAGCAATGCGAAGTCCTCGTCGGTGCGGGATCCCGGGATCGGTATCCCGCACCGCACCGACGAGCCCCAGTGCCGGGTTCTTTGACTCCGGCATCCGCCCCCGCGGATTCAAAAAAGTCCTTTTCCCTTACGTCAGACGATTTCCCGGACGTTCGGGCAGGCGAATTTTGGTGCGGCTCTGCCATCGTTCTCCCGTGGCAGTTCCGAAGCCTGTCACAAGCCAGTGTCGCGCCATGTGATCCGGCTTGTCAACGACAACTTGTGGCTTTTTGCCCGAAATCACAAGGATTTCTTGTAAACTGTGGCCGATTTGCCTTAGAAGCGGTCAGTAGCGCAACAAATCGATTGGGTGAGACCGATGCCCTCGAAGCGGCATGGCGAGATCCTGCGTCTCCTCCATGAGGAAGGCACCGTCACCATCGCCAGCCTGGCCGACCGGCTGGGCGTTTCCCTGGAGACCGTGCGCCGCGACGTCAAGCCGCTGACCAATGACGGTTCGATCCTGAAGATGCATGGCGCCGTCGGCCTGCCGTCGATGGCCGGCGAGGCGCCGTTCGAGCGGCGTATGCGCGAGAATGCCGATGCCAAGCGCGCCATCGCCCGCATGGTTGCCGCCACCATCCGCGACGGCGAAGCGATCATGCTCGACACCGGCACCACGACCTCTTTCCTGGCCCGCGAACTGCTCGGTCACCGGCGGTTGACGGTGGTCACCAATTCCTCCGACATCGCCCGCACGCTGGCCACCGTCAACGGCAACAAGGTCTATATGGCCGGCGGCGAACTGCGCAGCGATTCGGGCGCTGCCTTCGGCGTCTCGGCCATTGCATTCGTCAGCCGCTTTTCCGTCAGCCACGCTGTGATCTCCACCGGCGCGGTCGATGCCGTCACCGGCGTGATGGACTATGATCTGGACGAGGCGGAGTTCGCCCGCATGGTGCTGTCGCGCGGCCAGCGCTCGCTCGTCATCACCGACCACACCAAGTTCGGCCGCCAGGGCCTGGTCCAGGTCTGCGGCCTCGACGGTTTTTCCGAACTCGTCACCGATCGGCCGCCGCCGCACGCCATCGCCGCAGCCCTTGCCCAGGCTGGCGCACGGCTCAGCATTGCCGGCAGCGAAAGCGGGATCTAGTCGAAAACCAGTGATTGGTGGGCGCATATGCCCGCGAAGGTGCCACCTGATACGGCGAAGGCGATGTTGTGCATCGATCGTGCCGCATCTCCCGCGGCATAGACACCCTGCACGCTCGTCTGCTGTCGGTCGTCGACGGTGATTACCGGGCCGAGGAAGCCCTCTGTGAAGGTGCAGCCAAGCTGTTCGGCCAGGGGACAGGCCATGGTGTTGGGCGGCGCGGTGAACAGCGCCTTTACGCCAGTCCTTCGGCCGTCTTCGAGCCTGACGATCAGCGCGCCAGAACCATCTTTTTCCAGTTCGGCCACGTCGGTCGGCTCGAACCGCACGTTCCGCTTTTCCAGCGCAAGCATCTGTTCCGCGTCGGGCTCGAACGTACCGTTTGCGAACAGCGTGACGTCACCCCAGTCGGCGATCAATTGCGCTTGATGCACGGCCATCGGGCCGGTTGCCAGCACGCCAAGCGGCCCGCCGGCGACCTCGTAACCATGGCAATAAGGACAATGCAGCACGCTCTTTCCCCAATGCTCGGCAAGCCCGGGAACATCCGGCAGGATATCGCGCACGCCGGTGGCAAGAACCAGCCGCGCCGCGCCGAATGTCTCGCCGCGAGCCGTCGTGATCTCGAAGCCGGAACCAGCGGCAGCGGCTTTGTCAGCCAATCCGGCGAGGACCCTGGCTGTCGGATAGGCCAACAGCTGCCGTCTTGCGTCGTCCAGGATTGCGCCGGGCGCGCGCCCGTCCTGTCCCAGGAACCCGTGCGAATGCTCGGCAAAACGATTGCGCGGCTGGCCGGCGTCGATCACCAGGACGTTGCGCCGGGCCCGTGCCGCCTGGATGGCGGCAGACAGGCCGGCAAAGCTGCCGCCCACGACAATCAGATCATACTGCATGGCTGGTCACTCCAATCAACTTGTAACGGCGGTGGAAATCGGCGGCGAGATCGGCAAGCGTGATGCGGCTGAGTTTTTCCGCCAGCAGCCTCTCGGCCTCGACACGAAAGTCGTCGAGCGCGGCTATCACCGCTTGTTCGACAAGGCAGCCGGGGCTTTCCCGCTCGGTGCTGAACGGCAGCAGCGTTTCGCCGAGCGCGGCGCTGATCTCGGCCAACGAAATTTTCTCGGGCGCGCGGCCAAGCTGCCAGCCGCCGCCATGTCCGCGCGACGAGGTGACGATGCCAGCGTCGCGCAAGCCGGCGATGGTCCGGCGGACGACGACCGGGTTCGTGTGGATGAATGTGGCAAGCTGCTCGGAGGTCAGCGCGTGCTCCTGCGCCTCGGTCATGTGGACCAGAATGTGCAGGGTCGAAGAGAGTCTGCTGTTTCGTTTCATGTAACTCACTTAGTTACAAGTGTTGCGGCCGTCAAGTGTTCGTTGGTCGCCACTTCCCAGCGCCGCATCCGCCGTGTTTAGTCCGGCCATGGCCTTCACCATCCGCCAATTGCAGTTCTTCATCGCCGTCGCCGAGCAAGGCACCGTGTCTGGCGCCGCCCAAAACCTGTCCATCTCGCAATCGTCGGTCACCGAGGCGATCAAGGAGCTCGAAGGCGATCTCGGCGTCGAACTGTTCGAGCGCCATCCGCGCGGCCTCAACATCACCCACAAGGGCCACCAGTTCCTGCGCCACGCGACAAAGATCCTTGCCGATGTTTCCGATGCGCGCCGCGCCTTCTCCGGCGAGCAAGCGGCGGCTGGCGGCCGGCTGCAACTCGGCGTCACCTCGCTGGTCGCCGGCTATGTCCTGTCCGACCTTCTCGCCCGCTATCGCCGCGCCTATCCGGGCGTCGAGATCTCGGCCATCGAGGACAATGGCGACTACCTCGAACATCTGCTGGTCGGCGGCAAGCTCGACATCGCCGTCATGGTCACCTCGAACCTGCGCGACCGCACCGCCCTGCAATCGGAAATTCTAGAAGTCTCGCCCTACCGGCTATGGCTGCCGCTTGGCCATCCGCTGTCCAGCGCCGACATCATCGGCATCAGCGACATCGCCTCGGAACCGCTGATCATGCTGACCGTCGATGAGATCGAAGAGAATACCGGAAAATTGCTGGCGGCGATCGCCGCCAAGCCGCATGTCGCCTTCCGCACCCGCTCGGTCGAAGCGGTGCGCAGCCTCGTCGCCACCGGCGCCGGCGTGGCGCTGCTGCCCGACCTCGTCTACCGGCCATGGTCGCTTGAAGGCGACCGCATCGAATCGCGCGATATTTCGGGCTCGTTGCCGGTTGTCCAGGTCGGCACGGTCTGGCGGCGCGGCTCCGGCCTGCCGCAGGCCGCGCGCGACTTCATCGGGCTTGCCCAGTCGCAGCGCATGGTTCGTCAGCGGCCGGACAAGAACGGCCGCTGATCTATCGGAAAAACCGATATCGCCTTTCTGATAAATGAATTTGCGAAACCGGAAATTTCACAGCACCTTCATGATCAGGGAGCAAAGCCGCCGCGAGAGTGCGGCCCCTCAAATGGGAGATCGACGATGAACTCATTCCTGAAGTCGTGCACTGCATTAACGGTCGCGCTGGCCTTCTCCGGCCAGGCGATCGCCCAGGTTAAGGAACTCGGCAAGGGCGAAGGCCAGGTCAACATTGTCGCCTGGCCCGGCTACATCGAACGCGGCGAAACCGACAAGAACTATGATTGGGTCACGTCTTTCGAGAAGAACACAGGCTGCAAGGTCAATATCAAGACCGCCAACACCTCCGACGAGATGGTCGCGCTGATGAATGAGGGCGGCTTCGACCTTGTTACTGCCTCGGGCGACGCGTCGTTGCGCCTTGTCGCCGGCAAGCGGGTCCAGCCGATCAACACCGATCTCATCCCGAGCTGGAACACGGTCGACGACCGGCTGAAGGATGCGCCGTGGTTCACGGTCGGCGGCGTCCACTACGGCGCCCCATACCAGTGGGGGCCGAACGTGCTGATGTACAACACCGAGGTGTTCAAGGAAGCGCCGAAGAGCTGGAACGTCGTCTTCGAGGAGATGACCTTGCCCGACGGCAAGCCGAACAAGGGCCGCGTCCAGGCCTATGACGGGCCGATCCACATCGCCGATGCCGCCAACTATTTGATGTTCCACAAGCCGGAGCTCGGCATCAAGGATCCCTACGAGCTGACCGAGGACCAGTACAAGGCCGCCCTCGATCTGCTGCGCGTCCAGCGCACGCTGGTCGGACGCTACTGGCATGACGCCGCCATCCAGGTCGACGATTTCCAGAACGAAGGCGTCGTTGCCTCCGGTTCATGGCCCTATCAGGTCAACACGCTGGTTGCTGCCAAGAAGCCGGTCGCTTCGACCATCCCCCAGGAAGGCGTCACCGGCTGGGCCGACACAACCATGCTGGCAGCCGACGCAGCCCACCCGAACTGCGCCTATATGTGGATGGAGCACTCGCTGTCACCGAAAGTGCAGGGCGATGTCTCCGCCTGGTTCGGTTCGCTGCCGGTGGTGCCGGCTGCCTGCAAGGGCAACGAATTGCTCGGCGACGAAGGCTGCAAGACCAACGGCTACGACAATTTCGAAAAGATCAAGTTCTGGAAGACGCCGGTGTCGAAATGCGCCACCCAGGACCAGTGCGTGCCTTACTATCGCTGGGTGTCGGACTATATCGGCGTCATCGGCGGACGGTGACTTCGTTTCGCATTGCTCGCCAGTTGGCGCTGCCCCTCACCCTTGCCCCCTCCCGTGAACAACGGGGAGCGGGGGTCGCGAGCGTTGCGGCTAGCCCCTTCTCCACGTCCCTACGGGGAGAAGGTGCCGGCAGGCGGATGAGGGTCAGCGCTGTCGCCTGAATTGACGAGCCTGGCAGATCAGGACAGCCCATGACATCAGCCGTTTCCTTCCAGAAAGTCTCGCGCCATTTCGGCAGCGTGCGCGCCGTCGACATGGTCGATCTCGACATCGTGCCGGGCGAGTTCTTCGCCATGCTTGGACCTTCGGGCTCCGGCAAGACGACCTGCCTGCGCTTGATCGCCGGCTTTGAGCAGCCGACATCGGGCTCGATCTCCATCTTCGGCGAACGCGCCGAAGGCGTTCCGCCCTATCGCCGCAACGTCAACACCGTGTTTCAGGACTACGCGCTGTTCCCGCATCTGAACGTGCTCGAAAACGTCGCCTACGGGCTGATGGTCAAGGGTGTCGGCAAGCCCGAACGGCAGAAGGCGGCCGAGGAAGCATTGTCGCTGGTCCGGCTTCCCGGCTACGGCGCCCGCCGCCCGAGCCAGCTTTCCGGCGGACAGCGCCAGCGCGTCGCGCTCGCCCGCGCGCTGGTCAACCAGCCGAAGGTGCTTCTGCTCGACGAGCCGCTTGGCGCGCTCGACCTCAAGCTCCGCGAAAACATGCAGGAGGAGCTGAAGTCGCTGCAGAAGGCGCTCGGCATCACCTTCATCTTCGTCACCCACGACCAGGGCGAGGCGCTGTCGATGGCCGACCGCGTCGCCGTCTTTAACGACGGCAAGATCATGCAGATCGGCACGCCGGAGGACATCTACCAGCGGCCGAGGACGCGCTTCGTCGCCGATTTCGTCGGCTCGTCCAATGTGCTGCCGCCGGATTTCGTTCAGCGCTATTCCGGCCAGCATCGCTGGGGCAGCCTGCGCCCTGAATCCATTCGCATCGGCCGGGCGGCGAAGGGCGACGGCGTTGCCGCCCGTCTCGTCTCGACCAATTATCTCGGCGCCACGACCAGACTGGCGCTCGACGCCGACGGGTTGAGATTGCATGCCATTGTGCCGGCCGGTGCGAAATTGCCCAGGGAAGGCGAGGCGGTCGTGCTCACCTTCAACCGCGAGCATTTGCATCTGATGGACGAGCCGGGATGATGGCGCTGTCGGCAATTGTGGCTAGCCGAGGGAAGACGCTCTACGGCGCCCCCCTCTGTCCTGCCGGACATCTCCCCCACGAGGGGGGAGATCGGCTGTTGCAACCACTTTCGCCAGTCACCAACGTTGCAGAAGAGGCGCCGCCGGCGAAGCTGCCGATCTCCTCCCAAGTGGGGGAGATGTCCGGCAGGACAAAGGGGGGCGCGAAGGATCGCGGCCTCCCAAATATCCTCCGCCAAGACAGAGCGGCGTCATGACAATGGCCGCGCTCAACTCCAATCCCGCTCCCGCCATCCTGCCGGGAAGCGGCGGCGTGCGCGGCGCCCTGTCCGACTTGTTCTGGCGCAAGCCGAAGCTGCTGCTGCTGTTGATGCTGCTGCCGCCGGTGCTGTGGCTCGGCATCGTCTATGTCGGCTCGCTGTTCGCGCTGCTCTTGCAGAGTTTTTTCTCGATCGACGAATTCTCCGGCCTCATCAACCGGCAGTTCACGCTGAAGACCTATGGCGACCTGCTGCAGGCCGCCAATCTCGACATCATCCTGCGCACGGTGACGATGGCGGCCCTGGTCACGCTCGCCTCGGCGACCATCGCCTTTCCCATCGCCTATTACGCGGCCCGCTATGCGCGCGGCCGCTGGAAGGCGCTGTTCTATCTCGGCGTGATGCTGCCGCTGTGGTCGAGCTATCTGGTCAAGATCTACGCCTGGAAGCTCATTCTCGCCAAGGAAGGCATTCTCACCTGGCTGCTCGCCAAGCTGCATCTGCTATGGCTGCTCGATGGCTGGCTGTCGCTGCCGGTCGTCGGCGGCAACTCGCTGTCGGTGTCGTCCACCGGCACCTTCATCGTCTTCGTCTACGTCTGGCTGCCGTTCATGATCCTGCCGGTGCAGGCGGCGCTTGAGCGCGTGCCGGGCAATCTGGTCGAGGCCTCGTCCGATCTCGGCGCCTCGCCCGGCCAGACCTTCCGCAACGTGCTGTTCCCGCTGGCGCTGCCGGGCATCGTCGCCGGCTCGATCTTCACCTTCTCGCTGACGCTGGGCGACTACATCATCCCGCAGATCATCGGCACCTCGCGGCTGTTCATCGGCCAGGCCGTCTATTCGCAGCAGGGCACCGCCGGCAACATTCCGCTCGCCGCCGCCTTCACCGTGGTGCCGATCGTCATCATGGGCTTCTACCTCTGGGGCGCCAAGCGCATGGGGGCCTTCGATGCGCTCTGATGGCTCACCAACCGCCCCTCTCGGCCTGAAGGTCGCCGCCGCCTGCGGCCTGCTGTTCCTGCATCTGCCGATCTTCCTGATCTTCGTCTATGCCTTCACGACCGAGGAAAAGAGCTTCGCCTGGCCGCCGCCGGGGCTGACCATGCAATGGTTCGCCGTCACCTGGAACCGCCCGGACGTGTGGGAAGCGCTGTCGCTGTCGGTCCGTGTCGCCGCTATCTCGACACTCGTCGCCCTGGTGCTCGGCACGCTCTGCGCGGCCGCCGTTTCGCGAACACGGTTCTTTGGCCGCGAAACCATCTCGCTGCTGGTCATCCTGCCGATCGCGCTGCCCGGCATCATCACCGGCATCGCGCTGCGTTCGGCCTTTTCGCTGGCCGAGGTTCCGTTCTCGTTCTGGACGATCGTGCTCGGCCACGCCACCTTCTGTGTCGTCGTCGTCTACAACAACGCCGTCGCCCGCTTTCGCCGCACCTCCGGCTCGATGATCGAGGCGTCGATGGACCTCGGCGCCGACGGCTTCCAGACGTTTCGGCATGTCGTGCTGCCCAACATCGCCACCGCGCTGCTTGCCGGCGGCATGCTTGCCTTTGCGCTGTCGTTTGACGAGGTCATCGTCACCACCTTCACCGCCGGCCAGCAGCAGACGCTGCCGATCTGGATGCTGGAGGAATTGATCCGTCCGCGCCAGCGCCCGGTCACCAATGTCGTGGCCATGGTCGTCGTGCTGGTGACGCTGCTGCCCATCCTCGTCGCCTATTACCTGACCCGCGACGGCGACCAGATCGCCGGTTCGGGCAAATGACGTCAAGAATCCATAAGGGAGAGACTGCCATGGACACAAAGATGCTGATCGGCTCGAAATTCGAGAAGGGCACCGAGACCGAGGAGCCGATCCTCAATCCGAAGACCGGGGCGACTATCCTCAACCTGCCTGAAGCCAGCCAGGTGCAGATCGAGGCGGCGGTGCTGGCGGCCGAAAAAGCCTTCGTCACCTGGTCGCGCACCACGCCCGCGCAGCGCTCCGGTTATCTCCTGAAGATCGCCGATCGCATCGAGGCCGCGGCACAAGATTTCGCCGCCCTCGAGGCGCTCAATTGCGGCAAGCCGATCAATGCGGTGCTCAACGACGAAATCCCGGCGATCGTCGACTGCTACCGCTTCTTTGCCGGCGCTGTCCGCTCGATGCCCGGCCAGGTCGCCGGTGAATACATTCCCGGCCACACTTCGATGGTCCGCCGCGACGCCATTGGCGTCGTCGCCTCGATCGCGCCGTGGAACTACCCACTGATGATGATGGCCTGGAAGCTGGCGCCGGCGATTGCCGGCGGCAACACGGTCGTCTTCAAGCCGTCCGAGCAGACGCCGCTGACAGCGCTGAAGCTGGCAAAAATCCTTGCCGAGATACTGCCCGAGGGCGTCGTCAACGTCGTGCTCGGCAGAGGCGACAGCGTCGGCAACACGCTGATCAACCACCCGAAAATCAATATGATCTCGATCACCGGCGATGTCGCCACCGGCAAGAAGGTGCTGCAGGCCGCCGCCAAATCGGTCAAGCGCACGCATCTCGAACTAGGCGGCAAGGCTCCGGTCATCGTCTTCGACGACGCCGATCTCGGCGCGGTGGTCAATGGCCTGCGCGCCTTCGGCTATTACAATGCCGGCCAGGACTGCACCGCCGCCTGCCGCATCTATGCCGGCAAGAAGATCTACGACAAGCTCGTCGCCGATCTTTCCTCCGCCGTCTCGACCATCAAATACAACCGCCCCGACGACACGGAAAACGAGATCGGGCCGTTGATCTCACGCCGCCAGCGCGACCGCGTCTCGAGCTTCGTCGAGCGCGCCTCGGAGCTTAAGCACATCGAGATCACCACCGGCGGCAAGCCGGGCGAGGGCACCGGCTTCTTCTATCAGCCGACCGTCGTCGCCGGCGCGCTGCAGGAGGACGAGATCGTGCGCCGCGAAGTGTTCGGGCCGGTTGTCTCCGTCACCCGCTTTGCCGAGGTCGACGAGGCGGTGAGCTGGGCCAATGACAGCGATTATGGCCTTGCGTCCTCGGTGTGGACCAAGGATGTCTCGCGCGCCATGGCGACGGCCGCGCGGCTGCAATATGGCTGCACATGGATCAACACCCACTTCATGCTGACCAATGAGATGCCGCATGGCGGACTAAAGCAGTCCGGCTACGGCAAGGACATGTCGCTCTATGCGCTGGAAGATTATACCGCCGTGCGGCATGTGATGGTTGCGCACGGGTAGCGCCTTTTTCTTCTCCCCGTTGACGGGGAGAAGGTGGCCCGAAGGGCCGGATGAGGGGCAGCACCGGGCCTACTTCTGCGAAGCGGCGATATTCGACTCACCGGCCCCAAGGCCCTTGCCGCCTGGAACGACGCCCCCGGCATCGGCGCCGAAGCCCGCTGCTTCCGGTGCGGCCGGCCGCTTGATCCTTGCCGAGGCGGCCACGACAAGCTCGTTGAAGCCTTCGCCACCATTGTCCAGCATCTCGAACAATTGCCGCCGCATCCTCGGTTCCCAGAATTTGTTGATGTGCTCGGCGACGCCGGCAATGCCTTCCTCGCGCGGCTTGGAGTGAAAAAAGGCGGCAATCTGGTTAGCCATGCGGACCAGCTTTTCGCTGGTGCTCATGATGTGGCCTTCGTCATGCGACATGCTTGGCAACTCCGGAAGCCACCCGCTCGGGGTGGGTGAAAATATCGAAATCATCGCCGCGCACCAAAGCCACCAGCGTCATGCCGGCGTCCCCGGCGGTACGGATGGCAAGTGCCGTTGGCGCCGAAACGGCGATGATGAACGCAGCGCCGATCGCCGCCGTCTTCTGCACCATCTCGACCGAAACGCGCGACGTCACGACGACGGCACCCAAGGTGCCATCGATGCTGGCTTTGGCGAGCGCCCCGGCGAGCTTGTCGAGCGCATTGTGGCGGCCGACATCCTCGCGCGCCATGACGATGCCCTTGCCTGGGATATAAAAACCGGCGGCATGGACCGCACCGGTCTCGGCATGAAGCGGCTGCGCTTTCGACAAAAGCCTGACCGAACGGACGATGTCATCGGTGTCAAGTGTAAGTCTTGACGAACCGACCGCCTCGACCGAGCGCATCGCCTCCTCGATCGACTCGATGCCGCACAGCCCGCAGCCGACCGGGCCGGCCAGGCGTCGGCGCCGCGCCTCGAACCGCGTATTGGCCTGGTCCTTCAGCCTGATCTGGATGTCGATGCCGGCGCCGTGATCCTCGACCTCGATCGCCTCGATTTCCCGGCCGTCGGCGATAATGCCTTCGGTCAGCGAGAAGCCGAGCGCGAAATCCTCGAAATCGGCCGGGCTTGCCATCATCACCGCATGAGTGGTGCCAGCGAAGGAGAACGCCACCGGCGTCTCTTCCGGCACCATCCGGTTGGCGGCCGCACTGCCGCCGGCGCGGTGGGCGAGGCGGGAGATCTGGGTGGTACCGCAACGTTTGGGCATCACGCGGCACCCCCCTCTGGCCTGCCGGCCATTTTACTTAGGAAGCGTCGAAGGTTTCTTGCTTCAATTGACAGTTGCTCTCCTAGGCCATCCCCCACTCCGTCGCTGCTTCGCAGCGCCACCTCTCCCCCCTCCGGAGGGAGAGGAAGGGAGCCTGGAGTTCGCGCGCTTTCCTCTCCCCCGTCGATCGGGGGAGAGGTGTCGAGCGAAGCTCGACGGAGTGGGGGTCGACCAACCGTCAAGATTGAAGCGCTTTCGGTCGAATGCCTCGGCACGATTACTCCGCTGCTTCCAAGGTCGCGATGCGACGGCTGTTGCGGGCCTGCTCGTCATAGTCGAGCTGCCATTCCGACGGCCCGTTGGACGCGCCGACCTGCACCGCCGTCACCTTGTATTCCGGGCAGTTGGTCGCCCAGTCGGAGAAGTCGGTGGTGATGACGTTGGCCTGGGTGTCGGGGTGGTGGAACGTCGTATAGACCACGCCAGGCGACACCTTGTCGGTGATCAGCGCGCGCAGCGTCGTCTCGCCGGAGCGGCTGGTCAGGCGGACCCAGTCGCCGTCGCGCAGACCGCGGTTTTCGGCGTCATGCGGGTGGATCTCGAGACGGTCCTCGCTGTGCCACATGACATTGTGGGTACGCCTGGTCTGCGCGCCGACATTGTACTGCGACAGGATGCGGCCGGTGGTCAGCAGCAGCGGGAAGCGCGGTCCCGTCCTCTCGTCGGTCGCCACATATTCGGTGCGGATGAACTTGCCCTTGCCGCGCACGAAGCCGCTGATATGCATGATCGGCGTGCCTTCCGGCGCCTGTTCGTTGCAAGGCCACTGCACCGAGCCCATCTTTTCCAGATAGTCGTAGGAGACCTTGGCGAAGCTCGGCGTCGTCCTGGCGATCTCATCCATGATTTCGGACGGATGCTGGTAATTCCAGGCAAGCCCCATCGCCTGTGCGAGCTTCTGCGTCACTTCCCAGTCGGCCAGCCCGTTCTTCGGCGCCATCACCTTGCGCACGCGGTTGATGCGGCGCTCGGCATTGGTGAAGGTGCCGTCCTTTTCGAGGAAGGTCGAGCCGGGCAGGAAGACATGCGCGTAGTTGGCGGTCTCGTTGAGGAAGAGATCGTGGACGACGACACATTCCATCGCCGCAAGGCCTGCGGCGACATGCTTGGTGTCGGGATCGGACTGCAGGATGTCCTCGCCTTGCACATAGAGGCCCTTGAACGAGCCGTCGACGGCGGCGTCCAGCATGTTGGGAATGCGCAGGCCGGGCTCGTCGTCGAGCTTGACCCCCCACAGGCTCTCATAAATGTCGCGCACCGCGTCGCCGGAGACGTGGCGATAGCCGGGCAGCTCATGCGGGAACGAGCCCATGTCGCAGGAGCCCTGGACATTGTTCTGGCCGCGCAGCGGGTTCACGCCGACGCCCGGCCGACCGATATTGCCGGTCGCCATGGCAAGATTGGCGATGGCGATGACGGTGGTCGAGCCCTGGCTGTGCTCGGTCACGCCGAGGCCGTAATAGATCGCGCCATTGCCGCCGGTGGCAAACAGCCGTGCGGCGCTGCGGATCTCTTCAGGATCGACATTGGCGAGCTGGCCGACCACCTCAGGGCTGTTTTCCGGCAGCGCCACGAACGACGCCCAATCCTGGAACTCGTCCCAGTCGCAGCGTTCGCGGATGAAGGCCTCGTCGAACAGTCCTTCGGTGACGATGACATGGGCAAGCGCGGTGACCACGGCGACATTGGTGCCCGGCTTCAGCGGCAGATGATGCTGCGCCTCGATATGAGCCGAGCGCACGATATCGGTGCGGCGCGGGTCGAGCACGATCAGCTTGGCGCCCTTGCGCAACCGCTTCTTCATGCGCGACGCAAACACCGGATGTGCGTCGGTCGGATTTGCGCCGATGATCATCACCACGTCGGTCTGCTCGATCGAGTCGAAATCCTGGGTGCCTGCCGAGGTGCCGAAAGTCTGGCCAAGGCCATAGCCGGTCGGCGAATGGCAGACGCGGGCGCAGGTATCGACATTGTTGTTGCGGAAACCCTGGCGGATCAGCTTCTGCACCAGATAGGTTTCCTCATTCGTGCAGCGCGACGAGGTGATGCCGCCGATCGAGGTGCGGCCATACTGGTACTGGATGCGGCGGAACTCGTTGGCGGTGTGGGTCAGCGCTTCCTCCCACGACACCTCGCGCCATGGATCGGTGACCTTTTCGCGGATCATTGGATTGAGGATGCGCTCCTTGTGGGTCGAGTAGCCGTAGGCAAAACGGCCCTTGACGCAGCTATGGCCACGGTTCGCCTTGCCGTCCTTGTAGGGCACCATGCGCACGAGCTCGTCGCCGCGCATTTCGGCCTTGAACGAGCAGCCGACGCCGCAATAGGCGCAGGTGGTGACGACCGAATGCTCGGGCTGGCCGATCTTGATCACCGATTTCTCGGAAAGCGTCGCCGTTGGGCAGGCCTGCACACAGGCGCCGCAGGACACGCACTCGCTGTCGATGAAAAGCTGGTGCATGCCGGGCGACACACGGCTTTCGAAGCCGCGGCCCTCGATGGTCAGCGCGAATGTGCCTTGCACCTCCTCGCAGGCGCGCACACAGCGCGAGCAGACGATGCATTTCGATGGATCATAGGTGAAGTATGGGTTGGACTCGTCCTTCGCCATCCATTTGAAGTTTTCGGCGCCGTCGTTCTTCTTGAAGACGTGGTTGTCGCCCTCATAGCCGTAGCGCACGTCGCGCAGGCCGACGACGCCGGCCTGCGTCTGCAATTCGCAGTCGCCATTGGCCGCACAGGTCAGGCAGTCGAGCGGATGGTCGGAGATGTAGAGCTCCATCACGCCGCGGCGGATGTCCTTCAGCCGACCGGTCTGGGTGTGCACGACCATGCCCGGCGCCACCGGCGTCGTGCAGGAGGAGGGCGTGCCGTTGCGGCCGTCGATCTCGACCAGGCAGAGCCGGCAGGAGCCGAAGGCGTCGACCATATCGGTGGCGCAAAGTTTCGGGATGGCAATGCCGGCCTCCATCGAGGCGCGCATAATGGATGTGCCTTCCGGCACGGTGACGGTGAAGCCGTCGACGGTCAGCGTCACCTGCTTCTCGGACGTCGGGGCCGGCGTGCCGTAGTCGATTTCCTGAATGAGACCCATCGCGAGGTTCCTATTCTGCTGCTTCGGCGACTGGCGCCGGCTTGAAATCTTCGCGGAAGTGGTTGATTGCGCTCATCACCGGATAAGGCGTGAAGCCACCCAGCGCGCAGAGCGAACCGAACTTCATCGTGTTACAGAGGTCCGTCACCAGCTCGATCTGCTTTTCCGGCTCGCTACCCCTGGCGATCTTGTCGATCGTCTCGACGCCGCGTGTCGAGCCGATGCGGCAGGGCGTGCACTTGCCGCAGCTCTCGATGGCGCAGAACTCCATGGCGAAGCGCGCCTGCTTCAGCATGTCGGCGGTGTCGTCGAAGACGGTGATGCCGGCGTGGCCGATCAGCCCGTCCTTGGCGGCGAAGGCTTCGTAGTCGAACGGCGTGTCGAACAGGGAGCGTGGGAAGTAGGCACCCAGAGGGCCGCCGACCTGCACCGCTTTGACCGGCCGTCCAGTCGCCGTGCCGCCGCCGATGTCGTCGACGATCTCGCCAAGCGTCATGCCGAACGCCGCCTCGAACAGGCCGCCATATCTGACATTGCCGGCGATCTGGATCGGAATGGTGCCGCGCGAGCGGCCCATGCCGAAATCCTTGTAGAAGGCAGCACCCTTGTCCATGATGACAGGCACCGAGGCCAGCGAGATGACGTTGTTGATCACCGTCGGCTTGCCGAACAGGCCCTGGATGGCCGGCAGTGGCGGCTTGGCGCGAACGACGCCGCGCTTGCCTTCGAGGCTGTTGAGCAGCGAGGTTTCCTCGCCGCAGACATAGGCGCCGGCGCCGACGCGGATTTCCATGTCGAAGGCGTGGGGCGAGCCCAGCACGTTGAGGCCGAGCAGGCCGGCCTTGCGGGCGGCCTCGACCGCCTTTTGCATCATCGCCACCGCATGCGGATACTCCGAGCGGATATAGACAAAGCCCTTGGTTGCCCCGGTGGCGACACCGGCGATTGCCATTCCCTCGATCAGCACGAAGGGATCGCCCTCCATGATCATGCGGTCGGCGAAGGTGGCGCTGTCGCCCTCGTCGGCATTGCAGACGATGTACTTTTTGTCGGCGATCGTATCGAGCACCGTCTTCCATTTAATGCCGGTCGGGAAGCCGGCGCCGCCGCGACCCCGCAGGCCCGACTCGGTGACCTGCTTGACGATGTCGGCCGGAGCCATCGCCACGGCGTTCTGCAGGCCCTTCAGTCCGCCATGCGCCTTGTAGTGATCAAGCGACAGCGGATTGATGACGCCGCAGCGCGCGAAGGTCAGGCGCGTCTGCCTGGCCAGGAACGGGATCTTGTCGGGCGCGCCCAGCCAGCGCTTGTGGTGACCGCCGGTGAGGAAGCCGCTGTCGAACAGGCTTTTGACATCGGATGGCTTCACCGGCCCATAGGCGACACGGCCATTTTCTGTCGCCACCTCGACCATCGGCTCGAGGAAATAGGCGCCGCGCGAACCGTTGCGCACGATCTTGGCCTCGATGCCGCGATCGGCCAATTCCTTCTCAATCGCCTTGGCGACCTTTTCCGCACCGAGCGACAGCGCGCCGGAATCGCCGGGAATATAGATGCGCGGGATCATGAGCGCACCTCGGCTACGATCTCGTCGAGTTTTTCGTCATCGAGCCGGCCGATCACCTCGCCGTCCAGCATCGCCGATGGCGCGCAGGCGCAAAGGCCGAGGCAATAGACCGGCTCTAGCGTCACCGAACCGTCGCGGGCCGTCTCGTGGAAGCCGATGCCCAGCAATTGCTTGAGCTTGGCGGCAATCGCGTCCGAGCCCATCGATTGGCAGGCTTCGGCTTGGCAGAGCTTCAGCACATGCCGGCCGGCCGGCCGGCTGCGGTAATCGTGGTAGAAGGTGACGACGCCGTGCACCTCCGCCTTGGAGATGTTCAGCGCTTCGGCGATGACCGGCAGCGCGTCATGCGGCACATGGCCAAACTCTTCCTGGATGCCGTGGAGGATCGGCAACAGCGGGCCTTCGAGGCCCTTCAACTCCTGAACGATCGCCGCCGTGCGCGACGCGATCTCGGTACTTGCAGGCTGCATGATCATGCAGCGCCCTCCCTGGTCGTAGTAATCCGCTAAGTGCCTAGGAAATCGGAGGAAACCCGCCAAATCAATAAAGCTGATCCGTTGCTCGATAGAAATCTTCTATCGATGCCGTCCAGCCTGCAATCTCTAGCTCAGTGGCGGGCGCGGAAATCGTCTGCCAGCGCCATTGCCTCGTCCAGCAGCGCCGAGACCAGCGGGGTGTGCGGCTCGCGCAGCGTCGCCACCAGCCCGACGGTGTGGCTGGCGTCCGGCTCGACGATCGGAATGGCCCGGATCGGCTCGGAAAAGCCGAATGTTTCCGAGAGGTTGAGCGGCATGATCGACGACCATTTTCCGGTACGGATATGCGAGAACAGCACGATCATCGAATTGGATTCGAGTGTCGGCCGCACCTGCGTGCCGGCTTCGGCCAAATGCTGGTCGATGATGCGGCGGTTCTGCATGTCCGGCGTCAACAGGCAGAGCGGCAGCTGGCTGAGCTCCGCCCATGTCACTTTGTCGCGGTCGGAATAGGGGTTTCCGATCGCGGTGATCAGCTGATAGCGCTCGTCATAGAGCGGCACGCTGGTCACCCGCCCCAGCGGCTCGTTGTCGAGATAGGTGATGCCGGCGTCGATGTCGAAATTGCCGAGCAGCGACAGCACCTCGATCGAGGTGCGCGACAGCACCGAGAAGGTGACGCCGGGATGTTTTGCCCGAAAAGGCGTCGTCAGCCGCGCCACCATGGCCAGCGCCGTCGGGATGGCGGCGATACGGATGCGCCCCGAAAGGCCGTGACGCGCCGCCCGCATCTCCTCGCGCATGGTGCGGGTATCGCCGACGATGCGGCGCGCCCACGCCAGCACCTGTTCTCCCTCCGGCGTCAGCCCCTGGAAGCGCGAGCCGCGCAGAACCAGCATCACGCCGAGCTGGCCCTCCAGCTGCTTGATGCCGGCCGAAAGCGTCGGCTGGGTGACGCCGCACACCTCCGCCGCCCGGCCGAAATGCTCCTCCCTGGCCAGCGCGATGAAGAATTCCAGCTTGTCGATCATGAGCGGACGCTACCCGGCCGAGTGAGGCTGCGCCAGATGCATGCTGTTTTTGCCTGGCGAATCCTCATTGCGGCCGAAGCTTCGCCGCCGTCCAGGCCTAGCTGTCGACCAAGTTCAGAATGTTGCCGTCAGGATCCTTGAACCATGCGACCTTCATGCCGTAGCCGACATGGATGTCGCCTTCCAGCTTCAGGCCCGGCATCTCGTAGTGCTCGAAGACAACGCCTTTCGATTTCAGCGCCTTGACGATGGTGTCGATCTCGTCGCCGACCATCCAGGTCACCGCCGTCGCCTTGTTGGTTCCGGCGAATTGCGAGCGATAGACATTGATGCTGGTGTCGCCGCATTTGTAGACGATCAGTTCGCCACCCTCGTTGTGAACCTCCGTCAGCCCCAGAACGTCTTCATAGAAGGCCTTGGCCTTGGCCAGGTCCTTCACCGCGAGATTGGCCGTTGCGTTGCTGTTTGCGAGCATGATTGGTCTCCTTTGCTTGCGGGCGAGCACGTCCGAAGCCTGCAAAGATAGGGCTGCTTCGTCTTCAGGCGACGCAGCCTGTGCGATCGGCGTGCTTCTTCCCTAAAGACGTTTCGTCCTCTGCAAGACCGACAAACGGACGCAAGTCTTTGCAGCCACGCCCGTGCGTGTCGTTCCGCCGCTTGGTTCTGTTCGGGAACTGCACTATCTCAGGCGTAAAAGCAGAGGAAAAGCTGATGCCCGCCGTCCAGGAAAACGTCACCAAGGAAATCGTCATCGAGCGCCTGAAGACGGTCAACGGACCGGACTTCACCGGCAACATCGTCGACCTCGGCATGGTCTCCGAGATTTTCATTGCCGATGCCAAGGTTTTCTTTTCGATCACCGTGCCGGCTGCCCGGGCCCAGGAGATGGAGCCGCTGCGTGCCGCCGCCGAGCGTGTCGTCAAGGCGATCCCGGGTGTCGCCGGCGCCGTGGTCGCCCTGACGGCGGAAAAGAAGGGTGGCGGCATGGAGGCTCCGGTTCCGCAAAGGCCTGCCACCAGGCCCGTACCGCCGGCCGCACCCGCTGCCGCGCCGCGTCCGGCTCCGCACGCTCCGGCCTCGCACAGTCAGGGCAAGCGCGGCGTGCCCGGCATCGAGGCGATCATCGCTGTCGCTTCCGGCAAGGGCGGCGTCGGCAAGTCGACCACTGCCGTCAATATCGCGCTTGGCCTCGCCGCCAACGGCCTGAGGGTCGGCGTGCTCGACGCCGACATCTACGGCCCGTCGATGCCGCGGCTGCTCAACATCCATGGCCGGCCGCAGACGGTCGACGGCAAGGTCCTGAAGCCGATGGAGAATTACGGCCTGAAGGTGATGTCGATGGGCTTCCTCGTCGATGAGGAGACGCCAATGATCTGGCGCGGGCCGATGGTGATGTCGGCATTGACGCAAATGTTGCGCGAGGTCGAATGGGGTCCGCTCGACGTGCTCGTCGTCGACATGCCGCCCGGCACCGGCGACGCGCAGCTGACCATGGCCCAGCAGGTGCCGCTGGCCGGCGCCGTCATCGTCTCGACGCCGCAGGATCTGGCCCTGATCGATGCGCGAAAAGGCCTCAACATGTTCAGGAAGGTCGACGTGCCGGTGTTGGGCATCGTCGAGAATATGAGCTATTTCCTCGCCCCCGACACCGGCAAGCGCTACGACATCTTCGGCCATGGCGGCGCGCGCCGCGAGGCCGAGCGTCTCGGCGTCTCCTTCCTCGGCGAAGTGCCGCTCGAAATGGGCATCCGCGAAAGCTCGGATGCCGGCACGCCGGTGGTGGTCTCCAAGCCCGACAGCGCCGAGGCCAAGATCTACCGCGACATCGCCGCGAACGTCTGGGGCAGGGTCAAGGAAGAACGCGGCGCGGCCGAAGCCGCCGTGCCGAACATCGTGTTTGAGTGATCCTCCCCCTTGAGGGGAGGGTGGCCCGCAGGGCCGGGTGGGGTCGGTGGCGACGCACTCCACCTTTCTTGGTCAACGCCAGTTGTAGGTCGAGGCGGTTGAGGCGACCCCTCCCGCCCGCTTCGCGCGGCACCCTCCCCTCAAGGGGGACGGGAGCCGCCCACCTTGTCGCCAAAGCTCGAAAAAAACTGTCCGGCCAGTTTCTTCGATGTCGATTCGATCAGACGGCTGCCGAGCTGGGCGATCTTGCCGCCGACATCGGCCTTGGCCGCATATCTGAGAATCGTCGCCTCCGGGCCATCGGCGGTCAGCGTCACATCGGCGCCGCCTTTGGCGAAGCCGGCGATGCCGCCCTTGCCCTCGCCCTGGATGGTGTAGGAATGCGGCGGGTTGAGATTCCTGAGCGTCACCTCGCCGTTGAACGTCGCCTTGATCGGGCCGATCTTGACCACCACGGTCGCCGCCATCTCGGTGTCCGACTTCTTTTCGAGGCTCTGGCAGCCCGGAATGGTCTGCCTCAGAACGTCCGGGTCGTTCAGCGCCTCCCACACCTTTTGCAAGGGTGCGGCGATGCGTTCCTCGCCTTCGATAACCAAAGCCATCAAAATCTCCCGGATACGAATTGACAAACCCCGATCCGGTCTAGCGTGGGGGTAAACACATGTCTATCGCACCAAAGTCCGGAATCGGATGGCGCGTGCCTCTTGCCTGCTCTCGCGCGTTGTCATATCGATTTGTCATACAAATACGGAGACCATGATGGCCGGCGCCCCCACGCAGAAAAAGAAATTTCGCTCGCAGGAGTGGTTCGACAATCCGGACAATCCGGGGATGACGGCGCTTTACCTCGAGCGCTACCTGAATTACGGGCTGACGCGTGCCGAACTGATGTCGGGCAAGCCGCTGATCGGCATCGCCCAGACCGGCTCGGATCTGTCGCCCTGCAACCGCCATCATCTCGAACTGGCCAAGCGCGTGCGTGAGGGCATCGTCTCGATGGGCGGCATCCCTTTCGAGTTCCCGTGCCACCCGATCCAGGAGACGGGCAAACGCCCGACCGCCGCACTCGACCGCAACCTCGCCTATCTCGGCCTGGTCGAGGTGCTCTACGGCTATCCGCTCGACGGCGTCGTGCTCACCATCGGCTGCGACAAGACGACGCCGGCCCTGCTGATGGCCGCCGCCACCGTCAACATTCCGGCTATCGCGCTGTCGGTCGGCCCGATGCTCAACGGCTGGCACAAGGGCAAGCGCACCGGCTCCGGCACCATCGTCTGGGAATCGCGCCAGCGCCTGTCGGCCGGCGAGATCGGCTATGACGAGTTCATGGACATCGTCGCCTCTTCGGCGCCGTCCACCGGCTATTGCAACACCATGGGCACCGCCACCACCATGAACTCGCTGGCCGAGGCCCTCGGCATGCAGCTGCCGGGCTCGGCCGCCATTCCGGCGCCCTACCGCGAGCGCGGCCAGATCGCCTATGAGACGGGAAAGCGCATCGTCGACATGGTGCATGAGGACTTGAAACCCTCAGACGTCATGACCCGCCAGGCCTTCGAGAACGCCATCGTCGTCAACTCGGCCATCGGCGGCTCGACCAACGCGCCGATCCACCTCAACGCCATCGCCCGCCATCTCGGCGTGCCGCTCGACAATGACGATTGGCAGACGGTCGGCCTCCAGATACCGCTCATTGTCAACCTGCAGCCGTCGGGCGAGTATCTCGGCGAGGACTATCACCATGCCGGCGGTGTGCCGGCGGTGGTGGCCGAACTGATGAAGGCCGGGCTGTTGCCTCATCCCGACGCCATGACGGTCAACGGCAAGACGATCGGCGCCAATTGCAGCGCGGCCGTCAACGAGAATCTCGATGTTATCCGCACCGTCGCCGAGCCGCTGAAGGACAATGCCGGTTTCATCAATCTTAGGGGTAATCTGTTCGATTCGGCGATCATGAAGACCAGCGGCATCTCGCCCGAATTCCGCGAGCGCTATCTGTCGAACCCGAACGACCCCGAGGCCTTCGAGGGCAACGCCATGGTCTTCGACGGGCCAGAGGACTACCACGCCCGCATCGACGACCCGGCGCAAGGCATCGACGAGCACACCATCCTGTTCATGCGTGGCGCCGGCCCGATCGGTTATCCCGGCGGCGCCGAAGTCGTCAACATGCAGCCGCCGGCCCATCTCATCAAGAAGGGCATCCATGCGCTGGCCTGCATCGGCGACGGCCGCCAGTCAGGCACGTCGGGCTCGCCGTCGATCCTCAACGCCTCGCCCGAAGCCGCCATAGGCGGCGGGCTGGCGCTGTTGAAGACCGGCGACCGCGTCCGCATCGACCTGCGCAAGGGCACTGCCGACATTCTCGTCACCGATGACGAGATTACGCGCCGGCGCGCCGAGCTGCAGAACAGTGGCGGCTATCGCTACCCCAAGCACCAGACCCCATGGCAGGAGATCCAGCGCGGCATGGTCGACCAGTTCTCCGAAGGAATGGTGCTCAAGCCCGCGGTGAAATACCAGGATGTGGCGCACACCGCAGGCGTGCCGCGGGACAATCACTGAACGCGTCTTTTTTTGCCTTCTCCCCTTGTGGGAGGTGTCGCCGAAGGCGACGGATGAGCAACCGTGCTTCAAACGGAAGCCGGATTCCAGGGTTTGTTGGTGCGCACCA
>NZ_JBVVPY010000040.1:0-27104 GCF_055811335.1 Mesorhizobium sp. WSM4847 | reverse complement strand
GCGCGGATGGCGGCCGGCCTTGGCGCCGACGTCACCATCATCGACCGCTCGATCCCGCGGCTGCGCCAGCTCGACGACATCTTCGGCGGCCGCGTCCACACCCGCTACTCGACGGTCGAGGCGCTGGAAGAGGAATGCTTTTCGGCCGACATCGTCGTCGGCGCCGTGCTGATCCCGGGTGCCGCCGCGCCAAAACTCGTTTCCCGCGAGATGCTGTCGGGCATGAAGAAAGGCTCGGTGCTTGTCGACGTCGCCATCGACCAGGGCGGCTGCTTCGAGACCTCGCACGCCACAACTCATGCCGCGCCGACCTATGAGGTCGACGGCGTCATTCACTATTGCGTCGCCAATATGCCGGGCGCCGTGCCGGTGACCTCGGCGCATGCGCTCAACAATGCGACGCTTCACTACGGCCTGCAGCTCGCCGACAAGGGCATCAAGGCGATCCTCGACGATCACCATCTGCGCAACGGCCTCAACGTCCACAAGGGCAAGATCACCAACCGCGCCGTCGCCGAAGCGCTCGGCTACGAAATGGCGGAGCCCAAAACGGCCCTAGCCGCCTGATATTCCAGGCCCGAAAGTTTCCTCCTGCCTCGCCCGCCGTTTCCCTGCCGGCGGGTTTTTTTCTTGGCCGATGATTGGCAAGAGGCGTCTTCCCCCTCCCCTTTGCGTCAATCTTGCGGTGCAGCCCGTCGGGGCGAAACGCTGGTCGACGAGGAAGCTGAACGCGCTATCCGAACCTGGACATCGCCAGCCGAAATCCCCGGCTTTCGTGATGCGACGATCACCAGGGCCCCTCCCCGCGCGTTCGACAGCGGAATGTTGAGAAACCAGGCTAAATCCAAATCGCCAACCTTCGTTGCAAAACTACCCTGGCAAGGGCTTAGGGGTCCGTCCCGGTCAGAGAGAGGTCGCACCAGGAAGAAGACGCCGACTGATGTAGCGAAAAGATGTGCGCCGAGGAACCCTACGGGACTGGCCAGCGCAATTTTTGAGCCAGCACCGCGTCCGGGAGCCAGGGCCCAAGACTATGTTCGGCCTCCGGCAAGAGCCCGGCGTCGAGCATCTTCGCATGCCCCGCGTCGATCTTACTTCGGAAGTATTCCCCATGCCGAGCTATCAAGATCGGCGGCGCCCCGGATCGTTAATCGGCGCGTGCTGCATCTGCTCAAGATGTGGCGGGAATGCCCGGTCGAAGAACCGATGATCGAGGCCGGAAGACACGTATGGCCAAGGTGCGGGATCCGTCTCGGCCGTATTCAACAGCACGACCTTGTAGCCCTCCTTGTCGAGCATTTCGAGAATGCGCGGGTAATAGGCGCTGACCCGCAGCACGTTCGCTGCCGGTTCTTCTCCTTCCGGGACGACGATCTTGCGCAAACCCTCAAAAGCGCCGCGCACCAGCGCCATTTCGGCGGCCATGGCATCATCGGCCGTGGTAAGAATTGCGGGCTTACTCATCGCGAACCGATCTCTAGTCAAACAGGGTTCGCCCCTGGATTGGATGCGCCTGCGACAAAAAGTTCCCGAACCAGCGCTGTTAGGCGGCCGCTATGCCACTGCTTTGAGCGGCGACTTGTCTGCCACCTGCACGCGCGCCGCCGCCGCCAGCAGGTCGGTCTGGGTGATCAGGCCGAGGATGCGCCGCTCGGCATCGACGATGACGACGGCATGGCTGCGGCCGTCGGTGAGCACGGGAAGCAGGCTCATCGCCGGCGTCTCGGGCGAGGCGGTGCCTGCCTTCGAGATCACGCCCTTCACCGTTTCGGTCGTCTGCGTCAGCTCGCGCAACCCCACGGCGCCGGCCAGCCGGCCGTCCGCCTCGACCACCGGCAAGGCGCGGATGTTGTGGTCGAGAAGCTGCTGTCGCGCCACGGCGGCGGTGGCAGTTTCCGGCACCGAGATCACGTCGCAGGACATGATGTCCCGGCAAAGCAGGGTTCGGTGCGAGCGCACCATCGCCTGCAGCTCGACCTGGTGCATCAGCCTTTCGAGGTCGTCGCGGCCAATGTCGAAGGTTTCGTCCAAAGCGGCGAGCGCCGCATCGACGTCCTCGGGCCGAAAGCCGACACGCTCTACCGGCGGCCTGTCCGCGGTGCCGTGATTGTTTGCGGCGGCCACGTGGACATGCGGATAGTTGCGCCGTGACAGAAGGTGGAACATAAAGCCGAGCGCCACCAGTACGGCCGAATTGAGCGCCACCGGCACGAAGGGGAACAGGAAGCCGGCGCTGACCACGGCCGGTCCGCCGAGCACGGCAGTCAGCGCCGCGGCACCGCCCGGCGGATGCAGGCAGCGCGTGAACGACATCGTGGCGATCGCCAGCGCCACAGCGAGGCCCGACGCGATCACCGGATCGTGCACGAAATGCGCCACTGTCACGCCGACCAGTGCAGAGATCGAATTGCCGCCGATAATCGACCAGGGTTGCGCAAGCGGGCTCGACGACACGGCAAAGAGCAGCACGGCGGAGGCGCCCATCGGGGCCACCAGCAGCGCCACATGCTGGCCGCCGCCCGTGGCGAGCCCGCTGATCACGCCGGTCAGCGCGATGCCAATCGTGGCGCCGATGCAGGCGAGCAGCCGCTCGCGTAGCGTCGCACCGGCAAGGATCGGAACAAAGAGACGAAAGGCCATTGTAAGCCTTGGGGCGAGGTGGAATTCTACGTTGTTCGAAATGCCGCCTAAGCTATAGATTTGAAAGTCAAACCAATCCGAATATTCGCGGCCAGTGGGAATATTATTGCGCGCACCGGTTTGTGCGGTCGCCGCCATCGCCGAACTCCAGTCTTGCCACCTGCCGTTGGGCGTTCAGCGGCCGCGAAGCAAAGAGTAGTGAAAGGGTCAGACGTTGCGATGGGCCGCCCCGGCACCACGGGCCCACCGCATGCGAAAAACACGACGAAGCACCAGCCTGAAAGGTAGCCTCGATCGGCTTTCTAACGAAAGCTGAAAATCCAGGTCCATCAACAGCATGAATCGGTCACATGTGATCGATTCAGAAAAAGCGTTGGACGCGCCTGATATACTCAGGGAACGTGGGGTATGAACAGGGGCGGCCATCATCTTCATTGCATTGTGAATCTTCTGCGGCTGCGCGATGGGCACAACAAAGGCGGCTGTGCGGGCCATATGATCGTCGTGGCGACCGCACTGAAAAGCATCACAGGAGATCCAGAGCGCGGGCCGGGAGGTCGGCGGTGAGCCGCTGGCGTCGTGGCTTCGAAGACATCAACGTTTTCGAAAACCGTTGGAGAACACGGGGATGGACGAACGCGTGCGGTCGGCCTAGACGACTTTCGCAACTCCCCAAGTCCGTTGAGAGCACTATGAGGCAGCAGCGACCCTTTGTCGTCGAGATCAAACAGAAGCGTGGGCTCGTGAAGCGGCCACAGTCAATCTGGGCCGGCATCGACCTGGCCGCCATCACGAACGATGTCGCGGAAGCCAAGACTGAAGCTATCGGCTGACGCGCCGATTTTTCCTTGTGAAGAGATCCGTTCTCAGCCCCATGGCCGCCATTGGTGAAGCAGTACCCGATGTCAAGGACATGGTCATGCCCGACGTATCGCTTCCTAAGCCGCCTAGGGTTGAAGAAGCGCCGATTCCGGAGGCTTCGAACGCACCGACTGAAGGCAGACGCACTCGCAAGAAGAAGCGCTGGCAGAAAGATGTTTCTCTGCAGCCAGGTGAACGATGGAAGCGGCGCCTGCCATGGGTGCTCCGCCATAGCCGAGCTGCGCGGTAGGTCAACTGCGCCAGGATTGAAGCTGCCCTGTCGAACTGTCCATGACAGGCCGGCAGCGTCTTTGATCAGCCGCTCTACCGTTTGAGGATGGGCACGAGGCCGGGTTTGACTGCGGAGAGGCTGCCGCTGGCGAGCATGCCATCTGCTTAAAACGTTTTCGATGGCCGGTGAATTGAGTAGTTGCACGCCAAGCACACTTGCAGCGAACATCACCTCTCCGCTGCCTCGGCCCGCAAGCCAGGTCAGCGGGCTAGAAATGGGGCTGCGGTTTTCTCCGCGGCGTCAGCTACACGATCACAGAATGTCGATGCAGCCCTCGCCTTTGCCGAGCGACTGCTCAAACAACACCGATTCGACATGCTGCGCCACCATGGCTGCGAAAGTGCGCGCCAATGGGCAGTCGGCAATAGGCCCGCCTCGCGATGCCTCGATCGCACCTGCGCTCTTGGCCAGCGTTGCGCTTGTCCGCGGCATGCCCAAACCGTTGCAGATTCAGCGCTTCTCAAACAGTAAACAATTGGGCATGACATCAGAGCCGAAGATGGCCAATAGGACGGACGACCTTCTATCGCTTCATTCGCTCTCCCAAGCGCCGCCTTTCTTTCCAAAGAGCCCTCTTTGTCTTCGCTAAAATAGCCGAAGTTAAATTTCGAGCGTTTCGGCTTGCCGGAAATTAGGGTCTCGGTGGATAAACCCGCATGGCTTTGGGGTGCTGGCAGGAAGACCGATGCGCGGGCGTGGATGGATCAAAGCGCTGCGTCAGGACGAGGCTCGGCAGGTGCGCGCACGCATTACGGAACTGGAGCGCGATCTCATAGCTGCCACACCTCAAGGACGCCATCGACGTTTCGAAGCCGGACATGAACTTCGCAATGCGAAGTTCCGCCTGGCGCGTCTCGAGGAATGCATCTCCGAAATACCGGAGAAACATAGGCGTTAGGGGAAGCTTCGCCGCTCTCAATGCTTGTAGCCGAACATCATCTCTCTGCTGCGATCAAATCGATCCTCAGACATGCGGAATGGAAGGCGGCCAGCCAGGGGCCGCGAATGGCTGGCCACAGCACCAAGTTCAATCGGCTGTGCAGTCCTGTACAAGGATTCCGAAAGCCACCTGTCGCTCGCGTCCCCTGTGGTTTCACACTGCTCGTCGATAGGTCCAGAGTTGTGCGGGGGGAACATTGCGGACGACGAAATCATAGTGAGAAACGATGTAACGGTCGGGCATTTTGAGCACCGGTGACAGAAGACCGTAGGTGATTTGGATCACAGGTCGCCCGGCCGGGATTCGTGCAAGCAAATCCTCGAGCAGTGTGAGGCGCTGTTGCATCGGAAAGCTCAACATCGGCACTGCGCTTATGACACAATCGAACTTTTCCCGGCGCTCCCCCAGAATTTCTTCCAGGGCAAACGCATTGCCCAAGCGGAAATCCACTCCCGGAAAGCGTCGCACCAGGCCATCATAAAAATCCTTGGAATATTCGACCGAAGTCAACCGATGCGGTTGGATGCCTCTTTCCAGGATGGCCCTGGTGATGACACCAGTCCCGGCACCAAGCTCCAAAACCGGCAATCCAGAATGCGTGTTGACCACACTAGCCATGCGGCGCGCCGCATGGATCGACGTGGGCATGAGTGCGCCCACACCTTTCTTATCCTTCTGCCAACATTTGAAGAATCGCACTTCTTCCTCAAGTTTCTTGCCAAGTCGCTCTTTCAATCGAAAGACCATATCCGCTCCCTTCTCCCGATCCGCGTCGGAGCAACTTTTTGTCGAAGTTTCGACATATAAACAAGCCTGATTCACAGGGATGATTGCCGCGCTGGAGGCGCGAAACGCCCGCGCCGACTGGCGCGCCTTTTCCACCATGATGACGTTTTTCTCGCTCAGATGCGCGCCAGTTCGTCCTGTATGGGAATCTCGGGCATGGCCTCGAGAGCCCCTCACAGCTCGTCGAGCAGCCGTATCTCCGGCTGCACCATCAGCGCCAGCGCGACGCACGCAGCTTCTCATCTGCTGCGCGCTTCGCCAGGCGCACAGCAGACAATGAGGCCGCTACGGCCGCAAAAAACCCGCGACGGCGGCTCGATTCCGGGACCGGTCCGCCATTTTTGGCAGGTGATCCGTGCAAGTGCGTGGCATGGATCACCCCAGCTATCTCGTGGCCGCCCCATTGCCAACGTCCTCTTTGCAACCGGCCGAGCCTCCCGACCGCCGGACCAATGGTGACGATCCCCTCTGAATGGTTTTTTTTAAGAGCCTGACGGTCTGCGCCGTCTTACCGTGGTTCCGGCTTTGCCATGGCCTTCTCTGCCGCGCAGGCGGCAAGGTGTTATGACTCTACCGTGCATTGGCCTTGGAAAATACGACGGCTGGACCACAATAATGAGGTTTAGGCTGAAGACTTTTCAGGGAAACCCTCAAAAAGGAAACAGCAGCTCTTCCGGTCTTTGTCGATTGCGAATTTTGGTTGGGCTGTAGGAAATGGTTCTGCGGAAGCGTCGCTCGGCGGAAACTTTCTCTACGTAGCGCATAGGACTTCGCGCTGCTGCCATCGGTCAGCAGATCAGGACATCAACATCAAAGTCGGTCGCGGCCCGGAACGTCACGGCACTTACGACGATCCATATGCGCCGTGATGGTAGATCAATGCCGGGCCCGGCTCTCCGCTCGCCACATGTCGGACGCTGCCGAGGATCAGTGCGTGGCTGTGGCGGACGATCATGTCTTCGACCGCGCAGTCGACGGCGGCAAGCGCACTGTCGAGCGCCAACGCGCCGGTCGCGAGGCTCAGCCAGCTAGCCCCCTCGTAACGCTCCACCCCCTTCAGGCCGCCGCGTCCGGCGAAGCGATCGGCAATCGCGACCTGGTCGGCTCGCAGCACGTTCACGCAGAAATGCCTGTGCCGCCTGATTGCTGCCCAGGTTGACGAGTTCAGGTTGAGACTGACGACCATTACCTCCGGCTCGACGGACAGTGAGTGGGCGGTGGTAACGGTCGCGCCCGTCCTTTCGTCGCCAATACCTGCGGTAACCACGGACACGGCTCCAGCCAGGTGCCGCATGGCAGATTTGAGAGGGACACGGGTTTCAATCTGGGGAGCGCGTTCGGTCAGTGTCATCTGGCTTAGCCTCATTTTTTGTAGCTTCACGACGCCCTGCGACGCAACGCCGTTTGGTATTCCAGCCATTGGTGAATTTCGGCGGCGATGCGCTCGGCATGCGCGGTGACTTCGGGAATTCCCATCAATTCCCCAACGCTGCCGCGCGCCAATGGCCCGCTGACGAAAATGCTGCCAGTCGGCCGCCCGGATGTGCCGACTGCACTGCCTTGCGGGTCAGTCTCCAAGCCAAGGCCAATCGGGTCGAGCCGCACCAATCCCGTCCGTGCGAGCGCCGCAATCGCCGCATTGGTCCGCAAAATATCGGCATGCGCCGGCCCGGTCGTCACGATCACGCTGTCGTAAGCCTCGGCAAGGAGGCGGCCTTGGCCACGCAGTCGCTGCGTGACCCGAATGCGTCCGTCGATCTGTTCGGCGCCGACAATCGATGCCGCGCGATAGGCAAGCCTACCCTCGGCAACCTGGCGATCAAGCATGTCCATGATCTGTGGCGCCACGCGGAAGCGATGCACATCCCACAGCGCGCGAAGGTGCCGCACGACGCGGCGTTGCTCAGCGAGCGGCAGGGCCTGCCAGATGACTTGCCCTTGTCGCCGGACGGCGTCGAGCACCGGGTGCCAGCCTTCGCCCTGCTGCGCGGCGGTTGCGATGGTCGACCGGATACGCCTGAGCAGCACGGTGGCGCTGCGTGAAGGGAGGCCGGTGAAGTCGCCAATCGGATCGGCATGCGTAGCCGCATGGCCTCGCGACCGGTAGCCATGGCGCGAAAGTGCTGTGATGCGCCCGCGATGGCCATTGCGGTCGAGCGTTGCGATGACATCCGCCGACGTCAGTCCAGTGCCAGCGACGAGCACATGGTCGTCACGTCCGATCGCTTCCAGCCTTTCGAGATCATAGGGATTGGCCACAAGCCCGGCTGCGCCAATCACGGACTGCAGCGGCAATGGCAAGGCCGGCGGCGGATGCGTCGCCGCAATCACCACGGCGTCCGCTGCGAGCTTTCCTCCATCAGCGAGGATCAGGTGGTAGGCCTCGCCACTGAGCTCGACTGATGCGACCGCGGACCTGACATGGCGGATCGTTTTGCCGAGCAGCAAAGGCTGGAGATGGGATTCCACGTAGCGCCCGAAAACGCGACGCTGCGGGTAGAGCGCGCCGTTGGCGGCAACAGCCTCGGCATCGTCCGCAATTGCGCCGGTCTGCTCCAGCCAGTCGGCGAAGTGGCTGTCCTGACCGGAGATCAGCGTCATCCGCGACGCCGGCACATTGATGCGGTGTGAAGGATCGGGCGTCGAATAGGCCAGACCATAGCCGAGTCCCTCTCGGGGCTCGACGACCACGATATCGGCGGCTCCGGCGGGCAGAAGCCGCGCAAGATGAAACGCAGTCGCCGCCCCGGAGAAGCCGCCGCCGATAATGACTACGACCGGCCCTCTGCCCGATTCTCTGGCGCTCAAGATTGACTCGCGCGCAGTGCCGACGGTCGATGGTCGCCGGCCACCGTTTCGCCAAAAGGCCCCATGTTCACGACCGCTGCCCGTGTCGAGATTTCATGATCGAGCGGCAATAGCGGTAGCACCAGTTCGCCGAAACGATAGGCCTCCTCCAGATGCGGATAACCGGAGAGGATGAAGGTATCGATGCCGATACGTCGGTATTCGTCGATCCGTTCCGCCACCGTCGCCGCGTCGCCGACCAGCGCGGTGCCGGCGCCGCCGCGCACCAAGCCGACGCCGGCCCACAGGTTCGGACTGATTTCCAGCTTGTCGCGATGGCCGCCATGCAGCCGGCTCATGCGCGACTGGCCAACAGAATCCATGCGCGCGAACACCTTCTGTGCCTCGGCGATCGTCTTGTCGTTCAGCCGGCTGATCAGCCGGTCGGCATCGGCCCAGGCTTCGTCATTGGTTTCGCGGACGATGACATGCAATCGGATTCCAAAACTCACCGCTCGTCCCGCCTTCTCGGCAAGGCCGCGCACATGATCAACCTTGGCGGCGACGTCGGCCGGCGGTTCGCCCCAGGTCAGATACTTGTCGATCTGTTCGGCGGCGACCGCGTTGGCTGCTTCCGACGAGCCGCCGAAATAGAGCGGCGGATGTGGCGTCTGCACGGGCGGAAACAGCAGCCGGCCGTCCTCGATACGGAAGTGCTTGCCTGCGAAGGCAACGGTCTCGCCGCGCAGCACGGCCTTGTAGATGTCGAGGAATTCCCGCGTCACCTCATAGCGCTCGTCATGGCTGAGGAAGATGCCGTCGCCCTTGTTCTCGACCGGGTCGCCGCCGGTGACCACATTGATTAGCAGGCGTCCGCTGGAAATGCGGTCGAGCGTCGAGGTCATGCGCGCGGCGAGCGTCGGCGATTGCAGGCCCGGCCGGACGGCGACAAGGAAGCGAAGCCGCTGGGTCAGCGGCGCCAGAGCCGACGCCACGACCCAGCTGTCCTCGCAACTGCGTCCGGTCGGCAGCAGCGCGCCATAGTAGCCGATGGCATCGGCAGCTTTGGCGACCTGGGTGAGGTAGGGCAAGTCGACCGCCCTGCCCCCCTCGGAGGTGCCGAGATAGCGGCTGTCGCCATGGGTCGGAAGAAACCACAGGACCTTGATCCTGTCGGGGGTGGCAATGCTCATGAATGGTCCTCTGTGCCTTGACGATGCCCGCGGTCAGCTCCAGGCATGGAGCGGCGGATTGACGTCATTGAGGTAGTAGTTGCCCAGGATCGCGTATTTCCAGCGCACCGGATCGTGCAGCGTGTGGGTGCGGGCGTTGCGCCAATGCCGGTCGAGATTGTGCTCGGCCAGCGTCGAGCGCGTGCCGGCGAGCTCAAACAGCCTGTTCGTGGCATTGATGGCGATCTCGGTGGTGAGGATCTTGGATTGCGCCACAGCGATCTGCGCTTCAGCGACGGTCTCCTCATTCGGGTCGGCGACGGCGCGATCAACGGCAAGCCCGGCCTTTTCCAGAACTGCCTCTGCCGCATTGGCGCGCAGACGAAGGTCGCCGATCGCCTGGATCGTATAAGGATCCTGCCAGGCATGATCGACGCCGCTGTCGATCCAGGCGCGCGACTTGGTGCGCACGAAATCGACCGTCTCTTCGATCGCCGCCTTGGCGATGCCGAGATCGACCGCGGCCTGGATGATCTGGAAGATGGCTCCGTCGGCCGTCGGCCGGTCGTAACCCTTATAGCCGGGAACCAGATGCGTCTTCGGCACCTTCACATTGTCGAGCAAGACCGTGCCGGACAACGTCGTCTTCTGGCCGAAGCTCGACCAGTCGTCGATGACCGTCAGTCCGGGCGCGCCGCGATCGGCGATGGCATACCAGGCGCGGCCCTCGTCATCGAGCGCCACGATCGGGACCAGGTGCGCGAGTAGCGCGCCGCTCGAATAGAATTTCTGGCCGTTGACGACGACATGGTCACCGGCGTCGACGAACTTGGTTTCGAAGTCGGCCGCCCGCTTGGAGCCGAATTCGGAGAACGCGTTGCCGAAGCGCGTGCCGGACAACACCTCGGTGAAAAGCAGCTTCTTCTGGGCTTCATCCGATACGGTGCGGATGGCGGCCACGACGCCGAGATGGTTCTGCGGAATCTGGCCCAGCGACGGATCGGCCGCCGAGATGATGGTGATCATTTTCGACAGCGTCACATAGGAGAGCTCCGGCCCGCCATAGGCTTTCGGCACGTTGATCGACCACAGGCCGCTCTGCGAAAACGCATCGAGCTCTTGCTTCGGCCAGAGGCGTTCACGGTCCCGCCTGGAGGCATCCTTGGCGAATTCGGCAGCCAGTTTTTCGGCGACAGCGAGTGCCTCGGCGTCGGTCCTGATGACATGCGGCTTGGCTGACGGACGCTCGACCGGTGGCACGGCGCTGCGGATATCGGACGGCTGCTTCGATTGGATGGTCATGCTGCGGTCTCCTTGGGGAAATGGTCGGATGGAAGCGGCGAGCCGCCGAGATAGTAGGTCTTGATATCGGCGCGCTGGCGCAGGTCGGCAGCCGAACCTTCCAGCACGCTGACGCCGTTCTCGAGCACGGTGGCGCGGTCGGCGTATTTCAGCGCGACCGCCGAATTCTGTTCGGCAACGAGGATCGAAAGGCCTTCGTCGCGGTTTAGCCGTTTCAGGGCGCTGAAGATCTCGCCGACGATCAGCGGCGCGAGCCCCATCGACGGCTCGTCCAGAACCAAGAGTTGCGGTCGCGACATCAGACCCCGGCCGATTGCCGTCATCTGCTGCTCGCCCCCGGAAGTGAGGCCGGACCGGGTTCGCCGCTTCTCGGCGAGCCTTGGGAAAAGTGAATAGACACGGTCGAGGTCGGCCTTGACGCCGGTGCGGGAGGACGAGCGTCCGAGCGCGCCGGTGAAGAGGTTCTCTTCGACCGTCAGCGAGTGGAAGCAATGCCGGCCCTCAAGGACCTGGACGAGGCCGCTGCGGACGAGCTGTGAGGGGCTTGCCCTTGAAACATCCTCGCCATCGAAGGTGATCCGACCAGCGGTAATGGCGCCGCGCTCGGCCGGGAGGAGATTGGATACGGCGCGCAGCAGCGTGGTCTTGCCGGCGCCGTTGGAGCCGAGCAAGGCGATGATCTCGCCTTTGCCGACCGACAGGTCAACGCCGTGCAGGGCGGCGATGGCGCCGTTATAGACGGCTTCCACGCTGCTAACTGACAGGATCGGGTTTTCCGGGGTGGACATCGATAACTCCGCTTGCGCCTGGATGGCGCGGCCGGCCCATGGGCCGGCCGCGTCATGGCAAACTCAGTTGCTGACCACTGCGTCGGCGTCCTCGGCCGTGCGGATCTTGATGCCCTTCTCGCTGGCATAAGCCTCGGACGACTTCTCGATGATCGGGCGCAGCAGCTTCCAGTCGGGCGCGATCCAGTCGGACACGACGTTCCACTTCTTGCCGTCCCACTGCTGGAAGGTCACGTAGCCGTCACCCTCGTGATTGTCCCAGGAGACATTGATCGAGTGGAACAGATCCTTGGCGCCGAGCGCCTCGACGCGCGCCGGATCGAGCTTGAGATGCTCGAAGCCCCAGCGCACTTCGTCGCCGGTCAGCGTGCGGTTGCCGAACTTGGCCTGCGCGATGCGGACCGCCTCGACATTGAGGATGCCATTGACGATGCCGAGATTGTGGTAGACCGAGCCGATGCGGCTCTTGTCCTCGAGATTGCCCTTGCCGTCGCCGTAGACCGTTTTCACGATCTCCTGGACCACCGGATACTGCTCGCCCGAGGCCTGGGTGGTGATGGCCGTATAGCCTTTGGCGGCATCGCCCGCGGGGATGACGTCCTCTTCGGAATTCGACCAGACATTGCCGACAATGTGATCGGCTGGGAACCCGGTCTTCTGCGCAGTCTTCAACGCTACAGGGTTCATCACGCCCCAGCCGCGCAGCACCACATAGTCGGGATGCTCGCGACGGATCGTCAGCCATTGTGCCTGCTGCTCGTTGCCCGGATGCGGAACCTCGATCTGCGACAGTTCGAAGCCGTATTTGTGCGCCAAAAGCTCGTAGATCGGGATCGTCTCCTTGCCGTAGGGGGAGCCGTGATAGAGCACCACGATCTTCCTGCCCTTGAGCTTGTCCAGGCCGCCTTCCCTGGAGGCGATGTAGTTCACGATTCCGGAAGTCTCGCTGTAGGGATTGAGCAGCAGCGGGAAGACGTAAGGGAACACGCGCCCGTCCGTGGTGTCGGTGCGGCCGTGGTTGATGGTGATCAGCGGCACCTTGTCGTCAGTGATGCGGTCGATCATGGCGTAGGCGATGCCGACCGAAAGCGGGTTCCAGGCGGCAATACCCGGATTGCTCTTCAGCCGTTCGTAGACCTCGACGCCCTTCTCGACCTCATACTGGGTTTCGCCTTCGCTCCAGGTCAGCTTGACGCCGTTGACGCCACCGTCGCGGATGTTGATCAGGTTGAGGTAGTCGACGAAGCCGCCGAAGAAGCCGGTGCCGCCGGCGGCATAGGGGCCGACGCGATAGCTCTGCAGGGGGAAATACTGTTCGTCGGCGTGGACAGCCGTCGCGCCGAGCACGAAGGCCGTGGCGATCGCCGCCTTCCGTAGGTGGCTGAAGAAGGTCATGGGTTGCGTCTCCTGAGGTTGTGGTCCGTGAGGGGAGAATGTCGAGCGGCACTCAGCTGGACCTTGAGCCGATCCGCCGTTTGAGGCGGTCCAGGAGGGCCGACAGGCCGTTCGGTTCCGCGATGAGGAAGATGATGATGAGGGCGCCGAGTACGATGCGCTGGCTCATGTCGAGCACGCCTGAATCGAACAGGCCGCCGAACAGGAAGGCGCCGAGCCGGGACAGAACGAGCGGGAAGACCACGATGAAGGCCGCGCCCAGAAACGCGCCGCGTATCGAGGCCAACCCGCCGATGATGATGATGAACAAGATCTGGAACGAGCGGTCGAGATTGAATCCGGCCGGTTCAACGGTGCGCAGATAGGTGAAGGCCCACAGCACACCGGCAACGCCGATAATGAAGGACGAGATGGCGAAGGCCAGCAGCTTGGTTCGCAGCACGGGAACACCGATGACGCGCGCCGCGGTTTCGTTGTCGCGCACGGCGATGAAGTTGCGACCGGTCGCGCTGTTGACCAGGCGCCAAACGAGAGCGGTGAGCACGATGACCGTGGTGACCGAAAGCAGGTAGCGGCCGGTGGCGCCGTCGAGCGGGAACCCAGCGACGATGAGATGCGGCGCCGAAATCACGCCCGATGGGTTGTCGTTGGAGAACCAGCCGAACTTGGTCAGCGCCCATTGCACGAAGAACTGGGCGGCGAGCGTCGAGACGGCGAGATAGAAGCCGCGGAGCCTGAGACTGGGCAAGCCGAACACGACGCCGATTCCGGCGGCCGAAATCCCGGCCAGGATCATGGTCGCCGCCAGCGATAGTCCTTCGACCCGAAGGTTGAAATTATAGGCGGCGAAAGCGCCGACCGCCATGAAGGCGGAAGAGCCGAGCGAAAGCTGGCCACAGTAGCCGGTGAGCAGGTTAAGGCCGACCGCCGCCAGGCTGAGCGCCAGAAACGGCAGCAGGATTGCCTCGACGAGATAGTTCGATGCGTAGGCGGGGATTAGGCCGTAGGCCACGGCAATCAAGGCGGCCGGCAGAGCCAACTTCTGCCAGTCGATTGGAAGCCTTGCGGCATCGAGCGCTTGCACGGCCATCGGTCAGACCCTTTCGACGGTTTTCTGGCCAAACAGGCCGGAGGGGCGCACCAGCAGGACCACCAGCGCCAGCGCATAGGCGAACCAGCCTTCGATGCCGCCGCCGACGAAGGGGCCGAGATAGACCTCAGCGAGTTTTTCGCTGGCGCCGATGATGAGGCCGCCGACGATGGCGCCGAGGATGGAATCGAAGCCGCCAAGCACCAGCACCGGCAGCGCCTTCAAAACGACCAGCGACAGAGAAAACTGGACACCGAGACGCGCGCCCCACAGCAGCCCCGCGACCAGCGCCACGAACCCCGCGGCCGTCCACACCGTTCCCCATATCCGGGGCAGCCGCAGCCCGACAGCGAGCGCCGCGAACTGGTCGTCGGCGACGGCGCGAAACGCCAGCCCGATCCGGGTCCAATAGAAAAATGCGCTCAAGGCCGCCACCATCGCCGCGGCAATGCCTGCGGCGAGAAGGTCAAACGACGAGATCAGGATGCCGCCGACCTCGAACGGCGTGTCGTCTATGCGGAGATCGAGCCCGTGCACCTGGGTGCCCCACATCAACTGGGCAGCGCCCTCGATGATGCAGGACAGCCCAAGCGTAGCCATGAACAGCGTCATCGGCGAGCGATTGACCAGCGGCCTGAGCACAGTCCGCTCGATGGTGAAGCCCAGCGCGACCATGACCGCGAAGGTGATGAGCAGCGAAAGCGCGAACGGGATGCCGCGTTCGACGAGGCTGACAAAGGTGAGCGCTGCGAACAGCACCATCGACCCTTGCGCGAAGTTCAGCACGCCCGACGTCTTGTAGATCAGCACGAAACCGATGGCGACAAGCGAATACATGACCCCAGAGAGCAGGCCGCCGACCAGCACTTCGATGACGAAGAGGAAATCATAGTAGCTCATCAGATGTCCTCGCCATCGGCGGTGCCGATATAGGCCCGGATCACTGCCGGATCGGTCCTGACCTCGGCCGGCGTCCCGTCTGCGATCTTGCGGCCGTAGTCGAGCACGGCGACCCGATCGGAGAGCCCCATGACCACGCCGATATCGTGCTCGATCAGGATGATGGTGACGCCGTGCCGGTCGCGCGCCGCACGCACGAAGCCGGCCATCTCGGCCTTCTCGGTCGCGGTCATACCGGCCATCGGCTCGTCGAGCAGCAGGATCTTCGGCTCGGCGACCAGCGCGCGGGCGAGTTCGACCCGCTTCTGCAGGCCATAGGGCAGCGTCGCGACCAGCCGGTCGGCGACGGCCTCGAGATGCAGGAAGGCGACTATCTGATCGGTCTTTTCGGCGATCATCGCATCCTCGCGCCGGGCGCGTGGCAGGCCTGCAATGTGTTCGACGAAGTTGGCGCGCCTGGTGTGGGAGCGGCCCGACGCGATGTTGTCGCGCACCGATAGCCCGCCGAACAGCGCCAGGTTCTGGAAGGTTCGTGCAACGCCCAGTCGCGCCAGACGGCTCGCCGGCACCCGGGAGAAGGACTGGCCGTCGATCGCGATTCTGCCGTGGTCGGCATGATAGAGGCCGCTGATGATGTTGATCAGCGAGGACTTGCCAGCGCCGTTGGGGCCGATCACCGCGCGGATCTCACCGCCTTTGACCTCGAGATCAATGTCGCTCAGCGCCTTGACGCCGCCAAACGAAATCCCGATCCCGCTCAGGGCCAGGATGGCATCCGCCTTTGCCGACCGGCGCGCCGGGCGCGTGTCCTCCACGGGGCCAGCACCAGCAAGAATGCGGGAAATTTCGGGCGCGCGCTCGTATGCGGCGGCTCCCAGCGAAGCACCAATCATGAAACGTCCCTGTTTTTTGAAGCAAAGCTGGCGGCGGCCCGAAGGCCGCGCCTGACCTATTCCGCGGCGACAAGCTCCCTGTCGCGAGCTGCTTCCAGTTCGCGCACCAATGGGATGACGCGCTTGCCGAAGAACTCGACCTCTTCCTGGAAATGCAGGAAGCCGAGCAGGATGAGGTCGGCGCCAGCATCCTTCAACGTGAGGATGCGTTCGGCGATCTGTTCCGGCGTGCCGATGAGGTTGCTGCGGAAGCCGTCATTGTATTGCACCAGATCCTCGAAAGAGGATTTAGCCCAATTGCCTTCGCCTTCCGGCGAGGCCCTGCCGGCATTCTTGACCTGGTCGGCAAAACCCTGGACTGCCTCGGGATTGGCCTTGACGACGATCTCGTCGAGCACGGCGCGTGCTTCTTGTTCGCTGTCTCTCGCGATGGCGAAGGCATTGACGCCGACCCTAACCTTGTGGCCGTTGGCATTCGCCTTGGCGCGGATGTCGTCGACCTGCTTCCGGATCTCCTCCGGGGTATTGCCGTTGGTGAAATACCAATCGGAGACTCGCGAAGCCATGTCGCGCGCCGCCCTTGATGAGCCGCCCTGAAAGATTTCGGGCTGGGGATCAATTGGCTTCGGCTTCATCGAATAGTTGGTGAAGCGGTAGAAATCCCCCTTCAGCGTGAAACTGTCCTCGGTCCAGATGCCACGCAGCGCACGGATAAATTCCTCCGACCGGCGATAGCGCTCGTCATGGTCGAGCCAGAGTTCGCCAATGGCGGCGAACTCGCCGCGGAACCAGCCGCTGACGACATTGACGGAGACGCGGCCATTGGTCAGGTGGTTGATGGTAGCGATCTGCTTGGCCGCCAGCGCAGGGTTCCACGGGCCGGGCAGGATCGCTGCTATGACCTTCAGCGTTGTGGTCGCAGCGAGCAAGGCGTGGCTGAACGAGACGGATTCGTGCTGGTTGTCGGCCCCATAGCCGGCCGTGAAGCGGATCTGGCTCAGCGCATAGTCGAAGCCATTGGCCTCGGCGATCTGGGCGAGCTTGCGGTTGTAGTCGATGTCCCAACCCGTCCGCTGCTCGATGTTGGAAATGACCAGGCCGCCGGAGACATTCGGGACCCAGTAGGCAAATTTGATGGCGTCGGAATGCGAACTCATCTCGTCGTTTCCCCTTTCATTGCTCAGCCGACGCGGGTGGCGACGGCAGCATTTGCGTGACCGGAGTTGAGCAAGGAGACCGCGTCGGTAGCGGCCCTTGCAATGCGCTCAATGATGGCTGCGCCCACGATTTCGCCATCGATGAAATCGTCTGGCGCGCCGTAGACGCCCGTCGGGACGGTGACAGCGCCAAAAAAGCCGAACAACGGCCGCAGCTGATGTTCGAGAACCAAGCCATGGTAGGGGCTGCCACCCGTTGCCGCGAGGAGCACAGTCTTGCCGGTCAACGCGCGATAGTCGACGAGGTCGAACAGGTGCTTGAGGGCGCCGGTGTAGGAAGCTCGATAAACGGGCGTTCCGACCACCAGCAAGTCTGCCTTCTCGACACGCTTGATGATTGCTTCTCCGGAGGCGCCCAGTGCGCCGCGGGATAGCCCGGCGAAAAGCGAGGGTGCTGCCTCCGTGATCTCAATCAGACCGGTGTCTGCAGGCACGCGCAACGCGACCGCCCTGACCAGCGCATTGACCACCGCCGTGGTGCGGGACGGCTTGCTTACACCGCCCGATATTCCGAGAACCGATAGCCGTGCCAAAGTCATCAATCTCCACACTTCGCATGCCCGCTAGGCCAGCATCAAACCAGGCCAAACGATATTCTATAAAATCTGTAGAGATAAGGTACTTTGTTCTGATGTTTTCACGTCGATGGGAAAAATCGGATGTTAGCTGCATGGAAAGGAGTTGACGGTTTAGGAACGGGATGCGGCGCCCTGGCGGGAATTGCGGAAAGTTGGGTGTGCCACCGCGCTCAGGTCTGCCCACTCGGTTAGTAGCTTAGTCAACGCGAGTTGGGCGACAGAGGCACCGTTCTCGTGGTGGGCGCCTTGAGCGTCTGGCTTCGCGGCCACAGCAATCGCCCCGACGTCCTGTGAGCGCGCCGGGAGTGGTTCGACGGCCAGTTCGATCTCGATCCGGCGAAGCTCGTGTTCATCGACGAGACCGGCCTCTCATGCGACGCAGAATGACGGCGAGCTTGCGGGCAACAGCAACTCGGGCTGGAGCCATACCGCACCGTTTGGCGACGTTCATGCCCCACGCCTGAAGCCCGACATTTCCTTGCTGAGCACGAGCAGCGAATAAGCCGCCTCGTAGAGAGCCGTGCTGGCCAGTTGGTCACCGCATCGGCCCAACGGCAGTTTGCCTCGGATGCGAACGAACACTTCATCCAAAAACCATTTGTCTCCGGGCTGCGGCCGCCTCCGCTTCAGCGTCTTGGCATAGGCGCGCCCGCGCAGGCTCATTCACGGACAGTCTCGTAGCTGACCACGACACCTCGCCGGCAAGAATCAGATCAACGTCACGCAGGCTCAGGCTGAAGCAGTGATGCAACCAGACGGCCTGATTGATGATCTCGGCCGGGTAGCGGAAGCCCCGGTAGGTATCGGACGTCGTGCTCATGAGCAAGACGGTGCCACAGATCGCCGCCTCGCCAAACTTGACAGTACCGCTGTTGTCGAGGCGCAGCCGCTCGACCTCTTGACTCCAGTCGATCGATCTTGCCGGCCAGATCCGTGACGAGCAGGCGAAGCGCTTCTGGGACAGGGGCTTGTCCGACAATGTCGGATACGCAACACACAGAGTCCGATTAATCACATGGCCGAAACGGTTTTCCCATTTGGCACGGTGCGTGCGTGGTCATCGCAAACACATACGAGGCCAGGAGAGTCGTCCCATGATCCCCCACCAGAAAATGCCGCCCCACCTTTCCACGACGCACTCAAAGATAACGCTCGAGTCGGGCTTGGCAGCATGCTGAGGGGCTCATCTGGCCCGGCGCTGCCCACCGATCCACTTTCTCCCAGTGAGGGCGACGAGGACGCAGCACCTTCAAAATGAGGGACAACTCACTTCACCTGGAACCTTGCCCATCGCCCGGTCACCACAACCGGAGCCATCGATAAATCTTCGGTCTGGCTGGCTGCGCGGGACACTTTTTGCGACTGCTCTGTCGTTTGTGACCACCGCCGCTCCGGTTCTGGCGGCCACCGATGACATCAAGGCAACGAATTTCCTGCTCGACAACGGCATGGAAGTTGTCGTCATTCCCGATCATCGGGCGCCGATCGTCACCCATATGGTGTGGTACAAGATCGGCAGCGCGGATGCGCCGCCCGGCAAGTCCGGCATGGCCCATTTCTTCGAGCATCTGATGTTCAAGGCGACGACCAATCACGCGGCCGGCGCATTCGACCGCGCCGTCTCCGCCATCGGCGGTTCGAACAACGCTTTCACCTCCTATGACTACACCGCCTTTTACGAGACGGTGGTGCCGCAGGCGCTCGAGCAGATGATGGATTTCGAGGCCGAAGCCGAAAGAGTCGCGGCTCCCCTCACCCGTTCGGCCGTTCCGTCGTACCAGGCGAGCGTCTCGCAACGCGAAAGCTGCTCAGGCGACCCTTCGCGATTTTGGCCGGATCGACGTCGTCCTGGGGCAGGAAAGCAGGCGAATGACTGGCAAAAAGCGTCCGCCGCAGCCCGGCGTCGATCACTAGTCTAGAACCTGGCGCGGGCGCGGCGGAACTGCAGGGCGGCGGCCATTCCGGAATAGCTGCCGCCGACATCGATGATGGAACCTACACTAAGGGCAGCTCAATTCGGATGGTTGTGAGGACAGGCTCGGCTCATGCCTGGACGGGCAGTATTCTGAGGGTGTTTGCACACCATGTTCATGGTTGCCACCATGGAGATTGCCTCAGAAGCGGCGCTTAATCGGAAATGTTAGCACCTCCGCGTTTTGGCGCGGTTGCTTGAACTCTTCGACAGCAACCGCCTCGATCAGCAAATCCAAGGCTTCGCGCCCCCTCCGGCTCATCGGGTCATCGCCTCGCAGGTAATGATACGCTCGATCTAGATGCACTCGCGCGGCGGAAAAATCGCTTGTCATATGACCCTCTCAGTTGCCGCCCGCGCTGGCCGTCTACGAGGTGAGGGTCGCGCAATCGTCAATATCCACAGAGGTATTTGATTTAAAATCGCGGATGATCTGGGAGAAATCCGGACCCCGGCTTGTCTTATAGGCCCCTTGCTGACGTCGCCGGCCGGGCTTGGTTGGCTCTGCAATAGGGTTTCGTGGTGCGCCCCATGAAAGTTCGCACGTTTTCATGCGCGGTCGATCAGACACGGTTCACGAACAAAAGCCTGCGGACGATGCAGATGGCGGTAAAGCCTGGCGGCAGAAGCCGGCCCTGGCGACTGGATGACGCCGGCTCTTCCACCCGCCAAATCGTTTGGTAACATTCGTCGCAAGTCAATCTGATTTCAGGATGGTCCGCATATTGAGGTAAGTCACAGGCGCCAGGTGCGCCACGCTATCGACAATCGCGGTAGATGGTGTTCGAAATGTTCATGCCCTGCGGAAGGATCGGCTTGTCCTGTGCCGACGCCGGTCATACCGGCTATGCTTGGCGCAGCATCGCTAAATGGCTGACTTTCGACACCCCACCCGACCGACGCAGGACGGCGTTGAACACGACGTCACCTTACATTTCGAGGCGTTTCTCAGCCAGTGCTGGAGCAAGCTGTTCCAAGCTATCAAACAGCGCGGCTACACGGGTAGTTTCTCGAATCTCGAAGCGACTGCTCGCAAAGCTGGAGCCGCGCCGAAAGGTCAGGGACACCGGTCGTCCTCCGATCATACGCCACCAACCAGCCGGCGATGCTGACGATCTCTTCCGAGCGCGCGGCAGTCGGTGAGGGACCGGCCTATCATGGCCGCATTACGAAGCAGGTCTCCTGAATCGAAGCCTCTATCCGATCGACGAACGCCTCAAGGTTCGCGGGCAGCAAGACCGGTGTCGAGCCGCATAACTCTGCCGTTGGACCCCAATCAATCAGGCTCAAGGTCGTGGCTGCAGCAGAGCACTGACGGGAGATACCATGACGAATACTTCGCTGCAGTCCTTGCTGAGGGTTAGCCCGCGCTGCACCGCGGCCATGCGCGCGATCCTTTCCCCCGGAGAAGCCTGACTTACTCCAGATCCATGGCCGGCGAAGAGATGACCTTAGCGAAAATGGGGGCGAGGATATGCCGGCTCGCCCGCGAAAGGTGGATCGCGTCGAGGTAGAAGACGTCTTCACCTGATTTCAGCGGGCACTTTTCCTGCCCACACAAAGCTTGGACTATCGGAACGAATTGTACAGTTCGTGGCAGCAGATCCGCGAGGATTTGATTGTTCTGCCAAGACCTCTCGGCCGGCATGGTGGAGCACGGCGCATCGCCATTCATGAAGTCCGCACGGATAAGGCAAGTCAGCACATCGGTGGGCGGTTCTGGGGCTGGTCCAACCACGGCGGTCTTGATGCCACGGGTCGCCAGTGCGGCCGCGGTCTCTTTAATGGCGGACGTGAAGTTCGCTTTGGAAGCCTCCCGCGAAGGCCAGCTTCCATCCTTCGAAAGGAAGCTGCCTCCACGCCCCGAGTAGGTGTTCCAGCGGCCTGCTAGGATCACGAGTGTGACGTTGCGATCGGCAAGCACCGATTGGAGCGCGGACGAATTGAAGGCCGGGCAATCCGCTGTCAATGGACTGGCGGGAAGCATCGTCATGTTGGGGAAAGGAGCGCACCCCGCTTTTGTAATCTGTCTGACGCGCACGCCTGTGGTCCGGGCGGCCTCGCTTAAAGAAGGGGCAAGATGGGCAGCCTGAGAATCGCCCCACAAAACGATCGTCGGAGCGATATTGCCGGAGCCGAGGAGGCATTCGCCCGTTTTGGGGATGAGCCCGCCACGCTCGAGGCAGGAAGATGCTTCGAACTTGGCCCTCTCCGCTCTGAGTGCTTGAACAGACGGGCCGCCATCAGGGCCCCGACTGGGGAAGCCGGAGCTGTTGATGATAGCCAGGGATAGACAGCACACCGCAGCTGTTGCGCCGGCGGTCGGTACCAGCCACGTCCAACCTGTAGCTCTCCGGCGGAACGGGCGCTCGACAAGGCGCCATGAGAGAGCTGAGACGAGCAGCGCGGCCATTACGACAGCGACACGTTCAGAGACGAGCAACTCGCGATTTTGATAGATGCCAGCAAAGACCAGCAACGGCCAGTGCCAGAGGTAGAGCGAGTAGGAAGTCAGGCCGATGAAGCCGGCAGGGCCGATCGACAGCGCTTTTGAGACCATTGTTTCGCGGTGAAAGCCGGCGGCGATGATGAGCGCCGCTCCAATGCAGGGAGCAAGCGCGTGGAGGCCACGAAATGGCGTATCTTGATCGATCAGGAAAAGTGAAGCGGTGATGAGCGCCAGACCCGAGGCAGCGAGGAGTTCCGCAATCGTTTGGTTTGGCTTCATTGCCTTGGCCACGGGCAGCGCGATCAGCCCGCCCGCGAGCAGTTCCCAAGCGCGCGTCGGAAGCATGTAGAATACAAAGGGCGGGTCGCTCTGGAGCCAGTGCTCAGCGGCGTAGATGGACATGACGAATAGCGCTGCGACGATGATTGACGACGCCCACGGTCTCAGCCATCGCATCATGAGTATGACTGCCAAAGGCCACAGCAAGTAAAACTGCTCCTCGACAGCCAGCGACCATGTGTGCAGGAGCGGGAGCGAGTTCGCGGCTTCAGTGAAATAGTTGGTGTTGCGGTAAAAAAAGAAGTTGCTGAAGGAAATCGCGGCGGCGATGGCGCTGTTGCCGAACCCAATGAACTCTCCCGGCGGCAACACAAACCACGCCATCGCAAAACAGGCGGCGAGCATCGCGGAGAGGGCGGGGAAAATCCGTCGAACGCGGCGGTGATAGAAGTCCAGCAGCGAGAATTCGCCTCTCTCTGTCCGCTCGATGATGTCGGACGTTATCAGGAAGCCGGAGATCACAAAGAAGATGTCGACCCCAACGAACCCGCCGCTGACCGCTGAAAAGCCAGCATGATACAGGACAACAGGAACAACGGCGACGGCCCGTAGACCGCTGATGTCCGCTCTGTACTTCATGCCGCTGATCGTCCTCAAAACGTCCTGAGCAACGCCTTTTTCATGTTCGTTACTCTTCGTAAAATCGATCGTTTCGATGAGTGCATCTACGGTATGAATGCGGACCATCAAATGCGATTAAGAACCGAACCAGCCCCATGCAAAATCGCGCAACCCGGAATCACGCTCGATCAAACTGACAGGCAGTGGTTTCGCTGGAGGGCAAACGCATCTTGTCACCGGCCACCGCTGCGTGGTTGGGCGCAGTGGTGCGGCGGATAGGCCGCGTTCAAAGGATAGAGTGAGGTAAATCGCTCGATGTCCGCTGGGTCGACCTCAATCGGTTCCGTCGCGACCATCCACTCGACGTTTTCGGTGCATGGCGGCGTCGTCAATGATCCCTCATATGTCCAGTAGCCAAGCGAAGCCGGTAGAAGCGCGTTGGGGGTCGGCCTCGTCGACCGCTGTGTCCTCGCCTGCGGTTGCGGGAAATGCTGCGGCAAGCCTGGCGAAGCTGGCATTTGTGGCGCCTGGCGTCAGAAACAGGCCCAGCAGACCCAGAGTATCGCTGTTGCGGTCCTTATGGACAAAATGCGCTTTCATCGGGAAGCTCTTGCCCGCGACGTGGTGCTCGCTTGGCGCATGGAAATGAAACTGTAGCAGCTCATAGACACGATCCCCGCGGGCGAGGGTGCTGCCTTGCGGCAGGTTGACTTGGATGGTGTGGCCGTTGTTCACCATCCTGCGCCGCCCTTGTGCAACCTATGGCGATGTGCGGAAGATCCGCTTTGACCGCGTCCTTGATGTCGATCGGCATTGCTGCGTGCCCGCCGAGCAGACGAACTTTACAAGCGCAGCTGGGCCGCCAGATCAGAACGAGCACGCTGCCGAATAGAACCATCTGGACCAGCAGCCACCCAGGCCAGCAAGCTCTCAAGCCCGACCTGATCTCTTCCGGACAATCGGCTCATCTCGCCCCTGCCTCGTCGGGCAATTCCGATGGGGCGATCGCATCGCCGGCCGTCCGGTTACTCTTAAGCAGGTTGAGGGTCGGGTGCAGGCGCGTTGCGCGATTTGTATGGAGTCTGGGTGGCTGTGTTGCAAAGTCTTCGGTAACCAGGCGCATGGCATGGCCTCTGGTGTTTCGCCGGAGAGTTCAGATGTTCAAGGGCCGCCATTTCGACTAGTCCGTCATTCTGTTTGCGTTCGCTGGTATCTGGCCTACGGCTTGAGCCTTCGCGAATTGAAGGAAATGATGGCCGAGCGCGGCATCAGTATCGATCATTCGACGATCCACCGCTGGGTCGTTCACTTCTCGCCCTTGCTGCTGAAAGGCTTCAATCGGCGCAAGTGTGCCGTCAGCGGAAGGTGGCATATCGACGAAACCTATATCAAGGTTCGCGGCCGCTGGATGTATCTCTATCGCGCCATCGACAGCGTCGGCGACACCGTCGAGTTCTGGTTCAGCGAGCATCGTGATCTGCCGGCGGCCAAACGCTTCCTGCGCAAGGCGTTGTAGCGTCACGGCCGCCCCGAGCGCATCGTCATCGACGGTAGCCAGACGAATCGCGAGGCGATCCTTTCCTGTGACGCGGAAAGCCGGCTGCGGGATCGGTCGCGGCGGCAGCTCAAGCCGATCCGCATCCGAAAGAGCCAGTACCTCAACAACCGCATCGAGCAGGATCACCGGCGTATCAAGTGTCGTGTGCGGCCTATGCTCGGTTTCAAATCATTCACAAGCGCTATCGCCACGCTGGGCGGGATCGAGATGATCCACATGATGCGAAAACGACAGGGGAGGTACGCCTTCAATCCAAATCCGCCCATCGCCCAGCAATTCGAAATCATCGCCGCCGCGTGAGGCTGGGGTCGTTCCCCGAATTTCTATTGCCAGACGACAATTTTGCAACGGAACCACCGGCGGCCTGCCGGGTTTGCGACCGCGTTTCACATAACCGTTGCTCTCAGCGCCATCAGGGACGACCGGGCCTGACATCGCCGCCGCAATGCGGGACTCGGATAGCATTCGATCATGGAGAGCGACCGCTCGATGCGGCCGAGTTCCCGAAGAGCTTTGGCCAGTTGGCTTTCCTTCGGTGATGCCGAGAGTTTCTTCAAGGTCCGCGAGGGCACAACCGCACCGGTGTTGATCGATGCCGCCAGACGAAGGTCGATTTCGAGCTTGCGCAGGAAGGCAATCCGTTCGGTCAGCCCGACCAGGTTTGACGTACCAGGCGCATCCGGCGCCGATCCCAGCAAAAGCGTGTCTGGCCAATGGTCGGGTCGCGGCGTTGAATTTCGGCTTTGACCGATATCCAACCCACGCCGATTGTTACAAGAGCGCGGGCGAATTCGTAGACGTGGTGACAAAGCTCTGGGAAAGTTGGGAGGTTGATGCGCTCATCGCGAACCCGGAGGCGCCGGTCGCCAGACTAGTGGTCGTACGGAATCGGCCCACGCTCTCAGTTAAAAAACTTAGGAGAAACATGATCCAAAAACCGAAGCTTTGCGAGCTCAGTTCCTGCCCCGCTTAGTGCCTATTTGTGTGCGCTATTCTGCCATACGCCTAATGAGATTGTCCCACCTGATGACCGTCCCTAACTTGGCTGAGATCGAAGCCAAAAGCTGGCAGGCAACAGGAGTGACCATGAAGAACATTATGGGTGTCGTTGGGGACGGTGGAGATGGTAGACTGGTCATCGTGTCAAACAGGGTTGCGCTGCCCGACGAGCACGGATCGCTGCCCCCGGGCGGAATGGCCATTGCGCTGAACGCCGCGCTCAAGGAACGAGGCGGCCTTTGGATGGGCTGGTCGGGGAAGGTGAAAACCGAGAAGAACCAGCTGTCACCGACGGTGCAGGAGGCTAACGGCATCACCTATGCCCTTGCCGATCTCTCGCAGAAGGATCTGGACGAATATTACTACGGCTTTTCCAACAGGGTTCTTTGGCCGGTCTTCCACTGCCGTGTCGACCTCGCCGAATACAACGACGCGCGAAAGTCAGGATATTACCGCGTTAACCGACTCTTCGCAGAGTCTTTGATGCCGCTCCACCGCGAGGACGACGTCATATGGGTGCAGGATTATCACCTGATCCCTCTAGGGAAAGAACTGCGCGAGCGCGGCTGCCGCAACCGCATCGGCTTTTTCCTGCACATACCATGGCCGCCGGCGGACATCCTCGCCACCGTGCCGCTCTGCGAAGAATTGCTGGAAGCGCTTTCGTTCTATGACCTTGTCGGCTTTCAAACCGACGACGATCTTGACAACTTCGCCGAATGTCTCCGCCGCCGAAACCCAGGGTGTCTCATGAAAGACGGTAGCTGCCTAGTCAAAGGGCGGGAGTTTCGCTGCGGGGTTTTTCCAATCGGTATCGACACGGCCAAGTTCGAGAGCCTCGCAGAGCTAGCGACGCGCGACGGGGATCTGCAGGAACTTTACAAGAAGACTGCTGGCTGTGACGTCGCCATTGGTGTCGACCGATTGGATTATTCCAAGGGCATCGATCGGCGCATCGTGGCGTTTCGCCAATTCCTTGATCGTAACAGCCATCGCGTCCGCAAGACGCTACTGCTGCAGATTACCCCGAAATCCCGCGGGGAAATACCGGCCTATCTGGCGCTGCAAAAGCAGATCGCCGAATTGGTGGGAAGTGTCAATGGGGAACTTGGAACCATCGATTGGGTACCAGTACACTACACCAATCGTTCCCATGGCCCGCTGGAACTGGCCCGCCTCTACCGACTGGCACGCGTTGGTCTAGTGACGCCGCTCCGCGACGGCATGAATTTGGTGGCGAAGGAATATGTGGCTGCGCAAGACCCAAGCAATCCGGGCGTCCTCGTGCTCTCGCAGTTTGCCGGCGCCGCTGGCGAGTTGGAGGGAGCGGTGATCGTCAATCCCTATGACCCAGAGGCAGTGGCGGCCTCCACGGAAGAGGCATTTCGCATGTCGCCAGAGGAACGGAAAGAGCGTTGGAACGCAATGAAGAACAGTCTCGAAGGCCACGATGTCTATGGATGGTGCGACGGCTTTCTAGCCAAGCTCGAGGCGGCCGACCTGCCAGTATGAGGCTGATCGCGACCAAGTGAATCAGGGCAGCATTCCGGCCTCGCCGAGGCGTGGTTAATGTGCTGTGGTAACC
>NZ_JBVVPY010000039.1:0-34306 GCF_055811335.1 Mesorhizobium sp. WSM4847 | reverse complement strand
TCACAACCCTCAACGCTATGGTGCGCACCAACAAACCCTGGAATCCGGCTTCCGTTTGAAGCACGGTTGCTCATCCGACCTCGCTTCGCGAGGCCACTTTCTCCCACAACAAGGGGAGAAGGGGAGCCGCACTTTGCCCTACCGCCGTCCCAGCAAGCTCTTCACCCGGTTGCGCAGCAGGCGCGCCATGTTGCGGGTTTCGCGGTAGAGGTGGATCTGCGACGCCGCCTGGCGGGCGAGGCGGTCGGCGTCCGGCGTCAGGCCGAGGACCAGCGTGCCGATCGGCCGGCGCTCCGTCCATAGCCGGCTCATCACCGGATGGTTGGGCACGGCGCAGGAATCGGTCATCATGATGTTGGGATCGTCGAGATGCTGCCTGGTCACCTCGATCATCAGCAGCGTGCCCGGCGAACAGGCGGCGAGCGTCTCGTCATAGGCCGTCTTCCAGGTGTAGGCGACGCCGGCCTCGACGAAGACGACCAGGCAAGCGATGGTGCGGTCATCGAGCGTCAGTGAATGGATGCGGCACAGGTCGCGTTCGGCCAGCCGGTGCACGGCCTCGCGGGCAAAGGCGGCGCGGTAGCGGTCGATGGCCATGGCGGTGCGCTCGCGGCCTTTCCAGCCGGCGGCCTCAAGCGTCAAAAAACGCTCGATGGCATGGCGGATGTTTTCCGGTCCGCGCGCCACCTGATGCTCCAGCCTGCCCAGGTCGGCGAGCCGGCGTTTTAGGCGGCGGAACTCGCGATAATGGTGCGAGCGCAGCGAGGCCTTCAGATACTCATCGCCGTCGATCTCGCTTTCGAGCATCGGCCGTTCGGCCTTGCCGGTGGTGACCAGCGTCAGGCCACGCGTCTCGGCGACGGTGGCCAGCAGGCTGGCCACCGGGCCGTCGAGCCGGATGTCGGGCAGCACGAAGACTTTTGGCAGTTTGAGATGCGGCCGCGACAGCATCGCGAAGAAATCCTCGATGACGCCGACGGGATCGTCGCGGTCGACCAGCGGCGTGCCGATCGGCCCGAACGGGCTCGACCATGTGCGCATCACCCGCACGCCGAGCGGCGTCGCCGGCCGCTCCACCGAGAACGGCACCAGCAAGCGCAGCCGGTTGCGGTATTCGTCGCCGTCGCGGATGACCGCCAGCCGCACCTCGCGGTCTTCCAGTCGCGGCATGGCGGGTGCCAGGAAGCGCGGGTTGAAGAACACGTTGGGCTCGATCGTGCGGGCGCAGAGATAGTCGAGTTCCTCGACCAGGTCGAAGCCGGCGGAGGCGGCGTAAATTGCCAGTTTGCGCTGGGGCCGGCCGTTGGCCAACAATTCGATATGGGCGGGATCGGCTTCGCGGGCGAGCCCGGCGAGGCCCGACACCAGGGCGCCGGCCGGGCCGCCGCTGGTTTCCTCGAGCAACGGGATGGCAGCCATCACGCGGCTCCTTTGGCGGCTACGAAAATGACCATGACGATGCCGAGCCTGCGCCAGACCGTGAAGGACAGCGCGCCGGCTTCGAAGATCATCGCGAAGGCGGTCGCCATCGCCGCGCCCCACAGGCCGAAAAGCGGGATCAGCACCAGATTGAGGCCGATGTTGAAGGCCAGCGTCATGGCGTAGACGGCGGCGCAGATATTCTGGTTGCCGCTCATGGTGAGCAGGCTTTCGCAGGGGCCGACGGCGGCGCGGGCGACGACGCCGAAGACCAGCAGGAACAACAGCGGGTAGCCGGCAACGAATTCAGGCCCGAACAAGCTCAGCATCGGCTCGCCCAGCACCAGCACCAGCAGCGCCATCAACAGCGATGGCCAGAACGTCCACGACACGGTTTCGCGGGCGAAGGCGGCGAGCTTTTCGGGCTCGCCATGGGTGAATTGCGCGTAGCGCTGGGCAACGCCCGCCTTGACCGCAAAATAGACGAAATGCACCAGTGCCAGCGTCTTGACCGTGGCGAAATAGACGGCGACGTCGTTGGGATTCATATAGGCGCCGACCATCAGCACGTCGGCATTGGTGAGCAGGAAGAAGAAGCCTTCGACCAGGAAGATCGGCAGCGACACGAGGAACCATTGCGCGAAATGCAGCTTCCTCGGCCCGGCCGGGATTTTTTTTCCGATGCGCGCAGTGATGCCGATGAGCTGGCCGAGCGTGGTGGCATAGGTGGCGGCGATCGAGGCGAAGATCGCCGTCCTGGCATCGGGCGCAAAGCCGACCAGAAGCATCAGCGCCATCAGCGCCAGGATCAGCACCGGCCGCACCAGATAAGTCGGCGCCAGCGCAAACAGCGCCCACGAGTTGGCCCGCGCCAGCCCCTGCAGCAGATCGGACATGGCGATCATCGGCATGCAGATGAGGCCGAGAATGAACGGCACGACATAGTAGTTCTCGATAAACGGCGAGAGCAGCCAGACGCCGAGCGCGCCCAGTCCGGCGATCGCCGTCGAGGCGACCAGCACGAACAGGCGGCTGGTCAGCACGATGCCGCGCAGTTCGGCCAGCATGTTGCGCTCGCGATATTCGGGAATGAAGCGGATGATCGAGGTGTGGAAGCCGAGGCAGGCGAGATTGCCGACGATCACCATCGTCACCCAGACAAGGACAAAAATGCCATACTCGAACGAGCCCATCCAGCGCGCCATCAGCACCTGACTGACGAAAGCGATGACGGCGCTGACGATGCGGATGGAAAAGGCGATCAGCGACATGCGGCTGGCTTCGCCGCGCTCGTCGGCGGTGAACAGCACGGCATCGATGCGGCCAAGCAGCGGCTTTGCGCGCAGCGCAAGGCGCTGCGGCAGGAACCGCCCGGCTGTCGTCGCCGCGGAAAAGCGCACCCTGATCACACTCCGTTCTCGGCTTCTTTTCGGGTCTAGGTGTAGTCAAAACACATTAAGAAACGGTTGGGTGGGAGGTAGGAGTGTTCCCTTCTCCCCCTTCACGGGGAGAAGGTGCCGGCAGGCGGATGAGGGGCGCCGGCATTGTGCCATGTTCACCGTTCGCGGCAGAACGCGACGAAACGACAGGCCAGCAGCTGATGGAAAGAAATAAGAGCTGAAGGCCCATTTCCGGTGTCGACGCGACAGCGCCCCCCTCTCGCCAGCCGGCCATCCCCCCACGGGCGGGGAGATTGGCTAATCGTGGGCGTTGGCGTCGCCCCTCATCCGCCCTTCGGGCACCTTCTCCCCGTGAACGGGGAGAAGGGAAGTGGGTGCTTACGCGAACGCCCCGTGGCAATGCTTGTACTTTTTCCCTGACCCGCACGGGCAGGCCTCGTTGCGGCCGACCTTGCCCCAGGTGGCGGGGTTTTGCGGGTCGCGGTTCTCGGGGGCGACGGTGGCGTGGGTCTCCTGGCGAACCAGAAGGCCGGTCTCGCCGCCATCAAAATCGTCCTCGCCGGTGGTGCCGTCGAGATGACTGCCGAACATGTCGGGCGCCTCGGGCGGCGGCGCTTCGGCGGCTTGGCGGACCAGCTCGACGCGCATCAATTGCGCGGTGACGGCCTGGCGCAGATTGCCCAGCATCGCCTGGAACAGCTCGAACGCCTCGCCCTTGTATTCCTGCAGCGGATCGCGCTGGGCGTAGCCGCGGAAGCCGACGACCGAGCGCAGGTGGTCGAGGTTGACGATGTGCTCGCGCCACAGATGGTCGAGCGTCTGCAGCACCACGGAGCGCTCGACATAGGCCATCACGTCGGGGCCGAAGCGCTCTGCACGCTCCTTGGCAGCGGTCTCGGCGGCCTGGCTGATGCGCTCGCGGATGTCGTCCTCGGCAATGCCCTCTTCCTTGACCCAGTCCTCGATGGGCAGGTCGAGATTGAGGAATTCGGCGACCTCGGCCTTGAGGCCGGCGACGTTCCACTGCTCGGCATAGGCGTTTTCGGGAATGGCCTTGGCGACGATCTCCTCGATGACGCCCTCGCGCATCTCGGCGATGGTCTCGGACAGGCCTTCGCCGTCCATCAGTTCGAGGCGCTGCTCGAACACCACCTTGCGCTGGTCGTTCGAGACGTCGTCATATTTCAGCAGGTTCTTGCGGATGTCGAAATTGCGCGCCTCGACCTTCTTCTGCGCCTTTTCCAGCGCCTTGTTGATCCAGGGGTGGATGATCGCCTCGTCTTCCTTGAGGCCAAGCTTCTGCAGCATGCCGTCCATGCGCTCGGAGCCGAAGATGCGCATCAGATCGTCCTGCAGCGACAGGAAGAATTTTGAGCGCCCGGGATCCCCCTGGCGGCCCGAGCGGCCGCGCAACTGGTTGTCGATGCGGCGCGATTCATGGCGTTCGGTGGCGAGCACGTAGAGGCCGCCGGCGGCGAGCGCCTTCTCCTTCAGCCGGGCGACGTCGTCGCGGATTGCCTTTTCCCTGGCGTCGCGCTCGGGGCCGGCCGGCATGTCGCCAAGCTCCTCGGCGATGCGCATGTCGGCATTGCCGCCGAGCTGGATGTCGGTGCCGCGGCCGGCCATGTTGGTGGCAATGGTAATGACGCCGGGTTTACCCGCCTGGGCGACGATCGCCGCCTCACGCTCATGGTGGCGGGCGTTCAGCACCTCGAAATCGGCAAAACCTTCCTTGCGCAGGCGTGCGGCCAGCAGCTCGGATTTCTCGATCGAGGTGGTGCCGACCAAGGTAGGCTGGCCTTTTTCGCGGGCTTCCTTGATCTCCCTGACGATCGCCTTGTACTTCTCCTCGACGGTCCGGTAGACCTCGTCGTCCTCGTCAATACGGATGACCGGCAGATTGGTCGGGATCTCGGTGACGTCGAGATTGTAGATGTTGGCGAATTCCTCGGCCTCGGTCAGCGCCGTGCCGGTCATGCCGGCGAGCTTCTTGTAGAGGCGGAAATAGTTCTGGAAGGTGACGGAGGCGAGCGTCTGGTTCTCCGGCTGGATCGCCACATGCTCCTTGGCCTCGAGCGCCTGGTGCAGGCCTTCCGAATAGCGGCGGCCCGGCATCATGCGGCCGGTGAATTCGTCGATGATGACGATCTCGCCGTTGCGCACGATGTAGTCCTTGTCCTTCTGGAACAGCTGGTGCGCCTTGAGCGCATTGTTGACGTGGTGGACGATGGCGACGTTCTCGACGTCGTAGAGCGACTCACCCTTGAGCAGGCCGGCGTCGCGCAAAAGGTTTTCCAGCTTCTCGGTGCCATCCTCGGTAAAGATCGAGGTCTTCTGCTTCTCGTCGATCTCATAGTCGGCCGGCTCGAGCTTCAGCATGAAGGCGTCGATGGTATTGTACATTTCCGAGCGGTCCTCGAGCGGACCGGAAATGATCAGCGGCGTGCGCGCCTCGTCGACGAGGATGGAATCGACCTCGTCGACGATCGCGTAGCTGTGGCCGCGCTGCACCATCTGGGCGCGCTCGTATTTCATGTTGTCGCGCAGATAGTCGAAGCCGAGCTCGTTGTTGGTGGCGTAGGTGACGTCGGCGGCATAGGCGGCGTGGCGTTCCTCGTCGGACAGGCCATGGACGATGACGCCGACGGTAAGGCCGAGGAATTTGTAGACGCGGCCCATCCATTCGGAGTCGCGTGTGGCAAGATAGTCGTTGACGGTGACGACATGGACGCCTTTGCCGGCGAGCGCGTTGAGATAGACGGGCAGCGTGGCGACCAGCGTCTTGCCCTCGCCGGTGCGCATCTCGGCGATGCCGCCATTGTGCAGCACCATGCCGCCGATCAGCTGCACGTCGAACGGGCGCATGCCGAGCACGCGGCGCGCCGCTTCGCGCACGGTGGCGAAGGCCGGCACCAGGAGATCGTCGAGACTGGCGCCGTTGGCGACGTCCTGGCGGAATTTTTCCGTGCGGGCCGTCAGTTCGGCATCGGAGAGCGCCCGCATCTCGTTTTCCATGGCGTTGATCGCTTCGACGCGCGGTCGGGTCGACTTGACCCGGCGATCGTTGGAGGAGCCGAAAACCTTACGGGCGAGACCGCCAAAACTGACCATTCAATGGTCCTTTCGATAGCATTCCAAGTCGTTGCGACGGGTGCCGGCCGGCCCCATCAAATCCACGTGAAGCGCGGACAAACGCAAAAAGCGCCCGGAAAACGGTTCTGGACGCAAAGTCGTTGGACAGATAAGAGGGGGCTCAATCGATGTCAACGGCGCGCTGGCCCTGACGACCGTGCCAAATTCCGCCACAATCCGGCTGGTCTGGAAGCCATCCCGCCCTAGCTATCCCCATTGGAGTTAATTGTATGTCCTTATTGTTCCGCCGCGCGTCGCTCGCCAGCCTTGGCTTGGCATTCGGGCTGACGGCGCTGTCGCTGTCGCCAGCGATGGCGCAGGACACCGCGCCCGCCCAACCAGCCCCCGCCCAACCGGGCGCACCCGCCCAGCCGGCCGCGCCGGTCGATCCGAACGCCGTGGTCGCCACGATCAACGGCCAGTCGCTGACCGAGGCCGACCTTGCGCTTGCCGAGGGCGAGCTGTCGCAGCAGTTTGCGCAGATGCCGCCCGAACAGCGCCGCGCCGCAGCCCTTTCGGCGGCGATCGAAATCAAGGTCATGGCCGCCCAGGCAGTCACCACCGGCCTCGACAAGGATCCCGACTTCCAGCGCCGCATGGCGTTCCTGCAGCAGCGCGCCCTGCATGGCGAAATGGTCGAGAAGGATGTCGTCGGCAAGATCACCGATGCCGAGGTTCGCGCCCGCTACGACCAGGAAATCGCCAACACGCCGCCGGCCAACGAGGTCCATGCCCGTCACATCCTCGTGAAGACGAAGGAAGCGGCCGATGCGATCATCAAGCAGCTCGATGGCGGCGCCGATTTCCAGAAACTCGCCAACGAGCACACCAGCGATCCGAGCGGCAAGACCAGCGGCGGCGATCTCGGCTGGTTCGGACCCGGTCAGATGGTGCCGGAATTCGACAAGGCGGTGTTCGCGCTGGCGGTCGGCAAGTACACCGAGCAGCCGGTGCAGTCGCAGTTCGGCTGGCACGTCATCCAGGTCGAGGACAAGCGCGCCAAGCAGCCGCCGGCCTTCGACCAGGTCAAGGATCAGGCCCGTCAGGCTGTCATCCGCGACAAATACATCGCGCTGGTCAAGTCGCTGCGCGCCCAGGCCAAGGTCGAGATCCCGGACGAGAAGCTGAAGAAGACGGTCGACGCGCTGGAAAACACGAAGTAGGCGAGGGCAATCGCCTCTGCAAAATTGTTGGCGTCGGCGTCGGCCCTCATCTGCCTGCCGGCATCTTCTCCCCGTGTAGTGACGGGGAGAAGGGGGCTGGCCGCGACCCCGGCGCCATTCCTGCAACGCTGGAGGTTGGCGAAATCCGTTGCGAAGGCGTCCTTCTCCCCGTCACTATACGGGGAGAAGTGCCCGGCAGGGCGATGAGGGGCAGCGCAGCCTCCGACAATTGTTCCTCTGGTGGTCTGCACCACGCCAGGGTCTTGCCCCGCCACCCTGCCGCTCTACCGGGCGGTGCGACCGATGACACGTCGACGCCTCCGCCGGACAGCCGCGGCGTCGACCGAGCCGGCATCGTCAGCTTCTATGCCTTTCAACAGATAGCCAACCGCCTTGCGCAGCGTCGTTTCGTCTTCGTCGAGGCGATTGGTCAAAAGATGCGTCCAGGCAAACGAGGCGACCAGGTCGGCGACGAGCGTGGAATCGACGTCGGCCGCGACTTCGCCTCTTGCCTTGGCGCGTTCGATCATCTGGCCGGTATGGGCATGGCGTCCTTTGGTGTATTCGGCAAGCACGGCGGTCACGGTCGCGTCCGACTGCGCCTCGGCGATCAGCGATCTGAAGATGCTGCCTGACGATGTTTCGCGCCAGTGCGAGAACAGGCTTTTGAGGAAGCCGACGAGATCGTCCTCGAGGTTCCCAGTATCGGGATAATCAACGCGCTTTAGCCGCTGATAGACGTCGAACAGCAAGGCGGCCTTGCTCGGCCACCAGCGATAGATTGTCGGCTTTCCCGCACGCGCCCGCCGCGCCACCGCTTCGATCGAGAAGCCGGAATAACCGGCCTCGACCAGAACTGCCTCGGCGGCGTCGAGAATGGCGTCGGCGCTGTCGGGGTTGCGCCGCGCGCCGATCGACCTGCGCCCCGGAACCAGCCCCATCCTGTTTTCCTTGCCCATGATTTTCGTCGGCACATCGTACACACTTTTTAGTCGAAACGAAACGGTCCGTTTCGTGCAACTGAGCGTTTCGTTTCGATGAGAAAGGGGAACGTGCTCAACCACCAAACGCCCTTGCGCCGGCGCCCGCTATCGGGCAAACCGGCGCTCTCTTGCGTTTCTCCCGCCCGAGGTCCTCATGTCAGCCACGATTTCGCCGCTTGCGCCGAAGAAATATCCCAAAATGCCTGACATCGAGGGCGTCCGCATCGCCACAGCCGAGGCCGGGATAAAGTACAAGAACCGCACCGACCTGCTGACCATGGTCTTCGATGCCGGCACCACGGTCGCCGGCGTGTTCACCAAGTCGAAATGCCCGTCGGCGCCGGTCGATTTCTGCCGGCAGAATCTTAGCGCCGGCAAGGCGCGCGTCCTGGTCGTCAATTCCGGCAATGCCAATGCCTTCACCGGCAGCAAGGGCCGAGCCTCCACGGCAATGACCGGTGAAGCTGCGGCCAAGGCTGCGGGCTGCACGCCGGACGAAGTGTTTCTGGCCTCGACCGGCGTCATCGGCGAGCCGCTGGATGCCGGCAAGTTCGGCCATTTGCTCGCCGGACTGGTCAAGGACGGCAGGCCGGACCTGTGGACCGAAGCCGCCAAGGCGATCATGACCACCGACACCTATCCGAAACTGGCGACCGCGACGGTAAAACTCGGCGACGCCGACGTCACCATCAACGGCATTGCCAAGGGCGCCGGCATGATCGCGCCCGACATGGCGACGATGCTCTCCTTCATCGCCACCGACGCGCCGATCGCAGCCCCCGTGCTGCAGGATCTTTTGTCGCGCGGCACCGCCAAGACCTTCAATGCGGTCACCGTCGACAGCGACACCTCGACCAGCGACACGCTGCTGATGTTCGCCACCGGCACGGCCGCCCGACGCGGCGCGCCTGATATCACGAATGCCGGCGATGCGCGCCTCGGCGCCTTCCGCCGCGCGCTCGGCAAGGTGCTGAAAGCGCTGGCACTGCAAGTGGTGCGCGACGGCGAGGGCGCGCGAAAACAGGTCGAGGTCACCGTCACCGGCGCGAAATCGGCCCGCTCGGCCAAGCGCATCGCGCTGTCGATCGCCAATTCGCCGCTGGTCAAGACGGCGGTCGCCGGCGAAGACGCCAATTGGGGCCGCGTCGTCATGGCCGTCGGCAAGGCCGGCGAACCGGCCGACCGCGACCTGCTGTCGATCTGGTTCGGCGACATCAGGCTGGCGCATCAGGGCGAGCGCGACGCCGCCTACTCCGAGAAGGCGACGTCGGCCTACATGAAGCGCGACGAGATCCGCATCCGTGCCGATATCGGCATCGGCCGCGGCAAGGCGACGGTGTGGACTTGCGACCTCACCAAGGAGTATGTCGCCATCAACGGCGATTATCGGAGTTGATGGCGTTGGTTTCCAGACATCCGGCAAGCGTGCTTGCCATCGTGCGCCGCTACGAGGCGGCCGGCTTTCGCGCCTGGCCGGCGGCGGCCGTGCATTATGACGGCACCTGGGTGGTGCGGCTGACGGCGGGCCATCCGGCCAAGCGGCTGAATTCCGTCAACCCGCTCGATCCGGGCGACATCCAGCACATTGCCGATCGCATCGGCCGCGCCAGCCGCCGTTTCGACGCCTATGGCCGGCCGCTGACCTTCCGCATATCGCCGCTGTCGGGGCCGATCCTTGCCAAACATCTCGACAGCGAGGGCTGGAGCACATTCGACGAATCGCTGGTGATGCGGCTGCCGCTGGCGGACGCCCAGCTCGATGCCGCCATGGACCAGATCCCGCTGAAGGACATCAGCCGCTTCATCGGCGCGGCGCTCAAGGTAAGCGGCTCGGATGTGTCTCTGCGGCCGGGCCTGTCGGAGATCATCGGCGCCATCCAGCCGGAAGCCGGGCTGTTCGCGCTCGAAGACGGCACCGAACCGCTGGCGACGCTGATCTGCGTCCATGACGGCGATCTTGCCGGGCTGTTCGAGATCGCCACCGACAAATCGGTGCGCAACCAGGGCCATGGCCGCCACCTCATCCTGTCGGCGCTGAAATGGGCACGGCTGCGCGGCGCCCGGGAAGCCTGGCTGCAGGTCGAGGCCGACAACGCGCCGGCGCTGGCGCTTTATCGTTCGCTCGGGTTCGACGAACTCTATCGTTACCATTATCGCCGGCCGCCCGGCGCATGACCGGCCCGCACCCTGTCGGCAAGCGCCTGCTCCTGGTCGCAGCCTGCGCGCTGGTCGATACCGACGGCCGCGTGCTTCTGGCGCAGCGCCCCGAAGGCAAGCAACTGGCCGGCCTGTGGGAGTTTCCGGGCGGCAAGGTCGAGCCCGGCGAGACGCCCGAAGAATGCCTCATCCGCGAATTGTACGAGGAGATCGCCATCGAAACCGATATTCCCTGCCTGGCGCCGTTCACCTTCGCCAGCCATTCCTACGATGATTTTCACCTGCTGATGCCGCTGTTCGTCTGCCGTCGCTTCCGCGGCATCGCGCAGCCGAAGGAGGGGCAGGTGCTGAAATGGGTGCGGCCGCGCCAGATGCGCGATTTTCCGATGCCGCCGGCCGACGCGCCGCTGATCCAGTTCCTCATCGATCTTCTGTGATTTTGCCCTCCGAGACATAGACAACGTTAATGGAAGATTTATCTGGCCGTGAAAAAATGACGGCAGAAATCGAAGGAAGGTCGTGTCCAGGCCTTCGCCGGAGCGCGGTTGCATGAGCCTCGACAGGGACTGGGATTCGATCCGACCCGACCGCAGCTTTAGGGCTGCCGGCATGGGAATATTGCGGATCACGCTTTTGTTCGGCTCGGCCGCGGTGGCGCTGGCCCTGATCGCCACGCCCTTGCTCGACAACCGGACGCGATCAGCCCGCGACGATTTTGCCGGCGGCCTCGACAGGATGAGCACAGGGTCGGTTGAAAGCACGGGTTCGATTGGAAGCACAGGCTCGACCGGCCGTCGTGATACCTACACGCTGCGCAGGAGCGTGCTGCAGCCGCTGCCCACTTCGATCTGCGTGATACGCGACAATGGCCAGCGCAGCGGCGACTGCTGACACCGGCCAAAGCGGTGCTTTCATCGCCTGTTAAGCCTGTGTCATTAACCTTTCTTAACAGGTCCGCGCTAGGGTTCCGGCAAGCGGGATCGAGGGCCATGAAAACATTGCTGCAACGATTTTGGGAAGACAAGACCGGCGCGACGGCTGTCGAATATGGGCTGATCGTGGCCGTGCTGTCGCTTACCATCGTAGGCGGCGTCGGCAAGGTCGCCGACGCAATCACGTGGCTGTTCAGCGACAATGCCAGCAAGCTTGTGAAGGCTTTCGCGCAGTAACCGACCAGCCGCGTCCATAATAAACCGGTCAGCGCCGGCCGGGATTTTCCAGGATTGTCTTCAGCGACAGTTTTGCCGAGCCCGGCTTCAGCGGTTTTTGCTGCGAGGCGTCGGGCGCCCAGCCTGACATCCAGACGATCGGAAAACTCGCCCTGACGCGGCCATCGGCATCCGAAAATCGTTCGGCATAGATTTCGGCGGCGCGGGCAAACAGCTTTCGTGTGGCCGGTCGCCTGCTGCGGTCGATGAGCGCGCTGGTCTCGCCCATCGCCCGCAGGTCCGCCATCAGGCCGAACAGGGAATCGTAGCGCACCGTCACCGTCTCGACGTCGGCGACGGGCAAGGCCAGACCGGCGCGTTGCAAAAGCGCGCCGGCGTCGCGCACGTCGGTGAACGGGATGACGCGCGGGCTGGCGCCGCCGTAAAACTCGGTCTCGGCGGCGAGCAGGCATTCGCGCAGCTCGGAAAGCGTGCCGGCGCCGGCAAAAGCGCCTAGGAAAAGACCGTCCGGCTTCAGTGCGCGGCGGATCTGCACCAGCATGCCGGGAATGTCGTTCATTGCCTGAAGCGACAAAAGCGACACCGCGAGGTCGAGGCTTTCCGGCTCGAATGGCACGGTCTCCAACGGCGCCACCAGTCCCGCGGCATCGCCCCCCGCTCCATCGCCCCCCGCCCCGTCGCCCAGGAAAGCCGCATCCGCCTCGACGCGCACGATGTCCGCCACCTTGCCGCTTGTCGCGAGCACGTCGACTGCCGCCGGCGTCTGGCAAAACAGGACGGCCGCCCTGTTGAATTTGCGTTCCACTGCGCCCAGCCGGTCGGCGAGTTCCTCGGCCGCCCGCCGCATCAGGAAATCCGCGCCGGCAGCCGGGCTGGCGAGGGCCCGGCGCTTGTGCGCCAGCCAGAGAGAGGTATCGACTATAGGTTGCAACTGACAGTTCCTGGTTTCCGCACTCTGATATAGGGTGGCGGAGAAAGAACCACGTGGCCGATCCAATGCCGGATATCAAGAGTGTCGCTCGAAAGGCGTCGGACTGGCCGGCGCGCATCCTGTTTCCGCCGGTTTGCGCCGGTTGCCGACGGCATGTCTCGCAGCCCGGCGTGCTGTGCGGCGCCTGCTGGCCGAAACTTAGGCTTCTGGAGCGGCCATGGTGCCCGGTGATGGGCACGCCGTTCACCCATCACATGGGCGAGGGGTTCCTGTCGGCCGAGGCGATCGCCGACCCGCCGCCCTTCGAGCGGGCACGGGCCGCGGTCGCTTACTCAGGTGTCGCCCGCCAGATGGTGCAAGGGCTGAAATACCAGGATCGCACCGATCTGGCGCCGTGGATGGCGCGCTGGATGCTGCGCGCCGGTGCCGAACTGATCGCGGAAGCCGATTTGGTCGTGCCGGTGCCGCTGCACTGGCGGCGCTTTTTCAGGCGTCAGTTCAACCAGTCGGCGGAACTGGCAAGGGCGGTATCGCAGCTTGGCGGGCTGCCTTTTGCGCCCTCCGCGGTCAGGCGCGTCAAACTCACCCGCCAGCAGGTCGGGCTGGAGCGGCGGGAACGCGAGGAGAATGTGCGTGCCGCCTTCAGAGTGCCGGAGGAGGCCGAGATCGAGATCGCCGGCCGCCGGGTGCTCCTGATCGACGATGTCTATACCACCGGCGCCACTGTCCGCGCGGTCGCCAAGGCGCTGAAGAAGGGCGGTGCCGGGACCGTCGACGTGCTGACCTTTGCGCGCGTGCTGCCGGGGGACTTTCGGGCCGACGAGTCCGCGACTATATAGATTGGGAAAAGGCAGGATTGCTGACTGATGGTCGACGTGACGATCTATACACGGATGATGTGCGGCTATTGCGTGGCGGCCAAGCGGCTGCTCGAGCGCAAGGGTGTCGCCTACACCGAGCATGACGCCTCCTTCTCGCCGGAACTGCGCCGGGAAATGATTTCCCGCGCGAATGGCCGCTCGACCTTTCCGCAGATATTCATCGGCGACACGCATGTCGGCGGCTGTGACGATCTCCACGAACTGGAGGCGGAGGGCCGGCTTGACCGTCTGCTCGCCAATGGCTCGACGAATTGAGGACATGACGATGGGTGCTTTCAAGGCGGCGGCGATCCAGATGCGTTCGGGTACCAGCCCCGAGCGCAACGCGGTCGATCTGGAGCGGCTGGTGCGCGAGGCCGCGGGCCAGGGTGCGACCTATATCCAGTCACCGGAAATGACCGGTGCGCTGATCCGCGACAGCCAGGCGCGGGCCGCCGCCTTCACGTCCGAGGACAAGGACATCATCGTTTCGACCGCGCGAAAGCTGGCGAAAGACCTTGGCGTCTTCCTGCATATCGGCTCGACCGCCATCCTGCGCGCTGACGGCAAGCTCGCCAACCGCGCGCTTCTGTTCGGGCCGGATGGCGCCACCATTGCTACCTACGACAAGATCCACATGTTCGACGTCGATCTCGACAATGGCGAGAGCTGGCGCGAATCCGCCGCCTACGAGCCCGGCACCGAGGCCGTCGTCACCGAGATCAGCGGCGCCGGGATCGATGGGGCGAAGCTGGGTTTCGCCGTCTGCTACGATTTGCGCTTTCCGCAGCTGTTCCGCGCCGAGGCGCTGGCCGGCGCCGACCTGCTGTCGGTGCCCGCCGCCTTCACCCGTCAGACCGGCGAGGCGCACTGGCACGTGCTGCTGCGGGCGCGCGCCATCGAGAACGGCGCCTATGTCGTTGCCGCGGCGCAAGGCGGCCTGCACGAGGACGGCCGCGAGACCTATGGCCATTCGCTGATCGTCGATCCGTGGGGCCGCATCGTCGCCGAGGCGTCACATGACGAACTGGCGGTGATTATCGCCGAGATCGACCCGGCGCAGTCGGCCGCCGCCCGCAAGAAGATCCCGAATCTGAAAAATTCACGCGACTTCGCCGTGAACGCCACTCCGGTCGAGGCGCAAAGTCTCAGGGGTGCGGCGTCTTGATTCGCTTTTCACTGATCTGTGACCACGAGCATGAATTCGAAGGCTGGTTTCGCAGCAACGACGATTTCGACACCCAGAAGAAGCTTGGCTTCGTCGATTGCCCGATCTGCGGCTCGCACAAGGTCGAGAAGGCGTTGATGGCGCCGGCCGTCTCCACCGGGCGCAGCCGAGAAAAGATCGCGCTCGCCATGGGCGAGGCCCAGAAGCAGGCGTTGGCGCAATTGAAGGCGATGGCCGAGAAGGTGGGCGAGAACGCCGACTATGTCGGCGACAAGTTTGCCGAGGAGGCGCGCAAGATCCATTTCGGCGAGAGCGATCCGCGCGGCATCTATGGCGAGGCGACGCTGGAGGAGGCCAAGAGCCTGGCCGAGGACGGCGTCGAATTCATGCCGGTGCCGGCATTCCCGGAGGATCGTAACTGATAGACTGGTGTGACGGTTGGTACCGGGACGGGATTCCGCTTCGACCCGTTGCGGTCCTTGGGCCATGTCGCAAACCGGATTATGCGAATGTTGCAAAAAATCGGGCGCGAAACTGTCGCTTTAATCGGGGTTTTCGCGACAGTCGCAAAATCCGCCGCCTATGTGCGGGTGATCGGCCAACATCCGGACATGGTGGCAAAGGCTGCCGCATAGCTGGCGTTGCCCGCATGCGACTTCTCGGCACCGCGTTTTAGAAGAAGTTCGATCGAGGCGGCGTCAATGGCATCGGGCGCTGCGATGTGAAGAACCGTCTGCCCCGCCTTGTCCTGTGCGTTGATATCGATGCCCTGCGACAACAGGAGGTCGAGGATCGCGACCTCCTGCGGAAAGGTCGCACGGATCGGCACCAACCGCCTGATCTTCACCCCCGGCTGACGCTCCCTATCAACTTCTCAAGCAGGCCAGCGAGTGTGTCCTGTTCGGCGCGCGTCAGGCCGGAAAGTATCTCGTGTTCGTTGGCGACGTGAGCGGCGACAGCCTCATCGACCAATGCCAGACCTTTATCGGTCAGTTGCACGACAACCCCGCGCCGGTCGTTGGGATGCGGCCCGCGTTTGATCAATCCGGTTTTCTCAAGCCGGTCGAGCCGGTTGGTCATGGCGCCCGACGTCACCATCGTCGCCTCATAGAGGGCAGTGGGCGTCAGCGCGTAAGGTGATCCGGAACGGCGCAGCGTCGCCAGCACATCGAATTCCCCGGATTGCAGCCCGAAACGCGCAAACAGAGGAGCGAGGTGCTCTCGTGCAATCAGCGACGAGGCTTCGCTCAACCGTCCAAGCACGGCCATCGGAGAAACATCCAGATCCGGCCGCTCTCGTTTCCACAGCTCGATCGCCTTCGCGGCGCGATCCATCTATCTCACCGTTAAATATCTTGACGTTAAGAATCTTTGCATTATCTTACCTCAAGACAAAAGAGCCGCAAGGACAATTATGAAATTTCTCTGGGATTCAGCGCTCGGTCTTTTGCTCGTCACCGGCGGCCTGCTCGGCCTGACGCTGCCGTTCGGCAAGATCGCTACGGCGGCCGGTGTTTCGGCCATGGTCTGGGCCCTCGTCATCTCGCTCGGCGCCGGCGGCGTGCTTTTGTGCGTCCTGCTGCTGCGCGGGCAGCGCATCCGGCTCACCCCGCACAGGCTGCGCTATTTCTTCGTCACCGCAGCGGTGTCCTACGCCTTTCCCAATCTGTTGATGTTCTCGACCATTCCGCATCTCGGCGCCGGCTACACCGGTATCATGTTCACGCTGTCGCCGGTGGTCACACTGGTGTTTTCGATCCCGCTCGGCGTCCGGCGTCCCAATCTGCTTGGTATCGTCGGCATTGCCGTCGGCTTCGTTGGTGCTGTCATGGTGGCGGTGACGCGCGGCGAGGCTGGCCAGCCGGCCGAATTTTTCTGGGTGGCGGCGGGGCTGCTCATTCCGGTCAGCCTTGCCGCCGGCAATATCTACCGCACGGTCGACTGGCCGCTAGGGACCGGACCGATCGAGCTTGCCGTCGGCAGCCATCTGGCATCGGCCGCGCTGCTTGTTTGCGGCATCTTCACGCTGCAGGGCGGCGGTTCGCTCGCCCTGCTCGCCGGCGCGCCGCTGGTCGTCGTCGGGCAGGTCGCATCAGCCGCGGCGATGTTCGCTTTCTTCTTCCGGCTGCAGGCGGTCGGCGGCCCGGTCTATCTCAGCCAGATCGGCTATGTCGCGGCGGCGGTCGGATTGTCTGCCGGGACGATGTTTCTCGGCGAGCACTATCAATTGCTGACCTGGGCCGGCGCTGCCATCATTGTCGCCGGCGTGTTCATCACCACCAAGGCGCAAAGCCAGATCGCCCCGAAGACGCAAAGTCAGACGGGTGAGAAGGTGGCGGCGTGAGAAGGCGTCGTGAGAAAGTTCAGGCGGGTGCCTTCTCCGCCAGCACCATGTAGTTGACGTCCATGTCCTTCGAACGCTGCCAGCGGTCGGCGAGCGGATTGTAGGTGACGCCGGTGCGGTCGATGATGGTCAGGCCAGCGCCGGCAAGCGCCTTTTCCAACTCGTCTGGCCGCACCAGCTTGCCGAACTGGTGGGTGCCGCGCGGCAACCAGCGCAGCACATATTCGGCGCCGATAATGGCCAGACCGAGCGCCTTCAGCGTGCGGTTGATGGTGGCGACGACCATGATGCCGCCGGGCTTGAGCATCTCGCCGCATTTGGCCACGAACAGGTCGATGTCGGCAACATGCTCGACCACTTCCATGTTGAGGATGACGTCGAATTTCTCACCGGCGTCAGCCAGGTCCTCTGCTGTCGTGGCACGGTAATCCACCGTCACGCCGACCTCCGCCGCATGCAGCCTGGCCACTTCGATGTTGGTGGCGGATGCGTCGGCGCCGACCACTTCGGCGCCAAGCCGCGCCATCGGCTCGCACAACAGCCCGCCGCCGCAGCCGATGTCGAGGATGCGCAGGCCCTCGAACGGCCGCGCCGCGCGCGGGTCGCGGCCGAAGCGCGCCGCCACCTGGTCGCGTATATAGACAAGCCGGATCGGATTGAACTTGTGCAGCGGGCGGAATTTGCCGTTCGGATTCCACCATTCGGCGGCAAGAGCGGAAAAACGCTCCACTTCTCCGGCATCGATCGTCGATCGTCGGGGTTCTGGCATCGTGTGGTCTCCCGCAGACTCAAAAATTCAGAGCGCGATCGGGCGCAAAACCGGATACCACTTTTGCTGATCGCGCTCTGGTGCGCTAGGAAGTCGGTCGAGAGCCGGCGAATGTCAAGGCAGCAAATTTCGGCTGTTGCCGGCTGCGCCTCTGCGACAGGCATTCGGGTAGGCGCGTTGCGCTCGTATGTCGCCTTCGTCGCCTAAGGGGGCAAGCAGGGGGCAAGCGGTGGCACGCCTTGCGAAACCCAAAGCATTTGGCTAAGGAGGCCGCGAATTCAGCGGCTGGCCCAGCCCGACGCTCCGTTTCCGTTTTTCGGCCGCCGTTTCGGCACCCAGTCAAAGGCATTTCGCTTCCATGGCGCGCATCGTGATGAAATTCGGCGGGACCTCCGTCGCCGACATCGTCCGCATCCGCAATGTGGCGCGCCATGTCAAACGCGAGGTCGATGCCGGCCATGAGGTCGCGGTGGTCGTCTCGGCGATGGCCGGCAAGACCAACGAGCTCGTGCAGTGGACGCGCGAAGCCTCGCCGATGCACGATGCCCGCGAATATGACGCCGTCGTTGCCTCCGGCGAGCAGGTGACCGCCGGCCTGCTGGCGATCGCGCTGCAGAACATGGGCGTCCATGCCCGTTCCTGGCAAGGCTGGCAGATCCCGATCAAGACCGACAATGCGCATGGCGCGGCGCGCATTCTCGACATCGACGGCGCGTTCCTGATCAAGCGCTTCGGCGAGGGCCAGGTGGCGGTGGTGGCCGGCTTCCAGGGCATCGGGCCGGACAACCGCATCGCGACGCTCGGCCGCGGCGGTTCCGACACCAGTGCTGTCGCCATCGCGGCGGCGGTCAAGGCAGACCGCTGCGACATCTACACCGACGTCGACGGGGTCTACACCACCGACCCGCGCATCGAGCCGAAGGCGCGGCGGCTGGCCAAGATTTCCTTCGAGGAAATGCTTGAAATGGCCTCGCTCGGCGCCAAGGTCCTGCAGGTACGCTCGGTCGAACTTGCCATGGTGCACAGGGTGCGTACTTTCGTGCGGTCGTCCTTCGACGATCCCGACGAGCCGGGAATGGGGGATTTGCTCAATCCGCCCGGAACGCTTATTTGCGACGAGGAAGAGATCGTGGAACAGCAGGTCGTCACCGGAATTGCCTACGCCAAGGACGAAGCGCAGATTTCCTTGCGCCGTGTCGGTGACCGGCCCGGCGTCGCCGCCGGCATTTTCGGGCCGCTGGCCGAAGCCAACATCAATGTCGACATGATCGTCCAGAACATTTCCGAGGACGGCAAGTTCACCGACATGACCTTCACCGTGCCGTCCGGCGATGTCGACAAGGCGCTTGCCGTGCTCGAGCGGCTGAAGACCACGATCGGCTATGACGTCGTGCAGTCGGAAGCCGGCATGTCGAAAGTCTCCGTCATCGGCATCGGCATGAGGAGCCATGCCGGCGTCGCCGCCACCGCCTTCAAGGCGCTGGCCGACAAATCGATCAACATCCGTGCGATCACGACATCCGAGATCAAGATTTCGATCCTGATCGACGGTCCCTACACAGAACTTGCTGTTCGCACTTTGCATTCCATCTACGGTCTGGATAAGCAGTAGCAGACTGCTCGGTCCGGAAATCGGAGGTCGATCTTCGGAAAGCACGATGCAGCAGTTCGAAGTCTTGGAGCGTCCTTTGTGGGTCCAATTGGACCGACGCCGCTCTATTTGAGTTGTTGCGTGAGCGCCGGCCGCGGGAGAAACTGCGGCGGGCATAATGTCCATTGGAGAACAAGCCGCGATGCGTGATACGGCCAGTGGCCCGCGCGTTTTGCTGAAACGGCTCCGCGAGCTCATGCAGGAGCCGCTGGAGCCGCAGGAGCGGCTCGACCGCATCGTGCGCGACATCGCCGCCAATATGGTCGCTGAAGTGTGCTCGCTCTACGTGCTGCGCGCCGATTCGGTGCTCGAACTCTATGCCACCGAGGGCCTGAATCCGAAGGCCGTCCATTTGGCGCAGCTCAGGCTGGGGGAAGGCCTCGTCGGCACGATCGCGGCCTCGGCACGGCCGCTCAATCTCTCCAACGCGCAGGAACATCCAGCCTTCGCCTACCTGCCGGAGACGGGGGAGGAGATCTACAATTCCTTCCTCGGCGTGCCGGTGCTCAGGGCGGGGCGCACGCTCGGTGTGCTGGTCGTCCAGAACAAGACCATGCGCCACTATCGCGACGACGAAGTCGAGGCGCTGGAAACGACGGCGATGGTGATCGCCGAGATGATCGCCACCGGCGACCTTGCCCGGCTGACCCGGCCCGGCCTCGAACTCGATCTGCGCCGCCCGGTGAGCTTTACCGGCCTGTCCTTCAACGAGGGCGTCGGACTTGGCCATGTCGTGCTGCATGAGCCGCGCATCGTCGTCACCAATCTGTTCAACGAGGACAGCGATGAGGAGATCAAGCGGCTCGATGCGTCGCTCGGTTCGCTCCGGCTCTCCATCGACGACATGCTGGAACGCCGCGAAGTCGCCTTCGAGGGCGAGCACCGCCAGGTGCTCGAAGCCTATCGCATGTTCGCCAACGACAGCGGCTGGGTGCGCCGGTTGGAAGAGGCGGTCCGCAACGGCCTGACGGCGGAAGCGGCGGTGGAAAAAGTGCAGAGCGACATGCGTGCCCGCATGCTGCACATGACCGATCCTTATCTGCGCGAGCGGATGAGCGATTTCGACGATCTCGCCAACCGGCTGCTGCGCCAGCTGATGGGGCGCGGGCCGGACGATGTCGCGGTCTCGCTGCCGAAGGACGCCATCATCGTCGCCCGCTCGATGGGGGCCGCCGAACTGCTCGATTATCCCAGAGACAAGCTGCGCGGGCTGGTGCTGGAGGACGGCGCAGCGACCAGCCACGTCGTTATCGTGGCGCGGGCCATGGGCATACCGGTTGCTGGCCAGATGAAGGGCGCCGTTTCCATGGCGGAAAACGGCGACGCCATCATTGTCGACGGCGAAGAAGGCGCCATCCACCTGCGCCCCCAGCCGGACCTCGAAGCCGCCTATGCCGAAAAGGTCCGCTTCCGGGCGCGGCGGCAGGAGGTCTATCGCGAGCTGCGCAAGAAGCCGTCGATGACCAAGGACGGCGTCCAGGTCGACCTTTTGATGAATGCGGGCCTGGCCGTCGATCTGCCGCAGCTTGCCGAGGCCGGCGCCGCCGGTATCGGCCTGTTCCGCACCGAGCTGCAGTTCATGGTCGCCTCGACCTTTCCGCGGGCGGAAGCCCAGGAACGGCTCTACCGTGACGTGCTCGACGCGGCGCGCGGCAAGCCGGTGACATTCCGCACCATCGATATCGGCGGCGACAAGGTGCTGCCCTACTTCAAGGACACGATCCAGGAAGAGAACCCGGCGCTCGGCTGGCGCGCCATCCGCCTGACGCTCGACCGGCCGGGCCTGTTGCGTACCCAGATCCGAGCGCTTTTGAAGGCATGCGGCGGGCGTGAACTGAAGCTGATGCTGCCGATGGTGACGGAGCTCGGCGAGATCGCCCAGGCGCGCGAAATCATCGATCGCGAAGTGCGGCATCTGTCGCGTTTTGCCCATCATCTGCCGACCAGCCTGAAGCTCGGGGCCATGCTGGAAGTGCCTTCGCTGCTGTTCCAGCTCGATGAGCTGATGAAGGCCGTCGATTTCGTCTCGGTCGGCTCGAACGATCTGTTCCAGTTCGTCATGGCGGTCGATCGCGGCAACACGCAGCTCGCCGACCGCTTCGATGTGCTGTCGACGCCGTTCCTGCGCGCGCTGAAGCAGATTGCCGACGCCGGGGTGCGCAATCAAACCCCGGTGACCTTGTGCGGCGAGCTGGCCGGCAAGCCGATCTCGGCGATGGCGCTGATCGGCCTTGGCTACCGATCGATCTCGATGTCGCCGGCCTCGATCGGTCCGGTCAAGGCGATGCTGACGGAACTGCCGCTGGCCGAGCTGGAAGCGTTCTTCGACGACAATCTCATGGCGCCGGCCCAGGGGTTGCCGATGCGGGCGCTGCTGCAGGCCTTTGCCGACGACCGCTCCATTCCGCTATAGACTTTCGCCATGATCAACCTGCCCCGCGACCGCATGGATCAAGTCGTCAAGCGTTTCGACATGCTCGAAGCGCAAATGTCGGCCGGGCCGGCGGCGGACGCCTATGTCAAGATGGCGTCGGAATATGCCGACATGCAGGAGATGGTGGCTAAGATCAGGGCGCTGCGCACCGCCGAGCATGAACAGGCCGACCTGCAGGCGATGCTCGCCGACAAAAGCACCGATGCCGAAATGCGGGCACTGGCCGAGGCCGATCTGCCGGAGGTCAAGGAACGCATCGAAGCGCTGCAGAAGGACATCCAGATCCTGCTTCTGCCCAAGGATGCCGCCGACGACAAGAATGCCATCCTCGAAATCCGCGCCGGCACCGGCGGCGACGAGGCGGCTCTCTTTGCCGGCGACCTGTTTCGCATGTACGAACGCTATGCCGCGGCACGCGGCTGGCGTTTCGAGACGGCGTCGGCCAGCGAGGGCGAGGTCGGCGGCTACAAGGAAATCATCGCCACGATTTCGGGCAAGGGGGTCTTTGCCCATCTGAAATTCGAGTCCGGCGTGCATCGTGTGCAGCGCGTGCCGGCGACCGAGGCCGGCGGGCGCATCCACACCTCGGCGGCGACGGTTGCCGTGCTGCCCGAAGCGGAAGACGTCGACATCGACATCAGGGCCGAAGACATCCGCATCGACACGATGCGCGCCTCGGGTTCAGGCGGCCAGCACGTCAATACCACCGATTCGGCAGTGCGCATCACCCATCTGCCGACCGGCATCATGGTCGTGCAGGCGGAGAAGTCGCAGCACCAGAACCGGGCCAAAGCCATGCAGATCCTGCGCGCCAGGCTTTACGACCTCGAGCGCAGCAAGGCTGACGAGGAACGCTCCGAATCGCGCAAATCGCAGGTCGGTTCGGGCGATCGCTCGGAGCGCATCCGCACCTATAATTTCCCGCAGGGCCGCGTCACCGACCATCGCATCAATCTGACGCTCTATAAGCTCGACCGGGTGATGATGGGCGAACTCGACGAGATCATCGACGCGCTGATCGCCGATCACCAGTCGAAGCTGCTCGCCGATATCGGCCTCGATGGCTGACACTCTGCCCGGTAGGCCGGTGTGGCTTTGAATTCGAAATTCGTATCACGTTGGGCCAGCGCAATGACGAATTTCGGATTCAAAATCACACCAGCAGGTTGCTGGTATCTAGGTGGTGGATTTGAGGTTCCTGGACGCTGATGCCAACAAATAGCAGGAACCTCAAATCCACCACACTAGGGCTGCTGCTGAAAGCGGCGCGGGCACGCCTTGCTGCGGCCGCAGTCGCCGATCCGGCGCTGGATGCGAGGCTGATCGTCGAACATTTTTCCGGTACGACCCGCACACAAGCCATCGCCGATCCCGAATGCGGTGTCGATGCCGGCGCGATTGCGGCGATCGATGCAGCCTTGAGGCGGCGGGTCGCCGGTGAGCCGGTGCATCGCATCCTCGGCCATCGCGAGTTCTATGGCTTGCGCCTATCGCTGTCACCGGAAACGCTGGAGCCGCGACCGGACACCGAAACGCTGGTCGAAGCGGTGCTGCCCTTCGTGAAGGCGACAGCGGAACGGCAAGGCGAGTGCCGCATCCTCGATCTCGGCACCGGCACCGGCGCCATCGCGCTGGCGCTGCTCAGCGCCGTTCCGGCGTCGGTCGCCACCGGTGTCGATATTTCGCCAGGCGCGCTGGTGACCGCCATGCGCAATGCAGGGGAATTGGGGTTGGCCGACCGGTTCCAGGTGCTCGAATCCGACTGGTTCGAAAAAGTTTTTGGCCGATACCATGTAATTGCCGCCAACCCGCCCTATATAGCGTCCATAGACATCGAAAATCTGCAGGGCGAAGTCCGCGATTTCGATCCACGCCAAGCCCTCGATGGCGGCGTGGACGGTCTGAGTCCCTACAGGATCATCGCCGCCGAGGCGGCAGGTTTTTTGGAAGCCGAGGGCAGGATTGCGGTCGAGATCGGCCACACCCAACGCAAAGAGGTCACGGGCATATTCTCCGCAGCCGGCTATATGCCGGCGGGGGTATTCCGCGACTTTGGCGGAAACGAGAGGGTTCTGATCTTTGAACTGACAAAGCCGTGATGCAGTGCAAAAAAAGCGCTTGGCAATGCCGGGGAATGCGGCTAGGGTCGCCTTAACCGGATGAGACGAAGCAGGCAGTGCTCTTAGCGATTCGGTTTCCTTGGAAATAGCTGCCTTCTTGCGCAAACGACGCCCAAGCTTCGTGCGGGAATCGTCCGGCAAGTGATGTAACCGGAACAGGATGACACGTGGCGCCAACGCAATCGATGCGGGCGAACGCCGGTGAAGAGACGAAACGGCTGGCTGCATGAGCGCCTCCGTTCGTGAAAAAGTTTTCGAAAATTTCAAAATGAAGAGAGTCGAATGAGGCCACAACAGCAGAACAGGCGCATGCGCGGTCGCAACAACAATGGCGGCGGCAACAACAATAACAACAACCGCAAGGGTCCAAATCCCCTGACGCGCAATTACGAGAGCAACGGTCCGGACGTGAAGATCCGCGGATCGGCTCAGCAGATTGCCGAAAAATACGCAACCCTTGCCCGTGACGCGCAAAGCTCCGGCGACCGGGTGATGGCGGAAAACTATCTCCAGCACGCCGAGCACTACAATCGCATCATCGCTGCCGCGCAGGCGCAGCTGCCGATCCAGAGCGCTCAGCAGAACCGCGACGATTTCGACGATGACGGCGACGAAGATCGCGACGAGTTCGACAATGCCGGCAACAGCAATGTCGGCGAGACTGCGGCTCCGGTGGTCAACCACGGTGCAGGCCCGCAGCCGGTCATCGACGGCACGCCGGCCGAATTGACGTTCAACCAGGAAAACGGCCGTGACAATCGTGATGCCAGTGGGCGCGATGCCGGCGGGCGAGACAACCGCCATCGCGACCGTCGCCCCAATGGCGGCTACGGCCAGAACGGCCAGCGCGGCGAATTTGGTGCGCGCGGCGAGCAGGGCGGACAGCGCGGCGATCAGAACCGGCGCAACGAGAGACCGGTTCAGAACGAAACCCCCGTGCAGGCGGAAGCTGTGTCTCCGAACGAGCCTGTTTCTGTGGCCGAACCCGCGCCGCAGTTCGAAAGCTTTTCGCCAGCGGCTCTGGCTGCCCAGGCCGAGATGAACGAAGCCGCCGCCGAAAGCGGCGCTGCCCGCCGCCCCAGGCGTCCGCGCCGTCCGCGCGTCAATGCTGATCAGGTGGCTGATCAGGTGGATGGCGGTAACGACAATGCTGGCGGCGATAACGTGAATGCTGCTCCGGCGGAAGACGCCGGTGGCGAGCCCACCATCGTCGACGTCAACAACTGATCGAGCAAGGCCCAGACATTCCTGGACGGCGGAGAGAAATCTCCGCCGTTTTTGTATGTGCGCCCCCCGGAAATATTATGAGTCCGCCGTTATCGGGACGTCTTGAGGGTCCGTGGATTGCGCCCCATATCTCGCGTGAACAGGACCCGGCTCGAACGGGCGGGTCCGTCACCGCAATCTGATCCGGTGCCGCAAAGCGGGCCGGTGACGGAAGGAGACAGATATGAACCTTGAAAAATATTCCGAGCGCGTGCGCGGCTTCATCCAGTCGGCGCAGACCCTGGCGCTCTCGCGCAATCACCAGCAATTCACCCCCGAACATATATTGAAAGTGCTCGTCGACGACGACGAGGGCCTGGCAGCGTCGTTGATCGAGCGCGCCGGCGGCAGCGTCCGCGACGTCAAGCTGGGCGTCGAGACGGCACTTGAGGCAATGCCCAAGGTGGAGGGCGGCAACGGCCAGCTCTATCTGGCGCAACCGCTGGCCAAAGTGTTCTCGACCGCCGAGGAACTGGCAAAGAAGGCCGGCGACAGCTTCGTTACGGTCGAGCGGCTGCTGACGGCGCTGGCGGTCGAGAAATCCGCCAAGACTGCCGACATCCTCACCAAGGCCGGCGTGACGCCACAGGCGCTGAACCAGGTGATCAACGACGTCCGCAAGGGTCGCACCGCCGATTCGGCGAGCGCCGAGCAGGGCTATGATGCGCTTAAGAAGTACGCGCGCGATCTCACCGCCGACGGTCGCGCCGGCAAGCTCGACCCGGTCATCGGCCGCGACGACGAGATCCGCCGCACCATCCAGGTGCTGTCGCGCCGCACCAAGAACAATCCGGTGCTGATCGGTGAACCAGGCGTCGGCAAGACGGCGATCGCCGAAGGGCTGGCGTTGCGCATCGTCAATGGCGATGTACCGGAATCGCTCAAGGACAAGCAGTTGATGGCGCTCGATATGGGATCGCTGATCGCCGGCGCCAAATATCGCGGCGAATTCGAGGAGCGGCTGAAGGCGGTTCTTTCGGAAGTCACCGCTGCGGCCGGCGGCATCATCCTGTTCATCGATGAGATGCACACGCTGGTCGGCGCCGGCAAGGCGGATGGCGCCATGGATGCATCGAACCTGTTGAAACCGGCGTTGGCGCGCGGCGAACTCCACTGCGTCGGCGCGACGACGCTCGACGAATACCGCAAGCATGTCGAGAAGGACGCCGCCCTTGCCCGCCGCTTCCAGCCGGTCTTCGTCAATGAGCCAACAGTGGAGGACACGGTCTCCATCCTGCGCGGCCTGAAGGAGAAGTACGAGCAGCACCACAAAGTGCGCATCTCGGATTCGGCGCTGGTCGCGGCAGCGTCGCTGTCCAACCGCTACATCGCCGACCGCTTCCTGCCGGACAAGGCGATCGACCTTGTCGACGAGGCCGCGTCGCGGCTGCGGATGCAGGTCGATTCGAAGCCCGAAGCGCTGGACGAGATCGACCGCCGCATCATGCAGCTCAAGATCGAGCGTGAGGCGCTGAAGGTCGAGAAGGACGACGCGTCGAAGGACCGGCTCGCCCGGCTCGAAAAGGATCTTTCCGCCCTGGAAGAGGAATCGACCGAACTGACCTCGAAGTGGCAGGCCGAGAAGCAGAAGCTCGGGCTCGCCGCCGACCTGAAGAAACAGCTCGACGAGGCGCGCAACGAGCTCGCCATCGCCCAGCGCAAAGGTGAATTCCAGCGCGCCGGCGAGCTTGCCTATGGCAAGATTCCGGAGCTCGAAAAGAAGCTGACGCAGGCCGAGGCGCAAGACGGCAAGGTCGGCATGGTCGAAGAGGTGGTCACCCCCGATCACGTCGCCCACATCGTGTCGCGCTGGACCGGCATTCCGGTCGACAAGATGCTGCAAGGCGAGCGTGACAAGCTGCTGCGCATGGAAGACGAAATTGGCAAGCGTGTCGTCGGCCAGGGCGAGGCGGTGCAGGCCGTGTCGAAAGCCGTTCGCCGTGCCCGCGCCGGCCTGCAGGATCCGAACCGGCCGATCGGTTCGTTCATGTTCCTCGGACCGACGGGCGTCGGCAAGACCGAACTGACCAAGGCGCTTGCCAGCTTCCTGTTCGACGACGAGAGCGCCATGGTGCGCATCGACATGTCGGAGTTCATGGAGAAGCACTCGGTCGCCCGGCTGATCGGCGCGCCTCCCGGCTATGTCGGCTATGAGGAAGGCGGCGCGCTGACTGAAGCGGTGCGGCGCCGGCCCTACCAGGTCGTGCTGTTCGACGAGATCGAGAAAGCGCATCCGGACGTGTTCAACGTGCTGCTGCAGGTGCTCGATGACGGCCGCCTGACCGACGGGCAGGGCCGCACGGTCGATTTCCGCAACACGCTGATCATCATGACGTCGAACCTCGGCGCCGAATATCTGGTCAGTCTCGGCGAGAACCAGGACGTCGATGTCGTCCGCGACGAGGTGATGAGCGTCGTCAGGGCGTCGTTCCGGCCGGAGTTCCTCAACCGCGTCGACGAGGTGATCCTGTTCCACCGGCTGCGCCGCCAGGATATGGGCCGCATCGTCGAGATCCAGCTCAAGCGGCTGGAAAGCCTCCTCGTCGATCGCAAGATCACGCTTTCGCTGGATCAGGAGGCGATCGACTGGCTGGCGGCCAAGGGCTACGATCCGGCCTATGGCGCGCGACCGTTGAAGCGGGTGATGCAGAAGGAACTGCAGGATCCGCTGGCGGAGAAGATCCTGCTCGGCGACATCCTCGACAGTTCGACCGTCAAGGTCACCGCTGGTTCCGACCGGTTGAACTTCCGGTCGAAGCCGACGATCGTAGCGACCGAGGCGGCGGCCTGATTTTCGAGGCCGCCGCATAATCAAAAAATTAAACGGGGGCGCAGATGACGTTGGACGACTACAACAGCTTCTGCGCCTCGCTGCCGTCGGCGACCCATGTCGTTCAGTGGGGCGGTGCTCATGTCTGGAAAGTCGGAGCCAAGGTCTTTGCGATCGGCGGTTGGAGCGATGGCAAGGAGCCGTTCGTCACCTTCAAATGCTCCGATATCGCTTATGACATCTTGAAGGAACAGCCGGGCCTTCGGTCCGCGCCCTATCTTGCCTCACGCGGCATGAAATGGATCCAGCGCCAGACAAGCCAAAGCATGGACGATGACGCGCTAAAGGACTATCTGCGCGAAAGCCACCGTCTTGTCGTGCTCAAGCTGACGAAGCAGGCGCGCACGGAATTGGGATTCGCCGCCAGCTAGTGTTCTTGCTCCAGCCCGCCAGAAATCCGCCATCTTCATGCCCGGTTCATGTTGGAACCTTATGGTTGGCAACTGATTTGCTGGCGAAGGGGTTCGCCTGCCGCAAAGGCCCGAAAATCGAATTGGATTTTTGGAAAGCATGATGCGGAGTTTTTTAAGTGCTAGAGCGTCCCTGCGCGTCCGAAGGGACGCGCGGCGCTCTAAAGAGACAACGCCGGGCGGCGGCAATTTACGGACCGGAGAATTTGGCCAGCATGTTCCGCACGATCTTCACCCTTTCGGCGTTCGCCGCCGGGCTGCTTTCTTCGAGTGTAATGGCCGCGCCGACGCAGGACATCCCGCCGCGATCTGCCCGCGCCGCGGATGCCCGAGCCGCGGATAGCCATGCTGTGCTGGTCGCCCAGAACGGCGATTTCGACGTCTACTACGACGCCAGAGGAAACCGCGTCATCGTCGATACGGAAACCGGCAAGGTGCTCGCCATCCAGCCGCCGCAGACCAGGTTCGATCGCCGCGCACTCCGCCGCGAGGGCTTGCGCAATCTCGGACCGGTCGAGGACGACCGCTATTATCTCGACGATCCGGAGGACACGGCGCGCTTGCGCCGCAGGCAATTGGAAGAGGAGGGCCTGATCGTCGTACCGCCGGTCGAGGAATATGATCCCTACGGCGATCCGGTGGACGCTTTTCCCGAAGCACCGCTGGATGGCGGCAACTATGGCAACAATTATCCGGAAGCGCCGCAGCCGGTAAAGCCGCCCACGGTCAAGCGCCAGCCGCTCAACGAGGCTGCGATCGAACCGGTCGAGCCGATGGCGCCGGGCGACCAGGCGGCACTGCCGCCAAAGATCGACGGGAAGATTGTCGTCGATCCGTCGCTTTCACTCGGTGCACGCCAGGAGGTCGCGGCGCTGCAAGTGCTGCTCGACCGCGCCGGCGCTTCGCCCGGCGTCGTCGACGGACGCTTCGGCTCGAATGTCGACAAGGCGCTCGCCGCCTATAACGAGATCACCGGCAGCAATCTGCGGTCGACCGATGTGGTCGGCATCCAGGCGGCGCTTGAGCAGTCCGGCGGCGATGCCTTCGCCTCCTACAGCATCACGCCCGAGGATGCTGCTGGCCCCTATGTCGCATCGGTGCCGGAGGACTACGGCCAGAAGGCGCAACTCGAACGGCTGAGCTACACCTCAGTCACCGAAGCGCTGGCCGAGCGGTTCCACATGGACGAGAACTATCTGAAGGCGCTCAATCCGGAAGCCAATTTCAACCGTCCCGGCACGATCATCAAGGTCGCCAATTTCGGCAGGCTGGTGGCCACGCCGGTGGCACGCATCATCGCCGACAAGGGCAAAAAGCAGGCCCGCGCCTATGACGCGTCGGGAAAGCTAATCGCGGCCTATCCAGCTACCATCGGCTCGGCGGACACGCCTTCACCCACCGGCACGCATGCGGTGTCGCGGGTCGCTCTCGACCCGAACTACACCTACAATCCGAACATCAATTTCAAGCAGGGCGAAAACAACAAGATCCTGACCATCCCGCCGGGCCCGAACGGCCCCGTCGGCTCTGTCTGGATTGCGCTGGACAAGCCGACCTACGGCATTCACGGCACACCCGACCCCTCCAAGATCGGCAAGACCGAAAGTCATGGCTGCGTGCGGCTGACCAATTGGGACGCGCGCGAACTGGCAAAAATCGTGTCGCCGGGCGTCACGGTGGAATTCATCGACTGAGCCCTAAACCAAATCATCGCGCAGTCCTGGGTCAACCCGGGAGCAGGCTCTTTGGGCGACGTGATCCTGTTCTGGTTTCAACGACAGCAACCTTCTGGCCGGTTGTTGCCGGCGCATAGGAGGTCTAAGCAGGCTTCATGCGTTCTCCAAGCGAAGTCGGCGCCGAAGCCGTCCCCCTGGTCAGGCCGCTGCCGGCCGATACGTTCTGCCCGCAATCGCGACGCAGGTTCGTGCTGATCGCGGCGATCCTGGCTTCCGCGCTCGGCTTCATCGACGGCTCGATCCTGGCCATCGCCACGCCGGCGATCCGCGTCGATCTTGGCGCCAGTTTCGCCGAGACGCAGTGGATTTCAAACGCCTATGCGCTGACGCTTTCGGCACTCATCCTTGTTGGGGGCGCCGCCGGCGACCGTTTTGGCCTGCGGCATGCTTTCGTGGCAGGCATCGCGCTGTTCATTGCCGCCTCGCTTGCCTGCGCGGTGGCGCCGAATCCACCAATGCTCATTGCGTTTCGCGCCATTCAGGGCATTGGTGCTGCCATCATGGTGCCAGGCAGCCTCGCCATTATCGCCAAGGCCTATCCGAAGAAGGAGCGCGGCAGGGCGATCGGCATCTGGGCGGCAGCCTCGGCGCTGACGACAGCGCTTGGCCCGGTGCTGGGCGGCGTTGTCTTGTCGGCCTTCGGCGACGGCATCTGGCGGGTGATCTTCGCGGTCAATCTGCCGCTTGGTCTTGTCTCGATCTATCTTCTGCTCGCCAAGGTCCCGGCCGACGCACCGACCGAAAAGCGCAGCCTCGATCTCGGCGGCGCTGCACTCGCCACCTTGGCGTTCGGAGCGCTTGCCTACGGCTTGACTTCGATGAGCGCAGAGGGCGAGGGTCAAATGTCCGGCCCGAGCATTGCCGCCGGCGCGGTGCTGCTCATCGTGTTCATTGTCTTCGAGCGCCGCCAGCGCGAACCGATGATCGATCTCTCGCTGTTTCGGGTCGGCGCCTTCGCCGGCGCCAATGTGGCGACCTTCTTCCTCTATTTCGCACTGTCGGCCAACCTGTTCTATCTGCCGATGCTGCTCATCGCCGGTTGGGGGCTGAGCGCCGCCGAGGTCGGCTTCATCTTCCTGCCGCTGTCGGTCTTGATCGCGCTGTTGTCGGGGCCGGTCGGCCAGTGGTCCGACCGGATCGGTCCCCGTTTTCCGATCGCCAGCGGCAGTCTCGTCGTCGCAGTCGCCTTTGCCGGGCTTGCCTTGCTGGCCTATGCCGGCATCCACAGTTTCTGGTGGGGCGTGTTTCCGCTGATGGCGCTGATGGGGCTCGGCATGGCGCTGGTGGTGTCGCCGCTGTCGACGGCGGTGATGACGGCGGTCGAGGACAAGGATACCGGTGCTGCCTCGGGAATCAACAATGCCGTCTCGCGTATTGGCGGCCTGATCGCAGTGGCGGCGATGGGGTCACTGGCGGCTTGGGTCTATGCAGCCGCGCTGAACAGCGGTGCCGCATCCGGCATTCCGGGTTTCGGCGAACCAGCGCCGGATATCGATGCAGCAAGGCTTGCCGCCAGCGACGCAGCGTTCGCAGCAGTCGCCTTGGTGACCGCGCTGCTTTGCCTGCTCTCGGCGATCGTGGCGTGGACAACTGTTTCCGGCGAGCGACTGCCATGGCCGCGTGGATCTGAGGCTCCGCCGCGCTGAGCAGCCAGGCCCAACTCGGCTCAGCCTTCGATCTTGGCGCTCGCGACCTTCAGCGAATCATTGTCTTCCTGCTTGAGCAGATCATCGATGCGCCCGCGCTCGCGCTTGAAGGCGACGAGGTCGTCGCCCTTCAGCACCTTGCCGACCGGCAGGCGAACGCGCATCGGGTCGACCTTGGTGCCGTTGACGATCAACTCGTAGTGGAGATGCGGACCGGTGGCGAGGCCGGTCTGGCCGAGAAAGCCGATGGTCTGGCCTTGGCGGACGCGCACGCCCGGCGCGATGCCTTTGGCAAATGCGCTCTGGTGATTGTAGGAAGTCTCGTAGCCATTGGCGTGACGGAGGATGATCTGTTTGCCATAGCCGCCGGCCCAGCCGGCCTTCTCGACGACACCGTTGCCGGCGGCGATGATCGGCGTGCCGATGGCGGCTGACCAATCGACGCCGGTATGCAAGCGCACATAGCCGAGGATCGGATGCCTGCGGGCACCGAAGCCGGAGCGGAATTTTCCTGCGGGCAGGGGATTGCGCAGCAAGAATTGCTGGGCGCTGCGGCCGTCCTCGTCGAAATAGTCGGTGCTGCCGTCCTGCATCTGGAACCGGTAGAAATTGCGCGTCGTGCCGCCGAAGCTCGCCGAGACATAGAGCAGCTCGGATTCGTCGGATGCCCGGTCGTCGCCATCCGGCTGCGAGAACAGCACCTCGATGCGGTCCGACGGATTGAGCCGTGACTGGAAATCGACGCCGGACGCCAGGAGCTTGATCAGCCGCTTGGTCATCGCCTTGGACATGCCGTAGGAGTAGGCGGCGCGGTAGATGCCGTCATAGACGTTCGGCAGATTGCCGCGCACCACCACCGGCGGCGAATCATCGAACGCGGTCAGCAATTCGGGATTGGGCTCCGGCTCCTGCGCCGGCACATATTGGCCGTGATCATCGAGCGCGATGGTGACGATATGCTGGGCCCTGTCGTAGATGCCGGTGCGAACGACCTTGGCGGCGTCGCCATGGATCTCGAGGCCGACGCGCAGCACGGTTCCCGCCTTGAGCGCTGTCGCATTCAGCAATTTGGCGATCGCCTCGGCCATACCGGTGGCGTCCTCGCCGGTATAGCCCGAATCGGCGAAGGCCTCGATGATGTTGCGGTCCCTGGTGAAGGGGATGATCTCCTCGGCGAAGGCCGGCGCCTGATCGTCGGGGGCAGCACGCGGCGACACCGAGACGTTTTCCGGAACGATCCTGACGTCGTAGGAGCCGGCCATGCTCTCGGCGAATGCATCGCCGAATCGCTGCGGGTCGACATAATGCAGCGACGCGACCTGCACGGCGCCGTCGCTCAGACCCGTGCCGGCCTCGCGCACCACCTTTTCCACCTCGTCGGCGGACAGGTCACTCTTTTCGTCGAACGCTGCCGTCTCGATCGGGAAATCGACCGTTTTCAGGCTCAACTCGCTTTCGACCTTGGCGCCATAGATCTGGCCGGCGGCGGCGGTCGCCGGCTGACCGGCATTGCCGTCGCGGTCGTCGCCAAACACCTGCATCGGATTGAAAGGCGGATAGGCGCGGCTGGTCGTGTGCCCGGCGGCAAGCGCCATCTTGATCTGCACGAAAGGCATGGTGTGGATGACATCGCGGTCGCCGACCTTGGTCACCATCGGCACTTCCATGCGCCGGCGGTCCTTGGCCCTGGCGATCTGGCGCGGCGCCACCAGCCTGGTGGTCTTGGCGATCTCGCCGGAATCGTCACCTCTCGCAAGGCTGATCAGTTCGGCGATCTCGGGCGGCGTCGCCAATTGCTGACGGCCGTCGAGGGCTGCGAACAGCGCCACACCCATCAGCACGCTCGACGTCACGCCGGTAAGAAAAGTGCCCGACAGCCAGCGCGCCGAAACCTCGCGCCGGTCGGGCGGGCCACTGCGACCGTCCGCAATCAGCGGCGGCTCGTTGCCGAGTTCGGCTATGACATTTTCCGTATCTGGCATCCAGAAAGGCTGCTTCTTCCCCGGGCGGGACGGCTTGTCGCTTTTGTTGTGGCCATGACATTTGCCTGTCACGGCGGGCGAAGTCAACGAAGCGGCTGGCTTCGGCCGAGATCCCCAGTCATACTTCTCTCTTAGTGGCTCTCTTACAGTCTCTTATAAGGCGCCGCGCCAGTGGTGCTGCGCCAGCTTCGTTGGCGTTGGTGTCAAACCGCAATGCGGCGGCAATAGGGCTCCGTGGCGGTGTTCGGCTTTGTTATCCCCATGCCGCCGCGGAAGTCGGCTACCGAAAATCGGCGCCGCAATCTTTCGTCGCAAAAAATTCAAAAAAGACCGAAATGGTTGTTGACACTTTGGATGGGCGCCGACTATATACGCCTCACCAACGAGGGCGGCGCGCCGCTGGCGACGAAGAAGTTCGCTTCTAGATCTGCCCTCTGCGAAATTCAAGAGAGCCGCGTGAGCGACACTCGAACGGCCCCGAGCCACAAGCGCACGGGCCACGACACCGCGTCTGCGATGTCTGTTCTTTGACAACTGAATATTGAAGAAAGAGAAACGTGGGCGGCAGAGTCCTGCTGAGCCTTTCATTCCGCCAGGGATGTGAGGTTCGAACGAGACTTTGGCGGACACGTTTTGAGAGAATAAGTCTACCAGGGCATGAAAGTGTCCAGGTGTGAATGTTCTCGTCAATTCAAAGCGTGACCAGATAAAGCCAAATCAAAGTCTTACTAAACTT
>NZ_JBVVPY010000038.1:0-43425 GCF_055811335.1 Mesorhizobium sp. WSM4847 | reverse complement strand
ACGACGTCGACCACCTGGGTCCAAGAGGCCTCGTTCGCATCGCGGTAGCCGAGGCTGGAGGAGATCGAGAGGCCGGACGCCCAAAGCGCCTTGAAACCGGACCGCTGCGCGATCGCCGCGGAGAGCGCGTCATGGGCTTCCATAAGGAATGACGGTCCGTCACCAGTGCAAATGAGGTCATGAAGCGTAGATTCGCTTGTTTTGCCGCCCGGGTTCCGCAGGTCACGTCCTTTTTGCGATAGTGAACACACCCGACGCAGATGTGGCATGCTGCTTTCCTCCCTTCGTTCCACCGATCGCGATATCACCACGACGTCACATCGGTCGGCAGCTCTGCCGCCATCTAGAAGGAAGCATCAAAAGTCGTGCCAACTGAGCAGGAAAGCCTCAGAAAAAGTGTTCTCGATACTATTCAATAACTTGAATGATGGTGAGAGCAGGAGCCAAGCCGAACAACCTGTGTCGCTCACTCGACAACCCGGCAGTAGTGTCGGTTGCCCACCGCCTTCCCAGTTCCCAGGCCCTGATGCCTGCCTTTTTTGCTGCCGGCTCGTTTCCTCGGCGGCATCCAGAATGGCCCGGGTCCGGCGCGGCACCGCTTGGCCAAGGGCTGGCACTTCAGGGGCTGCGCATCTCGGCGACCTCGCGCATTTCCGACAGATCGAATGACGGAGCGTCTTTCGACCTCCTAGCCCTCGCATGGAAAATATTGATCTTTTTTCGGTCCCTGTTACTCAGTTTGTTACACAGCAACACAAGCTCCGTTTCCAAGTAATCTATTCAGAGCAACGCTCCTATCGGCGGTCCCAGTAGCCGGCGCAATCGCGCCGATAACCTCGACAATTGGGGCATGTAAGGGTATTCCGTTGAGCCCGAAATCGCTGTCATAGTTCACGCGCACATGCTCAAAATCCCGCAGACGGATCTCCTTGAAAAAGGCTCTACTGCTTCGCGCGAGCGCCTCGAGCTACCAGCCAAACTCTCTAGACCGCGTTGATGCCCCGAAAAGAGCAGAGGGAAGCGGGTAGATGGCCGCTTTACGCAGCATTCTGGCGCCAACGCTGATATCCAATATCCGAAAAACGTCCGTTTTGTTCATCATTGCCCGAAGCGGTGAACCATTTTCCTTGCCTTACCGGCAGGCATCATCTTTAAGCACTTGACCTTCAGACGGGCTCCCGTCAACTTCCTGATCGGGGTGGGAATCTTGGCAAGTTCCGCAGTATCTTCAGTATCGGATGCGTCGCGTCCGCAACTTTTCGGTCAACTTGGCCCAGACATCTTCACGGTGTTTTCTGGCGGGAACCGGCTGCTATATGAGCGTGCGATCCTCGCCGTCTACGACGACTTCTACCGGTCCGACCTCCTGTTCCCGACCGAGGCAGAGGTAGTCGGCGTGATCTACAACTGCATCACGAGGGAGCCTAGCCTCTGGGCCGAGGACGAAGCCGCCGTCGATCTCGACCGCCTCGTGACGCGGACCGGTCGGCGGGTCAGGCGTCGACGCGTCCTAGGCGTGGACAATCAAGCCACCGGGACCGCGATCAGCCAGTCCCGGCACATCTACAACCGGATGCTGCAGACGGGATGGCTGGACGAGGCGAGCTATGGCCTCAAGACAACCGTAGAGATGCCGTCCGGAGCGATGCGTCTCGCCGAATTCCTGTGCTCCTTGAAGGAGGGCGGCGCCGAGCAACTCGGCGGCCTTGTGGTGGAGGTGAGGAATGCGATCCGTGCGGTGCGGGAGAAACCGGCGGAGAACGCTCTCGGCCTCAACAAGGCCGCCCATGACTCGGCACGTTTCGGACGCTACATGAGAAGCGTGCTCGCGGCCCTGCGGGAGGTTGATCGGCAGGTGCTCTCCTCGGACACGCTTGCCGAGCGGCTGCGACACTACTTCGAGGACTTCGTCGAGCGGGTGCTCCTGCGAGATTACACGTCCATCTCGACCACGGCGCATCCCTATCGGCATCGGCGGACCATTCTCGCCTCGCTCGACGAGTTGGAGGATTCCGAGATTGACTTGGCCGCCGTAGCCGACGCGTATCTAGAATCCCGGCTCGTTCCCGATGGGCAAGCGGCGCGCGACCTCGTGCAGGAGGACCTGTTCCGGATTCGCCGCGTGTTCGAACGGATCGAGGAATCCTTCGAGGCGATCCAGCAGCACCGGTCCAGGCTCGAGACGCGGCTGCGTAACGTGGTCAGGTACGCAGGGCGCCGGACCAACTTCCTCCAACGCAGCGAGCATGTGATCCAGGGGCTCGACGATGCTCTCTCGCGGGGCATGGACGATCTTGCGGTACGAGGATTGATTGAGCCCCGGATGACCGTGGTTGCGCCCGAGCTCCTCGCGAAGCCGCGCGGCTCGCGGCCGGAGATCGCCGACGCCGACCTTGCCCTTCCGCCGCCAGATCCGATACGCGAATTCAGGCGTCAGCTCGAGCGGGAATACTTGGATCGCCTGACCATCTCGCCGGCAAAGGTTAGCCGTTTCCTCGAAAGACGGGTACGGCCCTTTAGCGAGACCACGGCGGCTTATTTGAGAATCGAGACCGTCGATGATTTCCTGGCCTTCGAAGCCATCCGAGTGATGGTCGCCGGCGGCCTCGGTGCCGACGCCGACTCGCGGCTCGCGAAGACGCTTAAGGACCGGTTCGAGTTCGTGGTGTCCGACGACGCAGTGTCAAACGAGTGGCTGGACTGCGGCGGCTTTCATGTGAAGCGCCTCGACGACAGCATCACTCTCGAGGTCGGGCATGCTGCTTGAGTTCAACGCCCTCGAAAACTCGAACCCGCGCGGTTTCCTAAAGGTCACGCAACTCATCGCACATCTGATGCGAAACCAGTTCGTCCACGTGGAAGACCGTGGGGCCGCGACGCTGCTGGAAACGCTGCACCGGTCGGAACTCGCAAAGCTTGTCGAGGCTTACTTTGATGTTGGCGGCTACCGTCTCGTCCACCGGGAGACCGAAGGCTGGGCGGGGATCTTGCCCGATCCGGAGCGCACGGCGCTGCCGCGGCTGCGCATTGATGAGACGATCGCGTTACTCATCATGCGACGGCTCTGGGAAGAGGCACTCCAACTCGGCGAAATCTACACCAACGGAACCACCCGCACGACACTCAACGAGGCGTATGCGGCCTATCAGGGGATAGTCGCCGGCAGCCGGCGCGCGGCGCTTGCGCCAAACGAGTTCCGCGACGTGCTCCGGATGCTCGAACGCAAGGCGATCGTTCGCCTCGGTGAGTTCGACGCGGACGCGCAGAATATGGATCTCGACATTCGCGCGCTCGTCACTAGCGTCGCCGGCGACGACTTCGTCGCGTCGCTCGAGCAGATCTTGTCGCGTCCAGTCGCCACCACGCCCGACGCAGACGATCAGGTCGTGGGAGGCGAGGCATGATGGAACTGCGGCGCATCGTCCTAGTGAACTGGCACATGATGGTACGGGCCGACCTCGATCTGGCCGGCGATGCGGCCATCCTCGGCCAGAACCGATCCGGCAAGTCCACAATAATCGATCTGATACAGGCGATCATGGCCGGCGGTTCGTCGCGTCTGTACCGGTTCAACCGGTCCGCTGGCGAGAGCAGCGGCCGTTCGGACCGCACGCTCGGGGGCTACTGTCTCGGGCAACTCAACCAGGACATTTTCCTCAGGAACCAGGCTAGAAGCCACATCGCGCTTGTCTTCGAGGACACGGAAAGGCGGCGGATGCCTGTGAGTCTCGGGCTGTCCATTGAGGCCGCCCGCGGACAACAGACAGAGGTACTGGGACGGTTCGTCGCCGAGGGTATTAGCGTCGACACCTCGATGCTGCTGGATATCAGCGAAGACGCGTCCCGGCCGACCGTGTGGCCTGTCGTCCGCCGTCGGCTCGACCAGGCCTGCAGTGAAATGGGCGGTCAGCTTCTCACGCCGGACGACGCCAAGACGTTCATTCGCGAGTACATGCGCGCGCTGTTCACAGGGCGCCGCGCGTCGGATCCCGAGCGGTTTGTCCGCACTTTCGTGGCCGCGCTTTCCTTCACGGACATCTCGTCTGTCGAGCAGTTCGTGCACCGCTACCTGCTCGAGCCCAAGCCGATCGACATCGCCGAGCTACGCGATTCTATCCGCCGCTACCGCGAGATCCAGAAGACCATTGCCGACCTCAATCGAAGATTGGAGGCGCTTCGCGCAATCCGCGCCCAGATAGAGGAATTCGACCGGCTTCTCGCCGAGGAACTTACCTGCCGCGCGATTGGGAGGACCGCCCTGCTGGTCGAAGGATTCGCCAGGCTGTTGACGAATATCGGTGAAAAAAGGTCGAAGGCGCACGAGATTCACGTGGTCATGGAGGATTTTGCGCGGATAGAGGAAGAAATGGAACATCAGACCGAGGCGCTCGCATCCGTCCAGCGACAGCTCGCTGCGACCGGCGCGCAGGGACAACGCGCCATCGTTGAGCAGGAGATTAGAGGGCTGGAGCGGGACCATGCGGGCGTCATGGAGCGCCTCCTGACTCGGCACCTCGGCGCTGCGCGCGCGATCCAACTCCTGGATTTGCGCGACAAGCTGAGCGTCATAAACCCAGGCGAATTGTTCCGTGCGCTCGAGCGCGTTGAAGAGGCCAGCCGTGGGATCGCGCCGCCCGGTTGGCCACGCGATCCGGCGAAGATGGACCAACTGCTGGGTGCAGTCTCAGAAGCCGCGAGCGCCCGGATGGAAAAGGCGACCGACCAACGAGACGAGGCCATCGTCTGGGTCAAGCAACTTGAGGCTGAGGCAGCCGAGGATAGCAAGCAGCTTGCCAACGCCAGACGGGGACAGATCACCCTTAATGCCGCAACTTCGAGACTTATGGAGGCCCTGCGACGCGAAGGCATGACGCCACGCACACTCTGTGAAGTCGCTGACATCGTCGACGAACGGTGGCGCAATGCGCTAGAGGCGCTGCTCACCCGCGACCGCGAGGCCATTATTGTTGATCCAGAGCACGCGTACCGTGCGACCGAGATCCTGCGGCATGGACGCGACGCTTATCCGGGATGCCGCGTAGCCAACACCCGCAAGCTCCAGTCGAGATCCACCGTGCCCGAGGGCGGTACGCTAGCTTCGATGATCCGCAGCGACGATAAGCTGGCCATGGCGTTCGTAGTCTTCAGGATAGGCAACGTTCGCCTTGCGGAGAACCAGGATGAGCTTCTATGCAGCGGCCGCGCAGTAATGGCCGATGGTGCGTATTACGACGGCCTGATCACCGAAATGCGCCGGCCGGACGGCCTTAAGATTGGGCGGGCTGCGGCACCACTGATGGAGACCACGCTCCGGGAGCGGATCGAACAGCGTTCGCAGTTTTTGAGGATTCATCTTGAGAAGAAACGCTTCTTCGAGGACGCGATGCGGCGGCTCGAGGATTGCAGCAGACCGGTCGATGAAAAAGACAAGTTGGAAGCGCTCACATTGGCGCTGGGGGATCTGGCAGACAGGCGTGCCGACGCGCGGCGCCGACTCGATCGGATATCGGCCCAGGTCGACCCTGAACTACTCGACGCGGAGAAGCGGTTGCAGGCCTTATTGAACAGCCTCAAGACAGATCGCGATGAACTGATCGATAGTCGCGCGTCGCTCAGAACGAAGATTGAGGAGGTCAAGGAGAGGCTGGGCGCGGGCGAGCAGAGCGTCGGCTCTTACCTGTGCCTCGCCCATCGCCGTCGACAGTTCCGCAGTGTCGTGACCTCCGCGGCACAAATGCGATCGCTCCGACAGCGATATAGGGGGCATCCCGCTAGAAATCCGGCCAGGATTGCTTCCGACATGGAGAAGGCTGCGGACGATGCGAAGCAGGGGTATCGAGAGCTCAGTCACGACATCAGGGCGGCCCTTGGGAGGTATGCCATCGACTTCCCCGACGCATTCGAGGGCTATGCGGACGTGCCGATCATCGGCACGGTGAAACCGTGGGTGTCAGACGGCATTGCGATGCTGGAAGACAACGAACTCATCCGGTACCGCGAGCAAGCGGACGAGGCGGCAGATCGGGTTTCACGTCTCTTCAAGACGACCTTCATTCATGAGCTGAACAGCCGCTTCGGGCAGCTTCATTCGGAGATGGAGAAGCTTTCGGCGGCGCTCCGCACACGCCCCCTTCACGGTGAGATCTATCGTCTGGCGGAGCTCGTCAAACCGGAGTTCGACGACCTCTATCATCTCGCCAAGGACAGTGAGGCCGACGAGCGCGTGCTGGATGCTCTGTTCGGCCGGGCCGAGCCTCGCGACGAGCGGCACGCGCGGGCGCTCAGGCAGATAGAACAGCTTCTCGCCGACGAGTCCTTCGACTTTACCATCTTTCAGGACTACCGCAGCTATTTCACGTACGATCTGAGGATGCGCGACGTCGCCACCGGGCGGACGACGAGCTTCGACCGCCGACGCGGCGTGGCCAGCGGTGCCGAACGCCAGGTGCCGTTCTACGTCGTCATCGGAGCGGCCCTCGCCAGCGCCTACCACGGCGTCCGCCAGGCAACCGCTCCAAGCGATCTTGGAATAGGGCTTGCGGTGTTCGACGAGGCCTTCAGCAAGATGGATGGTCCCAACCAGCGGACGCTGCTCGAATTCTACCGGGCGATCGGCCTTCAGGTCGTCATCGCCGCGCCGACCGAGAAACGCGCGGTCGTCTACGAGAACCTGGACTACATCATCGACGTATTCCGCAGCGGCGACGTTTCCCTCGCCGAATCCATCCGGGTCAAGGACCGCGTCCGCGAGGAGATGCGCGCCATCAACCCCCAGCACGCGACGGATGACGAACTCGCGGAGCGGCTTGGTCTCGAGGCGAAGGCGGCCGAATGAGACGGCGCGGGTTTTCGACCGTCATTTCACTCATCGACGATCTGCTCACGCGGCATGAACGCAACCCCGCCGTGCGAAACCTGATCGCCTTGATTGACAATGACGGCTTCGCCAACATGGACCTGCGGGACGCCTTCGATGAGGAACTCGCAGCGTTAGAGCGAGCAGGCGGGATCGAGCTGGTCCAAACCGGCCCGAAGACGGAGCGTCGGGTGACCGGTGCAAGGCTGAAGGATGCCGGGGTGCTCTACCGCAAGGTCGAACGACGGCCGGCTGGCGAACTGGCATACCGAGCCGTCTCAGAACTGCGGTCGCAGCCGGGGCTGCCGGCCGGCGCGGCCAGTTTGATCGATGACGCCGTCGCGGCCTGGACGCGGGGCGTTTCCCACATCGGAATTCGGAATGGAGACGGGCGAACGCTTGCAAACGTGATCGGCCTCGCCATCGCAGCACGCGGTCGCATGTCGGGCGATCCGCAGGGGGAGCAGGACTTCCGGACGTTCTCGCGGTTGACGGTCGGCGACAGTAAAGCGCTGGAGAAGAATGTTCGGCAAGTCGCCGCAGCAATGGCGAAGATCTTCGTGGGCATGGAGGAGCAGACTCGCCTCGATCCGGAGGAACTGCTTGCCAGCGCCGGTATCAGGCGGTTGCCGCAACCAATCCTGCTGCACGGTGACGTATCGCTGGACGGGCGGTCCTTTCCGGCGATGCCCTATGTCGGAATACCTACCGACTGCGCCGGCGGGATCAGTCTCCTGACGAAGCCCGACTACGTCCTGACGATCGAGAACTTCGCGTCATTCGTCCGGCACATTCGGGAGGTCGCACGGTCCGAACGGGCCCTCGTCATCTATTCCGGTGGCTTCCCTTCGCGACCGACGCTCGCGACGGTCACAAGGCTGGCGGCCCAAGCGCAGGTGCCGACGTTTCACTGGGGAGATATGGACGCCGGAGGGGTCCGAATCTTCCGGCACCTCGAAAGACATCTTGCCGGTGTCGACATTCCGCTGCGCGCCCATATGATGAACGTCGAACTGCTCCGCCGCTTCGGGAGACCCGCACCGGGTGTGGCCGGTCCTGTCGGCGACATGCTCGCAAGCGCGATCGCGGGCTTGGCGGACCTCCTCACCACGAGTGGTCTCGTGCACGAGCAGGAGGAGTTCGATCCCATAAGCCCGATCACGGAGACTCTTGCTACCGCGGAGCTCGGAAAAAGCTTCTAACGCTTGGGTGAGGAGGTGACGGCTGGGGCCGAACGACGGCGCTTCTGCTAAAGTGCCCGACAAATCAGCGGTAGGACTGGAAAATTGGCTGAATTTCTCATTCGCGACATGGTGAAGTTGTTCCGGGATGATCAGTCGCTACGGGAGCATCTAAGGGCTGCAATCTACGATCCAGATACATTCGCTAACATCCGGGATTTTCTAGCTCTGAAGAGATAGACGGAGATGACCGCGGGATGCCATCAGAGCTGGTAGGCGGCACGGATCCGGTCTGCAACATCCTCTCGCGTCATATTCACCTTAAACTGCTCGGGGTTATAATCGACCTCCGCTGTCGCCAGCTCGACGAACGCCCGCATGTCTTTTGCAACGGTCTCGGGCAGCGGATAGCTGGCTTCGGGGCTTAAGACTTGCAGCAGCCGTGCCACGTCGTTGCGATGTTTTTTGATGTTCTTTTCGTCAACCTTGCCGCCCGCATCGCGCTCCCAGCTAAGGTCGAGCCACGCGCGGGCCTTGAACGGGATGATCGCTGCCTCGTTGAGCACCGGGATGCCGCCGGCATCGCGCACCATCGACTTGAGAAAGGCGTAATAGTCCTCGTCGAGCAGGATCGCCGACAGACTCGCGGCCGCTTCGTCGATAGGAAGCGGCGTAAGATGCGAGTCCTCGGCAAGCGTCAGCCCTTCGGGCGACCGCGAGAACAGCTCGAGCATGGCAGGGAAATCTTCGGTCTTCGGCTTCTGGAAGCGGTAGAGGACTTTCTCCCCCTGGCTTCGCTCTCTGATCTCGTACCCACCGTGCTCGACAAAGGCCCAGAAGCGCTCCGCGAAGGCAGCGTCCAGCGCCTCGACGATCAGCACGATGTCGAGATCCTTGGTGGCGCGGAAGTCCAGGCCGACCTCGTTCATGATAAGCTCGCAGGCGGCACCACCGATCAGCACATATTGATGTTCATGGCCCGCGAAATGAGCGCGGAAGCGGTCCACCCCGATCACCATTCAAACCTCTCCAATAGTTCTTCCGCCGCTTGCGCGACGCGTTCGTCCGTGCTCCCCCGAACACTGAGATACAGCGAGAGCCGATCTATGACAGCATCCCGCGCGAGGATCTGCGGGTCGTAGGTCCAGGTCTGAATCTCTAACCGGTCGTCATCGAACGCCGTGGCTGGGCTGAGTGCGAGCCTCTCCTTGAGGCGCTTCCAATGCATCGACAGAATGGCGCGCGTCTGGACCCTTGGCGCCGCCAACATGGTGTAGCGGGCAAGCGCGCTCTCGCCAGCGAGCGGTGCGATTTGGTTTTCGACCCGGCCACTAACAAGGCGAACCTTGCGCACTGGGGATTGCAACCGCTCTTGGATTGCCTCCCATAGTTCGTGACCACCCAGAAGCATGTGCAGACGGCGTTGTCGGCCGACATGGCGAGCCTTTGCAAGTTGGAGTGCCTCAAGCTCATCAAGTGTTCGGCTTATGCTCATGATCGACACATGGAGTCGCTCGGCAAGGTCGGTGAGGTGTTCCTCCTCAAGGGCGATACCCTGCAGGACCGCGAGGAGCACCAATTGCGTAGTAGGGCTGATCTGGTCTGCGGGGGCGATCGCGGTCGTCCGCGCTCGCTCGCGCAGGTCGAGCAATGCTTCCGGGACATAAAGCTGCGCACCCGGCGCGATGAAGCCGATCTGCCGCTCCACCATCTGGCGCCGGACGGCGTTCGGCACATGGTCAAGCAGCAGCAGAATGAGATCGACGCCAAGTTGGCGACGGACAAGATCACGATGCTTGAGGTAATCCGTTGTGGCGCCTTGCCGGGGTTCGCAAATCGCCATGACAACCAGAGTGCGACCGTCCAGCAACCCTTCCCACAACATGTAGCGGTCAAGCACGAAGTGTGGGACGTTTGTAGGCGCTATCGGCGTGAGTTCGAACCGCCGCCCGAAGGCGTGCTGGACATACGCTTCCGCCGCCTGAGCGAGCGCTTCTAACCGCGCGGCAGGAATTCTTTCTAACACCATGCCCCTATTTAACAGCGCTTCTGTTAAATGTACATGCACTGTTAGGTATGGGTCGCTTTCTACGACACCGGCTCAAGAGAGAATAGGATTTCGACAAATCAGCCGGATCGGGCGCAGTGGATGATCGGCTGGAACGAAATCCTCCAACCGCTTCATCGTGAACAGCTGCTCCATGAACACATCGCTCCCGCGCATCGAACCGCTTCGCCAAGGTGGATCAGTAGTCTATGTTTGGCGTAGGTATTTCAGCAGCGTGCTAGGCGCCCGCCGCCACGTGCGGGCGACGCCGGCATCAACCGGCGGGCAGATGCGCCGAGGGCAACAATCGCGCCTGACGCAGCGCCGCCAGATCAGCCGAGCCGGTGCAGAAGCAGGCGACGGCCAACTGGCGGATGACGATCTCGAAATGTGCGACAACCGCCTCGGTGGACACCGTCGCCGCGCGCAGCACGCCGGCCGCCTGCCCGGCGATGTCCGCGCCCAGGTGGATGGCCTTGGCCACGTCGACGCCGTCGCGGATCCCGCCCGACGCGATCAGCTTCACCGTTGGCAGCGCCCGACGTACCGCCTGCACGCTGGCCGGGGTCGGAATCCCCCAATCGGCGAACGCCATCGCCACTGCACGGTCGGCGGCATCGCGGGCGCGCTCGCCCTCCACCGCGGCCCAACTGGTGCCGCCGGCGCCGGCGACATCGATCACCGCCACGCCCGCCTCGACGAGCGCACAGGCCACCGAGGCGGACAGGCCCGCCCCCACTTCCTTGGCCACGATCGGCACGCCCACGCTGCGCGCGGCGCGAGCGATCTGCGCCAGGACGCCGCGCCAGTCGCGGTCGCCCTCCGGCTGTACCGCTTCCTGCAGCGGATTGAGATGGACGATGAGTCCATCGGCCTCCAGCGCATCCACCGCCCGGCGCGCCAGGTCCAGGCCGTCGGCCTCGCGCAGTTGCGCGGCGCCGATATTGGCCAGCAAGGGAATGTCTGGGGCCAGGCGGCGCAGCGCGCGCGTCAGCCCCTGGAAGTTGCGGGATTGCAGGCTCACGCGCTGCGAACCGACGCACATGGCGATCCCCAAGGCTTGCGCTGCTTCGCTCAGATGCCGGTTGACGGCCTCGGCGCGTGGCATGCCGCCGGTCATGGAGCTGATCAGCAGCGGCGCGCGCATGGTCTTGCCCAGCAGCGAGGCGCGCAGGTCGATCTGCGTCAAGTCCAACTCGGGCAATGCGCAGTGTTCGAAACGGATGTACTCCCAGCCGGCGACCGTGGCCGGCGCCGTTCGCCGATCCAGCACGATGTCCAGATGGTCGTCCTTGCGCCGGCTCAGGGCGGTGTCGCTCATGCTCGCTCCATCGTCCCATCGGGCGACGGCGTTGCGTCGGATCGGACCGACGGCAGCGCGCGCACGCCGCCGTCTCCCGCGCGTTCAGGCCGGCGCACGCTGGCCTCCCCCGCAGCGTCGCTGTGGTAGCGGCTGGTCGAGGTCTGGTAGTACTGCGCGCGGATGGCCGCCATGGCCTCAATCAACCGTCCCCACGGCGCGGGAAAGCGTTCTTGCGCCATCACCCGGTGCAGCATGCGCGTATGGCCGGCCAGCTCGTCGTTGAGGAACTCCACCACAGGCATAGCCGGATAGCGCTGCAGCAGCAGGATCGCCGCGTTGTCGGCCTCGCCGGCCGACCTGTCCTTGTCGCGTCCATGCAGATCGTTCTGCAGGCGCCCTATCGCGGAGATGAGCCGCAGGACCTGGCGAAACGCCGGACGCGCGCGCAAGGTCGCCATGTCCAGCCCCCACAGCAACGACAGGCAACAGAACACGTTCGCGTAGGCGATCGAATCGATGCCGTTGTGCAGGTACTCGGCGTAGGACCAGCGTTCCGCCCCTGCCGCCTGCGCGGGTCCGGCGTGCAGCGCCGCGCAGTAGCACTGGGTATCGTCGAGAAGCTGAGCATAGTCGCGACGATCGTAGGCGAGCGCGGCCAACGAAGCGCGCAGCACAGCGCAGCCCTCGAATCCGGGGAGCACGCACGGTACGCCCCGCCCCAGCGCCTGCTCCACCGCGGCGAGCTGCTCCGGCGCGATCAGGCCAAGGTCGTTGCAATCGTCGAGCCAGAACAGCAGCGCCAGTTCGCGATAGAACGCCACGATCAGCGTTTCGTCCTGCGGATCGCGGCCGGTGCGGGCGCTGGTGTCGCGCAGGCTCGGTTGGATACGCTGCAGGATGTACTGGCCGCCCCTGACCGCTTCCACGGCATGCTCGTCGGCGAACCCGGTCAGGGAACGCCCCCACTCCAGCACCTGCTGCAGCGCGCGTTCGGTCTGGATCATGGCGTCGCTCCTGGTCCCTCGGCCAGGACGCGCCGCCCCCAACGAAGCGCCAGCAACAACCCGGCAAGTTCGGCCACGCGCACGACCCGGGTGGGGCAATACAGTTCCTTGCCGATCCACAGCGGCGTCTGCGGCAGTGCATGCGCCGAATGGCGGGCGAGCATCCACTCCAGCGCACGCGCCACCGCCTGCGCGATGCGCCGGCGCCCTGTCGGCTCTTCGCTCCCGTCCATCACGTGCAACGCGAACAGCGCATAGGCGGTTTCCTCGAATGTGGACGCGCGACCGGTGCCCCAGCCGCCGCCGTCGCGTTGCGCCTGCAGCAGCGCCGCCAGCGCGCGCTCGTCGCGCCACTGGGGGTTGCCTTGCGCCAGCGCAGCGACCGCATGCGCGGTGGGATACAGCCACGAAACGTGCCATTTCTCGTTGTCCCATAGACCGTGCGGGTTGCGATTGGCCTCGACGTAGGCGCTGGTCCCGGCGGCGGGCTTTCCCAACAGTCGCAACGCATGCAGGGCATGGATGTTGGTCGACACCGAGGCATTGCGCTCGCCGGGGAAGGTGACGAACAGCTCGCCGATTTCGAAATGGCGCAACGCATCGACCGCCGGGTCGCGGCCTGCAAGGCGCAGGACGCACAACGCAACGGCGGTGTCGTCCGCATCGGCCGCGAAGTGCAAGGCCGGGCCCAGACCGCGCACGCCCAGGCGGGCGTCGAGCTGCGCGACGATCACGCGCACCGCCTCGGCGAGCGCGGGATGCGCGAACAGCCCGGCCAGATGCAGGGTGTACAGCGACCAGCATGGCTCGAACACATTGATCGGCCAGACGTTGGGCACGACACCTTCGATGCCGCTGCGCGTCGCCCGCGATGCCGCCTGCAGATACGCGTCGGCGCGCCCGACCTGCGGCATGCTCCCCTGTGTCACGGCGTGCGCACGCCACGCGGCGGTGGCCGCCGGACTGATGCCGATGCTGCCGTCGTCATCCGGGCATGCGGTGGTCGGCGACGTCCCCCAAGCTTCCCAGGAGTGCAGCAACGGATGGCCGCTCGGCAACGTCGCCGCCGCCCCCAGCTTGACCAGGCACGCTTGCCGCAATGGCAACAGCGCCGGGTGGCGCGGAAACGCCGCGCCGCCCATGAAGGATGCGGCCTCACCGCACAACTGCGGCAGGATCAGCTCCGCGCCGATCGGCGCGTCTTCCGGCACCGCATGCGCGTAGGGATCGGGCTGGCGCTCGAGGAACCGGGTTGCAGCCTGGACTGCGTCGGCAGCGCCGGGAAGAGGATCGGCACGCTGCAATGCCAGCAACGCCGCCCACGTGGGCGCATGGCGGAACAGCGGGAAGTCCGCGCTTCCCCATCCGCCATCGGCCTGTTGCTGCGCGATGAGCCACGCGTATGCGTCCTGCCGACCGGTGACGTTGCCGTGGAACTGCAGAGCTCGCGCCGTGTCGTAGACGGACGGACCGACGCTGCCACCGTCGCTCATCTCGCTCAGCAGGTGGCGCAATTCGGAAAGGATCTGTTCGGACAGCGCGTTCAAGCGGGATGTTCCTTCTGCAGAAGGTTGGCGAGAACCAGGATCGGGCAGACGCCGGGCACGTCGCCGCAGGCCCGTCGCGGCCCGGCGCACGGGCAGCGCCGGACGGTCGCCCTGCTCCGGCGCGGCGACGCGCCCCGATGCTGGCGCCGGTCCGACGCGTGCGCCGCGGCCGTGCTTGGCAACCGCTGCGATCGGCGCCGCTGACTCGGACACAGTGCAGCATGCGCCGCTGCCGCCAGCCGATCGCAGCGGCACAGGGGCGGCTCCATGCGGACGCGCGCGCTCATGCGCAGGGCGCGTGCTTGAACAGATACGCGTTGCCCCGCTGCAGCATCTGCGCCAATCGTTCCGCACGCGGCCCCAGCGGGGCGATGGCCTCCCCGGCGTCGCGCAACAGATCCAGCGCGAACTGGCGCGCTGCCTGCAGCCCCATGATCGACGCGCAGGTCGGCTTCTGCGCCGCCGCGTCCTTGCCGGGGGTCTTGCCCAGCGTCGCGGTATCCGCTGTCGCGTCGAGAATGTCGTCGACTACCTGCAACGCCAAGCCGAAACAGGCGCTGTAGCGATCGAGCGCACAGTACAGCGCAGCGTGCGCGGCATCCTCCGAGATGGCGCCTAGCGCACCCATGCGAACGGACGCGCGCACTAGCGCTCCGCTCTTCATCCGGTGCATCGCCACGATCCTGTCCAGCTCGACGTGCTTTCCGACCAGCGACAGATCCATGGCCTGCCCGCCTGCGGCACCCTCGGCGGACACCGCCTGCGCCAGTTCGCGCACGAGCGCGATACGGTTGTGGCCCGGCGCATCCAGGCTCGCCAGGGTCAGGAAGGCGTGCGCCTGCAACGCATCGCCGACCAGGATCGCAGTGGCTTCGCCGAACTTGACGTGCACGGTCGGAAGGCCGCGGCGAAGCACGTCGTCGTCCATCGCGGGCAGGTCGTCGTGGACCAGGGTACAGGCGTGCATCATCTCGATGGCGGCGCCGACGTCGTCGAGCATGTGCGCCGGCGTGTCGGCCAGTGCGCCGGCAGCCAGACAGAGCAAGGCGCGGGTGCGCTTTCCGCCATGCAAGGTGGCATAGCGCATCGCCGTCATCAGCTCGGTCTCACCGTCGTCTTCGGCGCAGAGAAGACGCGCCAGCGCCTGATCGACCCGCTTTGCACCGTCCTGCATCCAGATCTCCGGCAGCAGCCTGCCGGACGCGCCGCGCGCCTGCGCGCCCAATCCGCCGAGCGCGGAAACGCCAGTTCGGTCGTCGTGTAGCGTGGAACCGGTCTGCATGTTGTTCATGTCCTTGTACCTGACACGGCCACGGCGAGCGCCGAGCCGCCGCGGTGTTGCCGGTGTCGCACCGAGCGCGCGCGCCGAGGCAGCAATGCCGGGCGTCGCCGGCGCCGCTGCCTCGCCACACGGGGCGTGCGATTCCAGCTCATGAGAATCCGATGCGGATTGTCATGGAAGGATGTGCGGTCGGGTAATAGCGCCGGCCCTTTTCGACGCCGCTCAGCAACCGCGGCCGCACCCCAGCCTTGTGCATGGTCAGCGCCAAGGCGACGGAGAACTGCACCAGTTCCAGCCATACCAGGTGGTAGCCGATGCAGACGTGTGGGCCGGTACCGAACTGCAGCATGTCCACCGGCCGGATCGGCTCCGTGCGTTGCAGCCACCGCGCCAGGCGGAACTGATCAGGCGCCTCGTGCAGCAGCGCCGAGGTCGAGAAATGCAGCAGCGGGATGCACAGATGGGTGCCCGCGGGAATGCGCCGTTGGCCGAGCTGCAATTCCTGCAGCGCGCGACGGGGCAGGACCGTGGTCGCCGGATGCACGCGTAGCGTTTCGCGGAACAGCGCCTCGGCGACCGGACACTGCGCCAGGTCCGCGTGCCGGGTCGGCACCGCGCCCACGCGTTGCGCCTCCTCGACCAGGGCGTCCCACAGCACAGGCTGCCGCGCCAGCTCGATCACCATCCAGGCCATCGTCGAGGCGGTGGTGTCGTGACCGCCAAGCAGCAGCAAGCGGATATTGGCGACCAGGACGTCATCGGAGAGCGCATCATCGCTGCGATCGAAGGCGCTCACCATGTCGTTGATCAACCCGGTTCGCGCGGCATGCGCGCGCGCGTCCCGGACGAACTGGCGCAACTGCGCGTCGATCCAGTCGCGGGCTGCGCGGCCGCGCCGCAAGGGCAGTCCGGGCAGGTCGATCGGGGGCGCGACGATCAACTGCAGCAGTTGCCGGTACTTGCGATGCCATCCCGGCAGGTCGTTCGCGGGGATTCCCATGAGGCTGAAGATGAGCTTGAGCGTCAGATCGCCGGTTTCGCGCAGGATGGTTACGTCGCCGCGGTCGCGCCACGCCTGCACCCGCGCCAGGATGATGGGCGCGAACAGGTCGCCGATGCCGGCCTGGGTCAGCCCCTTGGGCAGGAACGCCGCCTTGATCGCATCACGCGCCTGCCGGTGCGCGCCGCCGTCCTGGGCGACCAACGTTCCGCGAAGCAATTCGGGCGCGATCTCTTCCATCAGCGCCGAGGACACGTCCTTGTGCCGGAGCAGTGCGAACGCATCCAGATCCGTGCAGGTCATCAGGTGGCCGGCAGGGCCGAAATCCAGCCAGAAGTGGCTGCCCAGCGTCCGTTCCGCGCGCCGCAGCAGGCGCGGCAGGTCGCAGACGATGGCGGGAAGATGCCCGACGAGGGGGAAAGCGCCGGGCACGACCGGGATGTCGTACCGCAGCCGGTGCCGACGGTCCAGCGGGTTGAGCAGCATGTCCATCAGCAGCGCGGCGCCGCGGCCGCTTCGGCGATGTCGCCGGCAGGCCGCGCGGCGCGGCTGTTGCCACCGTCGGCGTATGTCGGCACATGCGCCAGCATGCCGCCGTCGATGCACACGACCTGGCCAGTGATGAACGCAGCATCGTCGGAGAGCAGGAAAGCCACCAGCGCGGCCACGTCCTCGGGGCGGCCGACGCGCGGCAGGAGCTGGTGCCGGCGCAGATGCCGTTGCATGCACTCGTCCAGCTTGGCGAGGAGACGCTCGGTCATGATGAGACCCGGCGCAACCGCGTTGCAGCGGATCTGCGCGTGACCGTACTGGGTGGCGAGCGAGGCCGACAGCATGTTCATCGCCGCCTTCGACGCGGCGTAGGACGTCTGCGCGGTGTCACCGCTGAGCCCCTGGCACGACGACATGTTGACGATGGCGCCACCGCCGCGGGCGATCATCCGTGGGATGGCCTGCCGGCAGCAGAGCAGCGTGCCGCGCAGATTGGTCGCCATGATCTGATCCCAGACCGCCAGGTCCAGGTCGAGGATCGCGTGGTCGCGCGGGGTCAGATGCATGGCGCTCGCGTTGTTCACCAGCAGGTCGACCCCACCGAAGTGCCGCTCCGCCGTCTCGAACAGCGCTGCCACCGCCTGCGCATCGGCAATGTCCATGGCCAGGGCCAGCGCGTGGCCGGCTTCGGCCGCGATCTGCGCGGTGCAGGCGATGGCCGCCGAGCCATCAATGTCGGCCACCACGACTCTGCCGCCCTCGCGCGCGAGGGCGAGGGCGCACGCCTTGCCGATGCCGGCGCCGGCGCCGGTCACCACGGCCACCTTGCCTTCAAACCGTCCCATCGTGTCCTCCTGGATCCCGTTGGTCTTTCGCGGCATGCCGATAGGCCTCCGCCGGAGAAGGCGCAGGGTTGGCGCTGGCGCGCTCGCCATCGCCAGAGTCGCTTTCGATGACCCGAATGGCGGCGACCGGGCACTGGCTGGCCGCGAGCCGCACGGCGGCGTGCAGCGCCTGCGGGACCGTCACCATGCACACTTCAGCCACGCCGTCCGGTTCGCGCTGGCGAAAGGTCCCCGGCAGCGTCAGCACGCACTGCCCGGTGGTTCCGCACAGATCCTGGTCGACCACGACGCGCATCTCAGCCCCCCTGCGCATGCAGCCGCACCGGCAGCGCGCGGAACGTCCTAAGGAACGCGGAGGGCTCCCGGGTCGGCTGCTCGGCCAATGCCAGCGTGGGGAAGCGCGCCTCGATCCGCGGCAGGCTCTCGGCCAACTGCACCCGGGCCAGTTGCGCACCGAGGCAGAAGTGGATGCCGTGACCGAAGCTCAGCATGATCTTCCCGTCGCTCGACATGCCAGGACTGGTGCCATAGAACCGCGCGGGTTCGAAGCGGTCGGGATCGGCGAAGGCATCCGGGTCGCGATTGCCTGCCGCGATCAGCACGCGCACGTCCGCGTTCTTCGGAATCACCACGCCGCCCAGTTCGATGTCGCGCTGGGCGATCCGCGGAATGGAGCTGAACATGGCGGGCGCGTCGCAGCGCAGGACTTCTTCCACGAATGCCTTCACCCCCACGGCGTCTCCCTGCAGCCAGTGCCGCTGTTCGGGATACGCCAGCATCGCCAGGACCGCATGGTCGATGGTCGCAGCAGTGGTGGCGAAGCCGCCCAGCAGCATGCCCCACAACATGCTGATCAACTCCGCATCCGACAGCGTGTCGGCATCGTCGTCGTGTGCGCCGACCAGCATCGACACGATATCGTGGTGGGGGTCGGTGCGCTTGCGCTGTATGAGGTCGCCGAAGTAGGCCTGCACCTTGTCGCTGGCCGCGTCCGCCGCGGCGAGCTGGGGATCGCTGGCGTGCGGGCTCAGGCCTTCCAGAATGGGGCCGATGCCGGCGGCGAGCCCGAACATGTCATCCTGGGGCATGCCGAACAGTTCGGCGAAGACCAGCATGGGCAAGGCCAGCGCGAATTCCCGATGCAGGTCCACCGCCTCCCCGCGCTCCAGCGCGGGCGCCATGCCGTCCAGGCGCGCTGCGGCGATGCGCGCGATGCTCGGCCGCAGGTCGTCCATCTGGCGCATGGTGAAATCGCGCGAGATCAGCCGGCGCAGACGCGTATGCGTCGGGGGGTCCTTCATCGCTAGCGTGGACGCCAGCAGATTGAGCGACAGGCTGGTCGCCGCACGCGGGAAATAGCGCGCCAGTTCGCCCGGCGCCGGTCCCCGAAACGCATCGCCCGTCGCCTTCAGCGCCCAGTAAATGTCGACGTGGCGGCTCAACAGAAAGAGGCCCGACGCAGCGCGATGCACCGGATCGTGCTCGCGCAACCACCGCATGAACGGATACGGGTCGTGGATGCACGCTGGCGACGCCAGTTCGGCGAAGGCGTCCCGGCATGCTGCTTTGGTTTCTTGCACGTCCATCCTGGTTACCTGTTGGCTGGCTGATCTGACCGGTGCGCACCCAGGCGCGCCGGCAAATTGCGGAGAAGATCCCGATCCCGGCGGCGTCCGCGCGTCACCAGAGCACCGGGAGCTCCTCGAACCCGCCAGTGATGATCTCCTTGCGCAACTTCAGTTCTTCGGGCGACACGGCTAGGCGTAGCGCGGGAAAGCGCTGGAAGATCGAACCGAACACCACCTTGAGTTCCAGCCTGGCCAGCGCCGCGCCGATACAGTTATGCGGCCCGTAGGAGAACGCCAGGTGCGGGTTTTCGTCGCGTCCGATGTCGAAGATTTCCGGGTCGTCGAAATGGCGCGGATCGAACGACGTCGCCGGCAGGCCGACCAGCACCTTGCTCTCCGCGGGAATATGTACGCCCGCGATGGTCACGTCGGTCCTCGGATAGCGCATGATGCCGTCCCAGCCCGCGCCCGGCGGGTACATGCGCAGGATTTCCTCCACCGCCTTGTCCACTAGGGACGGTTCGCCGACCAGGCGTTCGCGCTGTTGCGGATGGCGGAACATGGCCAGCAGGCCGAATTCGATCTGCGCGACAGTGCTCTCGTGCCCCGCCACCAGTATGCCCGCCGCCAGGCCGATCGCCTCTTCCTCGGTTGCCTTGCCTTGGTCGACCGCTGCGAGCAGATCCGTCAGCAGGTTGTCGCCCGGATCCTGGCGCTTGGCCCGCATCTTGCCGCGAATGTAGGCGCGCAGTTCTTCCCAGGCCAGGCGCGACGCGGTGCGCGGGCCGCTTTCATGCTGGTGCGTCATCACCTCGTCGGACAGCCCGGCGAAAAAGGCGTGATCCTCGTAGAGCACGCCCATCAGCGCGCTGATGACCATGGCTGGAAGCGGAAAGGAAAGGTGGCGCCGCAGGTCGGCGGGCTGGGGCTGGGCCGCCAGCGTCTCGAACAACTGCGCGGCGATCGCCTCGACCTGCTGCGCGAGCAGCTTCACCCTGCGGTTGCTGAAGGCTGGCGCCACGATCGTGCGTAACCGGGCATGCTCGCCCCCCTCGTGCGAGACCAGCCACCCCGGCGAACCGAGAATCACCGAATCCGGGGTGAATGCCGCCGGCGGCATTCCCGCGGGCCGGAATGCCGCGTCGGACAGCACCGCCTTGGCCTCGTCGTAGCCTGTCACCCACCAGCCTTCGTGCCCGGACGGGAACCGCACGCGGTGGATCGGACCATTGGCGCATAGCGCCAACATCTCGGGCGAGGGCTCGATGTGATCGACGCGCCACATCGGCAGCGTCGGCAAGGGTTGTTCGGACATGGTGGCACTTCACTCTCTAAGCGATGGTCGGGCGGAAGGTGACCGGCAGGCGCTGCGGGCAGCGAATGACGTAAGACGGCATGTAGACGACGTCCTCCGCGGCGATGCTCAGCGCCAGATCCTCCAGCCGCCCGAACAGCGCGGGGAAGGCGCAGCGCAATTCCAGACGCGCCAGCTCAGCGCCCAGGCAGGAATGCGGCCCCTCGCCGAACGACAGGTGCGGGTTGTGCCGCCTGGTGACATCGAACCTGTCGGCGCCGGGACCGAAGGCCTTTTCGTCCCGGTTCGCCGCATGGAACGCCATCAGGACGGCGTCGCCGCGGCGGACCATGCATCCGTCGATCTCCACGTCCTGGGTGGCATAGCGGAACGGCAGATTGGCCACTGCGCTGCCCCAGCGCAGGATCTCCTCGATCGCCTGTGACCACGGAACTTGGCCGCTGCGCACCAGGTGCAGTTGCTGCGGATGCGTCAGCAATGCCAGCACGCCATTGCCGATGACGCCGGTGGTGGTCACGAAGCCCGCAGAGAGCACCATGAACAGCATGTCGATGAGCTCGCTGTCGGAAACGAGCTCGCCGTTGTCGCGCGCGACGATCAGGGCCGAAGCCAGATCGTCGCCGAGCTGGCCTCGCTTAAGCGCGATCAGGCGACGGAAGAACTCCGGGATGCGCTGCCGCGTCTGTCGCACCTCTGCGGCTGTGGCGGAGGTGTTGGCCCGGCTGTAGGTGAGCGCGACGATCTCCTCGCGCTGTTCGTCCGGCAAACCGAACAGTTCGGCGATCACGTTGGTGGGCAGCGGAACGGCGAACTCGCACATCAGATCGGCACTGCCGCCGCGCTGCGCCATCTCGGCCAGGAGTCGATCGACGCATTGTTCGATCCGTGGCGCCAGCAAGGCGATACGACTGGGCGCGAAGCTCCTGGACAGCAGGCCGCGCAAGCGCCGGTGATCGGCGCCATGCGCCGTGACCATGTTGTCCACTTTGCACATCCCGATCAGCGGATGATCCTCGGGAATCTCGCCGTCCTGCAGCGCCCGCCACTGTCGCCAGTCCCTGTTGAAACGCTGGTCGGAAAACATCCGCCTGAGCGTCTGGTGACGGCCTGCCGCCCAGGTCACCACATTGCCTGGCAGCGACACTCGCGCCATCCCCCCTGCTGCAGAATCGCAGCAGACAGACTATTAAGTTGCGTGGGAGCGACCGACACGCCGATCACATCGCAATGATCGTTTTCTACGCGCATGCAAACAACTCCATAAAGAACCATTATGTAATACAGCTACAAAATCAGTTGCAGCTTCGCGCAAATGCGTAGCGTCTCATCCCTCAACAAGCACCAGAAAAATTGGATTTCGACTAACCCGCTTGATCTTGCTGGGTTCGGGCGCCCTATTTAATTGAATAACAAGCCCCAAAATTCAAGTGAAAAGAATGTTAACTTTATTTGTTGCTGAGATTTCAAAAATTACATAATGCCGCAATATATTTCACAATTCTGGCCCATCATCCAATTCCTCTCACGGCGTATCAGAACCGCGCTCGGCAGGGCTTCGGGCCCGAGAGCCGCAATACGCGAGGGCCGCGTCTTGTCGCAACAGCCCTTGAAGCCTTCGGCGGCGAAGCGCTCTGCCAACGCCATATCCAGCTCTTGGACTTGCCGGTCTGCCGGATCATGTCGACGGTGCCGACGTCCATCGTCGATCCAGCCGGTTCGGAGCCACCTCAAGAACATGGAGACTTCTGTCATCAGACATTGGCGCAGAGAGAGAAATTGACACCGTAAGCTCCCCCGGCTCCTTCAGTGTCATCATCTCTCGCCTATCGTGTCATGTCACGCAGATGAGATCGCGCCTGCTTCTGTTGTCGCATTCCATTGTCAGGATCAGAATCAGAAAGGGTTACTTGCTTTTCATGCGTTTGAAATAATCCGTCCATAAATTGACAGTTTATATCTTTGTTTCAAATTATTGAGACGATATGGAGTTGTCTCTCACTCAATCAGAAAAAAGATGCCGTCCGCAGCGGTCCCTTCCTTCCAGCATTGGGCAAGGAACGTTTCAAAGTACCATGGTGATGTGGGGTTCAATGCTGCTCGCCGCCTATCTGGCGGAGCCTTGAACTTGAGCCACTTCGCTACGCTGCGACGCTCATAGCCGGTCCGTCGGGCGATCGCGCTGTAGGATAGACCCTCCTGGCGTAAGGCGTGGAGCATCTCGAATATCTCCTGGCGAGACTGCCTATGCGCGAGACGCGCGCGCCGGCGATGTGTCGCAGCGTCGACAATAGCGTCCTCGGACAGGATGGATCTTCCTGAAGCACGTCCACTAAGGCTGATCTGTTCCTCGATTGCCGTACGAAGATTCTGGACCAGATGAAACCGGTCGGCCACCTGGTGAGCCTGCGGTGCGCCTTCACGGACGGCCTGCGTATACAGGCCGCAGCGGTCTCGGCTGACGACCTCGACGGAGGGATGATCCGCAGCCACCTGGCTGCGCTATCGACACTCCGATCATCGAGAATGTCGACGACCGACTGACGCTCGAGATCAACCATGATAGTGCCGTATCGCGTCGCTCGCCGCCAGCTCCAGTCATCGATGCCAACCACCCGAATCTCGGAGGCGCGGTGAGTAACCGCGGCATCCCGCTTCAGTTGCCGCAGGATGGTGTCGTCACTGACCGGCATGCCGAGCCGTTGCATGAGGCGTTCGCCAGGACGTCCACCCGTGCTATGGCCGAGCAAGCCGACAATCTCCACGACCCTCGTCGTCCTGCGCGCATAAGGGGAAGCAACCGTCGGGAGTCGATCAGTGAACGTTTGTCGCTCACATTTCTGATGTGCACATCGCCAGCGGCTCAGCAGGAGCTTCACCGTCACGGGCTTGCCCTGGACCGGCAGATCCTGAAGGCTGCGGTTGGACCAGCCATGCCGACTTCGGCTTCGCCGGCCGCAATCGGGCAAATGCCGATCGCTGGTCCGGCAGCGAAAACAACCCAACTGTGATCATCAGTGAGCGCGACACCAGGAGCGATTGCGAAGAACGATCGCCATACGCGGTGCTGCCGGTGGAGACCTAGATGTTTCCGCTGGGTGGCGGCCCGGAACAAGGCGGTAGACATGCATCGACTAATGGCCATTACCATGATGGCCTTTCTTGCTGGCTGTTTCGCGCCGGGCCGTAATGCCTGCCAATCGAAGGCCGCGATGAAGGCGGCCTATCGCAGGATTGTCGGTATGGGCGGTCTTGGAGCGTGCCTGATCGTGTCAGGCTGCACGACCGTCGCCAGCGTTCAGGAACCTGATTTGAAGATCGCGAATGCCTGGCACGCGACCTTTCCGCATGGCGGCCGGACCGGCGATCTCGTGTCCTGGTGGTCCACGTTTTCCGATCCATCGCTGACGGCCCTCATTGCATCTGCGCAGGCGGAAAGCCCCAGTCTCGAGTCCGCCGTTGCAGAGATCGAGAGGGGGCGCGCCACGCTGGCATCTACGCAGGCGAGCCTTTTTCCGGGGCTTGGCGGCTCGGGATCGCTCGCCCGCGGCAACAAAGCCAACCAAGTTGCTGCCGTTACGACGGTGAGCGGCAGCCTCGACGCTTCTTGGGGAATCGATCTGTTCGGCAAGACACGGCGTAAGAGCGAGGCAGCGCGGCTTCGGGTCCACAAACGGATCGCCGATTGGCACGATGCGCGCGTCTCGCTCGCGGCCGAGGTGGCGGACTATTATGTGCAATACCGTGCCTGCCGGCAGCTGGAGCAAGTTTATACCACCGAACTCGCCTCGCAGCGCAAGACGATCCGGGCAATGGAAATGGCCACAACCTCTGGCCTTACGTCGAGCGCCGACCTTGCGCTAGGGCGGGCGAGTGCTGCTACCTCGGCCTCGACACGGACCGCGCAGCGTGCCGAGTGCGAGGTTCTCGTCAAATCTCTCGCCCGCCTTATCGGCGGTGACGAGCCTCACGTCCGCGATATTCTGGCGATGGGCAAGCACGGGTTACCCACGCCAAGGACCCTCAAGCTGTCCGACGTGCCTGCCGACGCCTTACGGCAGCGCCCCGACATCGACGCCCTTGAACTCGAGGTCGCTGCATCGCTCGCCGAGATCGGCGCGGCAAAAGCCGATCTCTATCCGAGCCTCAGCCTCGGCGGCTCGGTCAAGATCGACAGTTCATCGCTGATGGGAACCTCTCTGCCCTGGTCCTTCGGCCCGGCCGTCTCGATCCCGCTTTTTGACGGTGGCTCGCGCCGGGCGGCAGTGGGCAGCGCGGCAGCCGCATATAAGGTGGCGGTGGCCGCCTACAAATCAGGTGTGCTGGACGCGGTCGCCGAAGTCGAGACCGCACTCGTGCGGATCGACAGTACGCGACGGCAGATCGGCGACGCCAGTGTCGCGGCGCGCAACTACCGCGCCTACTTCAAAGCCGTGCATTCGAACTGGAAGCCAGATGCAGCGTGATGAAGCCTTATGGCGAACGCGCGTGGCGGGCGCCTTTGGCTCGACGTTTTGTGGGAGGGCAAAAACTTACGGTGACGGCAAGCAGTCGGCAACCTCGCCGAATGCCGTCAGAGCGTGTGCAACAGATCCACAGCCTTGATGTATGGCATTCAAATAATCGATTTTACGAATTAGCGGGCATGCTCCATTAGAAGAACAGCAATTGACCGAAGCAAGTACGCCGACACCTGCTGCCGGCAACTTTCTTAGTTATATTATGGGCGAGTGCGGCAGATCGGCCGGATTCGATCCAGCGGATGATTCTAGAAGGGCACCATTTTCACATCGTTGGTGCGAGGCCTCAGTTCATCCAATTAAACCGGGAATTTCATCAGGTCTTCTATGCCGCGAGACTTTCGAGCCGATGTCCAGGCCTTGCGGGGTCTATCTGTCCTGCTGGTTGTCCTTTATCATACCCAAATCGCGCCGTTTGGTTATCTCGGCGTTGATATTTTCTTCGTAATTTCGGGCTTTCTGATCACCGGCCTCATCGCGACCCAGCTTGAGCAGTCACGGTTCAGCTATTGGGAATTCTATTATCGTCGTGCGAAGCGCCTGTTGCCCGCGGCCTATGTGGTCATTGCGCTCACGACGGTCGCTGCACCCTTTTTCCTGTCGGATGTGGGCCTGCGGGACTTCCGAAGTCAGGTCCTCGGGGCGCTCACATTCACCGGCAACATCGTTCTCTGGTCTCAGGCGGACTATTTCGGCGAATCCGCCGAAACGAAGCCTCTCCTGCATTTCTGGTCGCTCGCTGTCGAAGAACAGTGTTATCTGCTGCTTCCTGCTTTCTTGGCCTTGGCTCCCAAGAGATGGCGGCTCACAGCGGTTAGTTTGCTCCTGATTGCCAGCCTGGCACTGTGTCTATACGTGGCCATTCGTCACCCATACGCTGCATTTTATCTTTTGCCGACCCGCTTTTGGGAAATAGCGATTGGTTCGCTCGGGGCATTGCTTCCCGCAAGCGCTCGCGTGGCGGCCAAGTTTGCGGCGCTGCGCCTCCCGGCGCTCGTGCTTATCCTCCTTATTCCCATTGGACTTAGTTCGCAGAACCCGATCGTGGATGCCGCTTTGGTTTGCTTGGCAACCCTGATCCTCCTGCTGTCGCCCAGCAGGGATAATGTGGCGGTACGAAGCATGGCAAGGATCGGGGATATCTCGTACTCGCTCTATCTGGTCCATTGGCCGGTGCTTGTATATGTGCGGGCTGCTTGGCTGGCAGAGCCTCCCGCGCTTGCGATCTATGCGGCAGTTGCCTTCTCAGTTGTAGCCAGCTTAGTTCTTCACCGGCTCGTGGAAAAGCCGTTCCGGCAGGGATTCGTCGCATCTCGTGGACGGATGGCCTCAGGACTCGTTGCCGCAACGGTTCTTCTCGGCTTCGCACGGTCAGTCGACATTGGCGCAGCCGAAAGTAGGGTTGGCTTTTCCGAGAGCCGACCGATCAATTACGGCCTGGGAAGGGCATGTGATCTCACATCTGGATCGCCTCCCCAGGGCATTCCCGAGGCCTGTCAGACGACGGGCAGGCCCGAATTGCTGGTTTGGGGCGATTCATTTGCCATGGCACTGGTTCCCGGCTTGGCCAAAACGATCGGAGAGGCCGGCCTGGCTCAGCTCACAATGAGCGGGTGCTTCCCCGCCATCGGCGTTGCTGCCTTCTCCAAGCGCGCAGCGTCTCCCTCCTTCGCCGAGGACTGTATTCGCTTCAATGACAGTGTTTTGGGTATCCTGAAAAATCGGCCGGGGATAAGGACCGTTGTCATTTCGAGCCCATTTGACGCCCCTGATTCAAAAGACTTCATGCTGCTTAAGAGGCGTGACGGGACATTCACGGAAGTTGAAACTTCGGTAGATGGAGCCGTTGAGGGTATCAAGTCCCTCGTCGACGCCGTTCGCGCTTTGGGCAGGCGAGTGGTCGTAGTTGCTCCCCCGCCAGTCGCAGGCTTCGATATCGGCGATTGCCTTGAGCGAAAGGTGAGGGGAAATCTTATGCTCGGGCGGCACAGTGATTGTGAAATTTATGTCACCGATTACCGCCGGATGCGATCCCGCACTCTTGAGCTCTTGAACCATGTGGCTGTGAAAGCTGACGTAGAGGTTGTCTCTTACCACGACTTTCTCTGCGACGACACAAAATGCAGAACCGAGATCGATGGCAAATTCCTCTACCGGGACAGCGGCCATCTTTCCTATGAAGGATCAGAAATCATCGCTCGAAAGACAAGACTTGCTGAGAGGCTGATCAGGGCTGCTCGTTAGAGCGAATTTTTTAGGCGGAGTGAACCGCGAGCACTTTCGCGTGGCTCGCAATGAAAAGCGCATGAGGATTTCGGACGCCCGCCGCGCCGACCTGAAAGCGCACGAGGCGACGGCCCGCAAGGCTGCCAAGCGGAACGCGTTCCCGCACGGCGCTGATGATGAGCCGATCCGTTCCGGAGATCCGGCCGCAATGCAGCGGATTGTTACCCGCATTGAGGAATTGGGGCGCTCTGCCAACCCCATATGCAGCTCTTGGACTTGCCGGTCTGCCGGATCATGTCGACGGTGCCGACGTCATCGTCGGTCCAGCCGGTTCGGAGCCGCCTCAAGAACATGGAAACCTCTGTCATCAGACATAGGCGCAGACGTAGAAATTGACACCGTAAGCTCCCCCGGCTCCTTCAGTGTCATCATCTCTCGCCCATCGTCTCATGCCACGCAGATGAGATCGCGCCTGCTTCTGTTGTCCCATTCCATTGTCAGGATAAGAATCAGAAAGTGGTTACCTGCTTTGCATACTTTTTAATAATCAATTCATAAATAATTATGACGATTTATATCTTTGCTACATACTATTAATACAATAATATAATATGTACTCACTCAATCAGAAAATGTCTTTGATCAATTATATATCTCTTGACAGTTAACTGGAGAATGCAGTCGTTTAGACCAGGATTGGCATTTAATTTGAAAATATCGAAGTTCGGATTCAAATTAGATGCAATCGAATGGAGGGTGATATGCTAGCGCTCGGATATGTCGCCGACGTGTTGGGGCTGCCCGTCAACGAGGTGGCGCCACACGCCAGACACGCTTCAGGTTGGAAGCGTAGAAATAGCGGCAAGCCCGTAAATCGTGTCGTTGGCATGATGCACGGCAAGCGGTCAATAGCGCCGTTCAGGTGGCGCATTAACGGTTAGCGCGATATGAGGCTATCGATGACGACGTCCTGGTCGCGGCCGAGGCCATCGCCCGGCAGCAGGATCGCAGCCTTGGCGAGGTCATCACCAATCTCGCCCGGCGCTCGCCGCGCCGGCCTCAAGCCGGCGGCGCAACGGGATTCCTCTCCTGTCGCCTCGGCCGGATGCACCTCCTGTCACGCTTGACGCGGTAAATGCCTTGCGAGACGAACTGCCTTGACGTTCCTGCTCGATGTCAATGTCCTGATCGCACAAAGTTGCGGGCATTGCACGGGCACAGCTTCTGGCCCGACGATGTGAGCCTGGTCGGCTCCGGCGACATCGATGCAGCGAAAATCCTGACGTCGACACAGGTCACGGATACGTATCTTCTCACGCTCGCCAAGGCGCGCTGCGGCCAACTTTCAAGCTGGCCGCAAGCTGTCGGCGGCGGCCGTGAAGGGCGGGAAGTCTGCATTGCACCTGATCCCCACTGCGTACCACGGCTGGACCCTATCTATCAGGGCACCATCCCGGTACAGGATCAGGCGTTGAGCGCGTCCTTGATGGCTTTAGCCGGCGTGAAGGACAGCTTCTTCGAGGCGGAGATCTTGATCGTCGCGCCCGTGGACGGGTTGCGGCCCTCGCGTTCTGGCGTTTCCTTCACCTTGAACTTGCCGAAACCGGGCAGGCTCGTCTCGGCACCGCTCGCCGCCGCATCGGAGATCGCTTTGAACACGTTGTCGACGATGCTCTTGGCCTGCATCTTCGTCAGGCCGTTGTCGGCTGCAATCTTTTCTGCGATCTCATTTGCCGTCGTCATGGAATATGCTCCTTTATTTTGTTACCTGCCACTGTTTGCACACAACACACCGAGGTGGTAGTCCGCGCGCGGCGCAACGCGTTAAAATAAAAATCCCCGGAAGCTGGGCTGTCGGCCTGAGTTCCTACGTCGAAAAGGTTTTTGGAAGCTTGGCAGACTGGGTCGGGCTAAAGACCAGTCGGGCCGGACTGGCTCCCGACCCGATCACCGCAGAGACCGCCACGGCCAAGATTCCCTCCAACGTGCCTGCTTCGGGTCTTACTGTGTCACTCGTCTGACGATCTCGTCAGCAATGACGCCGGCATTTGCCCATCACGTCAATCAACCCAGTTGAAGTGAGCAGCATTGAATGGCATGCCGCGCTCAGCCGAACCATTTTCGGTGATCGTAATCCGCAAGCTTTCACCCATCGCCGCCAGCGCTCTCGATCCGTGGTGTAATAGCCGGATAGATTTCGCGTAGGCCGCCACGGAGTTGAAGAGAAGGTCCGTTGGGATCCTTGTGATCGGCCCATACAGCAGAGCGACAGGTGTGGATCAGGTTCTCCTAAGTTGTGTGCGTCAAGTTCTGCAAAAATGGCGTGGCATTCAGCGGTGACGTTGGCGTGTCCGCCGCGCAGCCCCCGTGTTTAGCGGAGCGGCGGACATGGCGGGCCGCGTCTCAGGCGGCCAGTGCTCTCAAGTTCTCCTTCTTGTGCTCGCGCAGATGATCCATGTTGAGGTAGCGGGTCGCCTCGAGCCAGTTCTCGTGGAACCCCACCGCCAGTGCCCGAACCAGCCGCAGACAGCTCTGCGGGTTGGGTACATAGCAGTGCGCCTATACCGTAGCGGCCTCTATCAACTGCCACACTCACCGGCATGTTCGAGCCGCGCGCAAGAACATCTCTTAGGAAACTGACGCGGTCACGCGGCCGGTGTAGCACAATGAGGAAGATCGCGGGGAGCCCGGTCGGCACGAGGGGAAGCAATTCACGAACATTGTCCAAACCTTGGCTCCCCGACACCGATGGCTACCCACGCACGGCTTTAAGACATGTTCAGGGTAGATTTTTCATTACCAGCGCCCTGCTTGCGATGGCGGCCTGCAAATTTTCTCTGCTTGATCAGCGCAGCAGCCGGGGTCGTTCCTGACGTGTTGTCTCGCTTTCCGCAAATGTGTCGGCGGTGGCGGGCCTCGGTTCCAACTTCACGCGAGCCCCAAACCTTTTCCGACCGGCTCCGTTCCAAAAAAGGGGGCGGCATTGCTGCCGCCCTTTGAGATTGGTGAGAGGCGCAGACCTTAGAAACCCATACCGCCCATACCGCCGATGCCGCCGCCGCGATGCAGCCCTGAAAGAGTCGAGCGAATCGATGGTGTTCGGAAGCTCGAGCCACAGGATGAATCCACCCTGCGGATTGGTAACCTTTGTGCCTTCCGCGACCGCCAGCGCGCTTCGTCGCACCGTAGAGAGCGAGTGTGAGGCGCTGAGCATCTAGCAGCGCTCGAGACGTGCCGAGCTTTTGCGTGGAGTGGCCATGCGGGATACCTCCTGTAGCATTATCTGCCGAACCAGAGGCTTACCGGATCATTGAAATGTATCTCTATCCACAGCGTGGATGCGTCTCATCGAAACAAACGATTTTATCAATCCTCCGGAATCTCGCATTGACGACAGCACCTCACACGCCCTGATCACCCGCTACCCTTATCGTGTGACGACTGCGAAAAAGAGCCCGAAATGAGAAAATCTTTCCATGAGCTCAGACGTGCGATGGAAGTTGCCCCGGGAAAATGAGTTGCAGTTGGATGCCAACGCCTCAGACCAACCGGAACTCATCCGGTTTCTATAATCCGACTGTTGTTGGTGAGTGGCACAAGCCTGGTCAGGGACGATTTTCGCGACGTGACTGGCAGAGGTATGGCGCCGCACCCACGTCAAAAGGCATTGCTATGGAAAGGAACAGAATGGCTGATCAACTTGCAACGGAAATCATTGCCACGATCAAGAAGCGCGTCGAATTGGAAAGCGGCGAGGGAAGTGTGTCCACCATCGGCGAAATAACGACTGCCACGGAACTGACCTCGCTCGGCGTCGATTCGCTGGGTTTGGCGGATCTCCTCTGGGATGTGGAGCAGGCCTACGACATCAAGATCGACATGAACTCGGCCGACGCCTGGTCGAATCTCAAAGATGTCGGCGACATGGTGGAAGCCGTCCGCGGTTTGCTCGCGAAGGAGGTCTGATTGGACAGGCGAGTCGTCATTACTGGGATGGGCGGGCTTTGCGGCCTAGGCAACAACGCCGCCTCTATCTGGAAAGAGATGCGCGAAGGCCGCTCCGCCATCCGCCCGATGGTCACTTCCGAGCTTCATGAGATGAAGGGCACTGTCGGTACCGAGATCAACGAGCTGCCCAAGCACGACATCGGCCGCAACCAGCTCGTCTCCATGGATCGCCTCAGCTTGCTCGCTGTGCTTGCAGCGCGCGAAGCCGTGCAACACGCCAGACTTTCCTGCGACGAGGGAAATCCGTATCGCATCGGCGCGACAGTGGGCGTCTGCGGCTGGGGCTGGGGAACGGTCGAAGAAACCTACCGCGCCCTCTATTTGGACGGCGCGAAGCGTACTGGCCTCTATGCTGCACCAAAGGGATTGCCGAGCGCCGCTGCCAGCCAGGTCAGCATGAGCCTCGGCCTGCGCGGCCCGGTCTTTGCCATCGCGTCTGCATGCGCATCAGCCAACCATGCGATCGCTTCGGCGGCGGATCAGATCAGGCTCGGCCGGGCCGACGTGATGCTTGCCGGAGGCGCCGAAGCGCCACTCGTATGCGGTCAGCTGAAGGCATGGGAAGCAATGCGCGCCCTCGCTCCGGATACTTGCCGGCCCTTCTCCGCCGACAGGAAGGGAGTGGTGATAGGTGAGGGTGCGGGCATGGCCGTGCTGGAAAGCTATGAGCATGCCGCGGCGCGCGGTGCCACAATGCTTGCCGAGATTGGAGGCATCGGCCTTTCCGGTGATGCCTTCCACATCGTCGCGCCGTCCATCGAGGGGCCGGAGGCCGCGATGCGCGCTTGCCTTGCCGACGCCGGGCTGAATGCCGAGGACGTGGATTACCTCAACGCCCACGGCACCGGCACCAAGGCCAACGACCGAACCGAGACGGCGGCGATCAAGCGCGTCTTCGGAGACTATGCCTATTCGATGTCTGTCTCGTCCACCAAGTCCATGCACGCGCATTGCCTCGGCGCGGCGAGCGCACTTGAAATGATCGCCTGCGTGATGGCGATGCAGGAGGGCGTCGTGCCGCCGACCGCCAATTATCGCGAGCCAGACCCCGATTGCGATCTCGACGTCACGCCCAATGTGGCGCGCGAGCGCAAGGTGCGCGTGGCACTGAGCAACGCCTTCGCCATGGGCGGCATGAACGCAGTTCTGGCGTTCAAGAAGGTGTAGAAGCCATGCGAGGTGCCTCCCGTAACTCTATCTCTCGTATTCAAATGCTTGCCGGATCACGATTGTGAAGGATGTGGCCTTGGACCGGCTCGGTGAATGCGCCAAGTGGCAGCGGAAGCTCGACGAACCGGGGCCCCGTTTTTGCAAAATTCTCAACTGTTGAAGCGGCGTGGACGTACCGCTACCCGGAAGGTTAAGCGAGGCCCTTCGGTTCGGCTCGAGGTTTGTCCAAAGCTTTACCCGACAATGTCTGGAGGCACGCAGGGCCGCCAGTGGCCGCTTCCATGCGAAGCCGGTCCTCAGAAAGGGAATCGATAACAATGTTCGATCTGACTGGCCGCAAGGCGCTCGTCACCGGAGCAAGCGGTGGAATCGGCGAGGCCGTGGCGCGGGCGCTGCACGCGCAGGGCGCAACCGTCGGCCTGCACGGCACGCGTGTCGAAAAGCTCGAGGCGTTGGCTGCCGAACTTGGCGGGCGGACAAAACTGTTTCCGGCGAACCTCTCGAACCGCGACGAGGTCAAGGCTCTGGGCGCAAAGGCGGAAGCCGAACTCGAAGGCGTCGACATACTGGTCAACAATGCCGGCATCACCAAGGACGGGCTTTTTGTCCGCATGTCGGACGCGGACTGGGACGCGGTCCTCGAGGTCAACCTGACCGCCATGTTCCGGCTCACCCGCGAACTGACCCATCCGATGATGCGCCGCCGCAACGGCCGCATCATCAACATCACGTCCGTGTCCGGTGTAACCGGCAATCCCGGCCAGGCGAACTATTGCGCCTCAAAGGCTGGCATGATCGGCGTGTCGAAATCGCTGGCGCAGGAGATCGCGACACGCGGCGTGACTGTGAACTGCGTGGCGCCGGGCTTTATCGAATCGGCCATGACCGACAAGCTGAACGACAAGCAAAAAGAAGCGATCATGGCCGCCATTCCGGCCAGGCGCATGGGCACCGGCGTGGAAGTCGCCTCAGCTGTGGTCTACCTGGCCTCGAACGAGGCCGCCTACATCACCGGCCAGACCGTTCATGTGAACGGCGGTATGGCAATGATTTAGCGTGAAAAGTTCAGTGCGCCCCGATGACGCGTATCAACAGTGAAGGAAGTTTCCCACCCAGATAGCAGTCGGTTGGTCTGGCAACTGACGAGTGGGTCGGTCGGGCAACTGGCCGGGTCGAAGCCTCGTGATCAAGGCCGCCTTGGGCGGAGGTTTAGATCAAGCTCTTTGAAACGCATGTCTTTCTTATCCATCGCGTGGAATGCATTCATCGAAACAAACGATTTTGCCAATTCCGCAGAACGTCGCATAGCAAGATTTCAAAGATGTAAGCCAAAGGTAACTATCGATGTTTGTATTGGCTCCGAGCAGCATTTTCCTGGTGTACGCCTTCCGGTGTGCTCGCAACACAGCGGAGTCGCATGTTCATTGCGGCTAGTTTCTTCGGCGACCTGCACAAGCTACATCGAGCCGGCTCGATGCGACAAGCGTTCCCCCTGCTAGGCGCTTCCCCAACAAAACAGCAACAAAGATGAGGTTTTTCCATGTGCTCTGACGTGCGGTGGAGGTTGTGCTGGGAAAGTGACTTGCAACAGGCCGACCATGTCGAACTTTCCGAGTTTTTCCGAAAGACCTACGGACCGACTGGGACCTTCAACTCAGAGCCATTCGAAGGCGGCCGTAGCTGGGCCGGTGCGAGGCCGGAGCTCCGCGCAATCAGCTACGACGCGCACGGCGTAGCGGCTCATATCGGCATACTACGCCGCTTCATCAAGGTTGACGAGGTCGATCTCATGGTGGCCGACTTGGGGTTGTACGGGGTGCGTGCGGATCTTGAGGGACAAGGGATCGGTCATTCAATGCGCGTTTTATATCCAATATTGCGGCAGCTTGGAGTTCCATTCGCTTTCGGCACCGTTCGGCACGCGATGCGGAACCATATGGAGAGGTTCTGCAGAGACGGCCTGGCGGCGATTGTGTCGGGCGTTCGCGTGCAGTCCACTCTCGCAGATGTGTATCTCGACCTGCCGCCCACGCGCGTCGAGGACGTGCTCGTCGTCGTTGTGCCGATTGGACGCTCGATGAGCGAGTGGCCATCCGGCACCCTGATCGTTAGGAACGGTCCGGAGCTATGAAACATCTTGAAGTGCCGGGTGATCGCGCTGAGGGCACCAGAGCGGCGGGTTTTTGCCGAGCTACTCGGACTGAATACGCGATCCCATTCAAGTTAGCTGTGGATGATCAAGGCTGAATTAACATGCAAAATCTGCGCATCTAAATCGATCCGAGCCCGAGTTTCCGCGCGCACGGACGTTCCGGACCTGAATCGCCGTCACCCTGAAATCGACAAGACATCGGCTATCCCAAAATCGAGCCCTTCGAGGTGCACAGGATATCTGGAGAGATGTTCGCCTGTTCGCAGGCGAACATGGTTCCGGTGCGCTCCCCAACCGGTCATCACTTCGTCGGCGATCAGGAGCGTGCCGAAGGCCTCAGTGATCTTCTTCAATTCGGTCAGAACCCAGGCCGGGTACATCAGCATGCCGCCGGCGCCGAGCACGAGACCGATGTCGAGAATGGGCGCGCTGCGGGTAAGCCAGCCACCGATATGCGGTCCACGCCGGTCGCCGCAATTGCCGGGCGCTCGCCCGCGTTACTCAAGCCCAAGGCCTCGGTGATCGCGCTGCGCCCGACATAGGCACAGCCTGCGCAAGCTCCTCGACCGACATGTTGTCGAGGAGCATGCCGTCGACTCCCACTGTAAGCGCTATCTCCAACTGGTCCAGCCTGTCCACCTCTACCTCGATCTTGACCATGTGACCTATGGCGCTAGGCGCCCGCTCGATTGCGGTGCGGATGTCGCCGGCAATGGCGATGTGGTTGTCCTTGAGCACCGCGTCGTCGAGCGCGAAGCGGGTGATTGGCGCCTGACCGCGTATCGCTTCGACAAACAACGCGGCCGTAGCCGTAGCAATGCCGCTCAGACGGCACAGAAAATTGAGCGCGGTCCGCTCAGCAGGCTTCGCGCCGGCCCGTTTACCATCGCAATGGTTTGACCTGCTCGACATCGCTGCCGTCCGGCCGCCGGATTTGCACATCGATTGCTGGATCGACGAGCAAGAAAGAAAACGCCACAGGTCGAGCCCGCACCCACGCCCGCTTGGCGCGCGTTAAGCGAAAGCGTGGCTTTGCATCGGCGGCAATAATTGCATCGCTCGTGATATCGCCGGCTCTGCCCAGGTCTTCCAGCAGGGATGATGATCTGAGGAAGTGTGCAAGTGAAGTCATGTCAACGGCTCCGTCGGATGTCGTCGTTGCAGTCGCGCTCATGGCCGGCTGACTTGGGTCATGCTGCGTGCTGCCGCCGTAAGGTTCCGCTGGGATTAGCAGTGACGCACAACGAGAGGGTTCAGAGGGTTCAGGTCAACGCCCTGGAACCCATGTCACTAGCCATCCATCACGTGGATGCGTTTCATCGAAACAGACGATTTTACGAATGTTGCGGCACGTTGCATAGAACGAATTCAAAGATGTAAGCCTTTCGGGAAAGTCGTTGATGTCTGCGTTGGCTCCAAAGAGCATTTTCTGGTGTGCGCCGAATACCAGCCTAGGCGCGCGTCCATCGCGGCCAGGCACTTCCGCGATCGACGCAAGCTACATCGCATCGGCGCAGCACGACAAGCTCCCCGAATTGCGCAGGCGCTTGCCTCAAAGGCAGCAGCAAAGCTGAGGTTTGTGGTTGTTTTGGAAAGAGGCAATTTAGATGCTTGTTGATGGCTCAAGGATGGATCGGTTCGTTGTTTCTCGACGGCGCGAGGGTCTCGGTGATTGCCTGTGGTCTCTCGCGTCGGCATGGGACTACGCACATCGGACGGGACGGGCTTTAGCAATAGATTGGCGCGGCTCTTGTTACCTCGACAACCCGTTTGCGAATGCCTTTCCGGCTTTCTTCAAGCCAATTGAAGAGATCGGTGGTGTACGGGTCATTTGCGATGACGAGATCAACCACGTCTCATTCCCCGGTCCCTTCTTCCCGTCGTGGTGGAACAAGCCATCCATCGACTGCGTGTACCGTCCGGATGAACAGATTTTCCAAGAACGTGACGAGCTTAACGATCTTTTCCAGGCCCAAGATGATTGTGAAGCCAACACGGTAGTGTGTGATGCTTGCTTGATGTGGCGCTGCGATGAGCAAGCCGAGCGAACGATATTTCGGAGCATCAGACCGAGGGTCGAAATTGAGGATCGGATTGAAGCGCTCTACCAGGAACACTTTGCCGGGCACAGCATAATTGGGGTCCATGTCCGCCACGGCAACGGCGGAGATATTATGGATCACGCACCTTACTGGGCTGATCCAAAGGTTGCCTTAGAGCAGGTATGCACTGCCATTCGCATGGCCAAAGCGCAACCGCATCCAAGGCCTGTAAGGGTGTTCTTGTGTACAGACAGCGCCCAGGTTGTTGATCACTTGTCGGGCGTATTTCCCGAACTTTTCACCGTCCCAAAACGCTTCCAAGCGGATCAGGCCGGCCCCTTAAACAGTGCAGCACTGGGCATTGACGGGGGTTTTTCCGCTCTCGTTGAGATGTATCTCCTTGGTAGATGCGACACTGTAATTCGGTTTCCTCCGACTAGCGCCTTCTCCCGCTATGCCCGCCTCTTCGTGCCACGAATTGTCGAATTCGATCTGAAGGACCCGCGTCGTTTGATCTTGATTGATAACTCTTTCGACCGTTCCCCGACCCCATGAAGGGGTTGGCATCCCGCTCGAACTCTCCCTTGCCTTCGCGCAGAGGCCCCGTTCGCCCTGCCCAATGCGCCCCTTTCTCGCCACGCAATCCCGCCGCAGGCGAGCATTTTCTTCGGCGCGTCAAAATCAAAAGGATTCAAGCTTGTCAAAGAGAAAAGTCGCTTTAATCACCGGGGTCACGGGGCAAGACGGTTCCTACCTCGCAGAATTGCTGCTGGAAAAGGGCTATTCTGTGCATGGGATAAAAAGACGATCGTCTCTTTTCAATACGGGCCGTATAGACCATCTCTATCATGATCCTCATGAAAGTGGCGTTGATCTTACACTTCACCACGGGGACTTGACAGACTCGTCCAGCCTTACGCGCGTCATCCAACTGGTTCAGCCGGACGAAATTTACAATCTGGCAGCTCAGAGCCACGTTGCAGTCTCCTTTGAACAACCAGAATACACCGCGAACTCGGACGCGTTGGGTGCGCTGCGTATCCTCGAGGCAATTCGGATCCTGGGGCTCGTCGAGCATACGCGCTACTACCAAGCCTCGACGTCTGAGCTCTACGGGCTGGTGCGGGAAACGCCACAGACCGAGACGACACCGTTCTACCCCCGATCACCCTACGCTGTTGCCAAATTGTATGCTCACTGGATCACCGTAAATTATCGAGAAGCTTACAATTTGTACGCATGTAACGGCATTTTATTTAATCATGAGTCACCCGCGCGCGGAGAAACATTTGTAACGCGAAAAATCACGCGCGCCCTGGCTCGGATTAAGCTTGGAATGCAGCCGAATCTATTCTTGGGCAACCTTAATGCTCTTCGCGATTGGGGGCACGCTCGAGACTACGTCCAGATGCAGTGGTTGATGCTGCAGCAGGAGCAAGCTGAAGACTTTGTGATCGCTAGCGGTGAGCAACATTCGGTGCGCGAATTTGTCACCGTCGCGGCCGCTGAACTCGGCATTGGTGTTCGTTGGGTTGGGGAAGGGGTCGACGAAGAGGGATACGATGCAAAGACGGGAGCTTTGATCGTAAAAGTAGATCCCCGTTATTTTCGTCCTGCAGAAGTCGAGACACTTCTCGGCGATGCCCGCAAGGCCAAAGAAAAACTTGGATGGGAGCCAAAAATCTCCTTCATTGAATTGGTTAGGGAGATGGTTCGGGAAGATTTGCGCATGGCAGAGCGTGACGCAGTGCTGATGACGCAGGGTTATTATTCATACAGTCCACGAGAGTTATGATGACAACGGCGGCGCCATGCTGGCTTGTTGTCAGCGTTAGGGTGGCCTTCTTAAGGAGCGTCCATAGCGTTATCACAAGGGAAACAAAAAGATGAAGAAAGTCTATGTGGCAGGCCATAGCGGCCTTGTTGGATCCGCCACAATGAGTGCCCTCGAGGCGTTAGGATCGTATGAGATAATAACACGTACTCACGACCAACTGGATCTATTTGACCGGACCGAGACGCGCAGGTTCTTCATGTCGCGGCGGCCCGATTACGTCATCATGTGCGCCGCAAAGGTTGGTGGTATACTGGCGAACGCTAGCTCTCCTGTCGATTTCCTTCATAACAACCTCGCGATCCAACTCAGTGTTTTTGATGCCGCTTACGCTTCAGGCGTCGAACGGATGATTTTTCTTGGCTCCTCATGTATCTATCCACGCGACTGTCCGCAGCCGATACGGGAGGAATACCTTCTCACCGGTCCGCTTGAAGCGACGAATCGTCCCTTCGCTTTGGCAAAAATCGCAGGAGTCGAATCATGCTGGTCTTTTAACCGGCAGTACCAGACGCGCTATCTCGCGTTGATGCCGACCAGCTTATATGGTCCCGGCGATAATTATCACCCCGAAAAATGCCACGTTCTGCCTGCTCTGATACGCCGTTTTCATCAAGCTAAAATAAACGGCGACTCCTCGGTGGGGGTCTGGGGATCCGGAAACCCTCGGCGAGAGTTTATGTATTCGTCGGATGTAGGCGATGCCATTGCGTTCCTGCTTGGCCTGCCAGATTCGGATTTTGACGCCTTGACTGCCCCCGACACTGCGCCCCTGATTAATGTTGGCGTTGGCGAGGATGTCACAATTCGCGAGGTGGCGGAACTCGTCAAGGCAGCGGTCTGCTGGGAGGGCAATCTGGTATTCGACACGACGAAGCCAGACGGTACTCCGCGCAAGTTACTGGACGTAACGCGCTTGCGTAAGCTTGGCTGGAAGGCCAAAACGTCTCTTGGTGCCGGGTTGCAAGCGACGTATGAGGATTTTCTTCGCCTTCATGGGGCTTGATGTGGACGCGCGCATCCTGGTTGGACTGCGTGTCCGACCGGGTGCAAGTTTGTTCAGTCAGGCCAAACAGAAGAGAGGGACGCATACATGTGCTAACGGTGCAAACCGGACCTCTCTGCGACCGGCGGTGCTGAGGACCACCCAAAAGCTTGCCCAGGCCAATGGGAAGGGCCAGGGCCGCATAACGGGCTGCACCTGGAACGGCTGTGCGTGAGCGCCGTCGACTCAAGCCGCCAGTTAGAACTGCTCGACCTCACGGGAGTCGCTGCTTAGGAACCTGCCGTCGATACGAACGCCAACCGGGGCCCCGCCATGCCTCGGGGCAGGCCTTATCCAAGGCGGTGCATGCGGTAATGGCGGACGTGGACGTATGCTTTTCAACTCGCGCCGCAGGCGGGATCGTGTCCTCCCTAGGTGGTGTAGCTGACGGCATTGGTCGCCGTGCTCTCCGGCATGGGCCGGGCTGATCGGCTTGCTTCAGTCTGCGTTGTTAGCGCCGAACTCACTCGCCTCAAGGTCATAGCGCCACAAGCGCGGATTCGCGGCGCGATGGTGCGGGCGTTTACAACTCCTGCAGCAGCGGGTCTCGTTGATGAACCGGCTCGCCCTGAACAAATCGCTCGCGTGTGCAGCGCGCCAAGCTATCGCGCAGAGCATCCTGACGCTCTGGGATGGCAGTGGCAGCTGACCGCCTATGCGGTGAGCACGCTTGGCCTTAGCTTGATTGGCATCGACCCCAACCACCCCTTATCATCGTGCCGTGCGCACAGCTTCTGCCGCCAAGTGAAGCCGATCAGCTGCGACCGCTCGCCGCGACAACTCCGGCGCCAGACGATGCTCTGCTCGGCTGGTTCGAGCCCGTCGCCGCTGTTTATCCGCAGCATCGAATGTCCTAGCAGCTGAAGCCTCGAATGAATAACCGTCGCAGCTCTTCCAGCGCTGGCTCGAAACAGCAGCGCCTCTCGGAGTTGTTGAATAACCCGGAAGACAATGCCCATTTTACTTTTTCGGCAATGTTGAGGCGTCTGGGAATGGCTCAACGATTGCCCGTTAGGCCTCATGCAATGTCTCGCCCAATCCGACGAGACGGGCTGCGGCTTGACCCGTCGGCATGTCAATGACCGTGATTGCCCTTTCTGCAAGGAAGCGACGCTCGTTCTTGGTCAGCTTTGCTGTATCGATTGCCGCAAAATGTGGGCCATGGGAGCGCTTCATGATCTGTCGGGCATAGCCAACGCGCTGGCGGCACGCTGATGGCCGGCTTTGATGACAGCTTCGACATCATTGTCGTTGGCGCCGGGCCGGTCGGACTTTCCTTCGCCGCATCGCTTGCCACAGCGAGCTCAAACTGGCGGTTGTCGAAGGGCAGTCCCTGGAAAGACTGGAAAATCCGGCTTTCGACGGTCGCGAGATCGCGCTCACCCACGCCTCGATGGGATCCTTCGCGAGCTCGGCGCTTGGGATGTTATCCGCGGCTCTGACAAGTCACCGCTTCAAGGCGCACGCGTCCTCAACGGATCGAGCCCTTTTGCGCTGTGTTTCGATTCCCCTGGCGGATCCGCGGAACCACTGGCGTTCTGGTCCCGAATTGCCGGATCCGCGATGCCCTGTTCAGGATCATCCGCTTGCAGGGCCATGTCCGGCTGCTGTGCGGCCACTCGGTCGTGCGTGCAACAAACAGTCACCAGGGAGCAGTCATAACGCTCTCCAATGGCAGGCAGCTGACCGCTCGGCTTCTCGTTGCCGCCGATTCGCGTTTGTCCGCCACCCGCAATCTGCTCGGCATCCGCGCCGATATCAATCGGCTTGGCAACTCGATGCTGATTTGCCGGGTGAGGCACGAGCGCCCCCACCACCAGATCGCGATCGAATGGTTCGATCATCATCAGACGGTAGCGATGTTGCCCCTCGCGCGAGGCATGTCGTCGCTGCTTTTGACTTTGCCTTCAAACGAGGCCGACGGACTGCTTGCCCTCGACGACGAGTTGTTCCTGATGGAGTTGACGAAGCGCTGTCGAGGGCGCCTCGGCAACATGAGCTTGGCAAGCAGCCGCCATATCTATCCGTTGGTCACCACCTGGGCGCACAGGTTCCGGGCGCCGAGCGCCGCATTGATAGGCGACGCTGCCATTGGCATGCACCCGGTGACCGCGCATGGCTTCAACATCGGCCTCGGCGGCCAGAGGCAACTCGCCCGTGGCATCCTGACAGCATGGCGCGACCGTCGCGACATTGCCGATCCCGACATGCTCCGCAGATATGAAAGCCGACTGCGCCTGTCGGCGGCGCCGCTCTATCATGCTACGAATATCCTCGTCGGACTCTACTCAAGCGAGCATCCGGCGGCACGTCTTGCAAGACATGTGGGGCTGCGCTTCGGCCAACATCTTCCCTTTGTCCGTCATGGCATTGCGGCCATGCTGAGGCGGTGAACCCCAGTCACCATAGTGTCATCATCGGCGTGCCGGCGTAGCAGGCTGGCGAGTTTGGTTCGATGTGAGCGGTCGCGGCTGCGCGGGATCCTCGATCCCAGTGAAGAGCATGACGCCTTCCTCCCCTTGTATGGGCGGAAGCGTGATCTGCTCTTTCAAGCGTTCGTTTTCCTGGTGCGGACGACGAGGTATCTGGGCCGGTCAATCGGCTTTCGGTGCTGATTATGGCAGGGCCGCCCCTCTACGGAGCGATCGGTCAGGATTGCTCTGTCTTGGAACGAGAGAGGACCGCCGCGATTTTCGACCCGCGCAGCGCCCAGCCGGTTCCGTGGTTGCACGCTTGTCGCTCCATGGTCAGCCGCATCCGGCGCAGCCGGCACACGAGGTGGGCGGCCGAACGAACCTACACCTGTCCACCGCCCGAATTGGAAGCAGCGATCCACCGCATTTCCGCCTGGAGTCTTTCAGGAATCCGGCTCGCTCCGCGAAGCCGACAAAGGCATCGCGGGCCACGCCCATCGGCGTGCGGCGTCTTGTGCTTGGTAGCACCGGTGAAGGGCTGTTTCATGGATCAGACTGCGGCGTTCCTCCGGCCACTCCTCAAACTCGATCGCGTCTACGAGATCGACAACGCACAAGGTGGGCTCCATGCTTGATGAAGACGGGGCTGCTGAATGCCGCGAGCCTCTTCCGTCGCGGATCGTCAGCGTGTCAATCGCTGTGTGTGCGGAATTCCCGACCGCCGCCAAGCGTTTGTCGGCCAACGCCACACAGGCGCGGACCCAGCCACGCCCAATTCCACCTTCGATGTGTTTAGGGCGTGGATGGTTGTCATCCGAACAATCAATTTTGCCAATCCTGCCGACCCTATTAGGGGTGTGACCGAAATCAGGTGCCTCGGCCTGCAGGCACGCCCGACGAAGAAGCCTGAGCACCAACCACCTATGCCCATAGGAGTACAGAAGGCAACGATCCGAAGACAGTGGAAATTGGTGCCGGGACGTTCTTCCTCATCCGTGTCTATGCGCGCGTCAAACGGACTCTCATTCGCTGAATGGTCCCAGAAGCGCACGAGGTGGGCAAACCACACGGTGAAGCGTGGTGGTGTTTTGACATCGGGTCTCACGAACGGCCCCGCTTTCAGAATTAGGTGCAACTTTGATGTAGAAGCTCGTTCGCCGATCACGGCAAGTTGAACACGGCCTTGCGCGCAACGCGCCGAGTTAGAAGACGCGGCCGGCCGAATCCCGCGCACTGGAAAAAACGACGATGCCGAAGTACAGGTTTCACAAGCTTGCAGCCATTGTTGTGCTTGTCGGGTTCGCTGCCTGGATGGCGACGGGCGAGTTCTCGTCCGTCGGCAGCGCGGCCGCCGACAAACCCAAGGCGGGGGAGGTCGAGCAGCCAACGGCGGCTGACGCCGGCAAGGCCAAGCCCAGTGCGGCAGAACAGCCCAAGGCGAACTTGCGCACCGTCGCGACCATAACTCCGCCCAGGCGTACCTATGCGCGCGCCATCCGGATTTCCGGACTGACCGAAGCCGACAAGCGCGCGGTGCTGGCGACCCGGGTCGACGGCATCATCGACAAGCTGCCGGT
>NZ_JBVVPY010000037.1:0-45826 GCF_055811335.1 Mesorhizobium sp. WSM4847 | reverse complement strand
AGAACCTGTCCCATAGCGCATCCTTTGATTCGGACGGCAATGATGCGCCATTAAAGTCCGGGATCAAACACCTAGGGTCACGTTGCAACCAAGTTCGAATGTCGCGTTGCTGGCAAAGTAGAAATGTCGCAAAGGGGCAATTCGCAGGGCAGGTCGCAGCAATTTAGAAGCGCGACAGTGACGCGCTTCTTGGCGCCGACGTGAGTACCCGATCGGGCGTAAGCTGGTCGGGGTTGCGCAGCCCGATCGGGTGCGGCTCAGCCAAGCTCCTCGGCTTTAGCTTTGAGAGCTGCCGCTACGGAGGAGCTTCGTTGGCCGAGGTCGACCGCGGCGGGACCCTGTATTCGCTCAGCATCGTGACGACATCGGCGATCCGACTCTTGTCACTCTCCGTCAGCCGCAGATCGAGGTCGTCGGGGGTGCGCCCGACTTCCGGGACGGGGGCGTCAGCGGGCGCTTGCTCTCGCCGAGCGGAACCAGGCGGCCTGCCGCGCTTGCGACCACTCCTCACATAACCGTTGCTCTCAGCGCCGTCAGGGATTCCGAACATATGGTCGGTCTGACCGGTGCGGCGTGGCCCGCGCTTGCTGCGTTGCAAGTCGCGGCCAACCTGCATCTCGGCAACCATCTCCAGAACGGCGTCCAGCCGCTTGTTCTCGACGATTGCCGAACGATGGACAGCGCGCAGCTCATCGAAGGCTTTGTAGGACAGGGCAACGCCTCATGCCTGATCTCGAGACGGCCATCGGGATAGTCGCAGATGACCACCTTCTTGCGGGCGAGCTTCTTCGCGGTCTCGGTCGGGTGGAGAATGAACATCACCTTGTCATAGCGCAGCGTCAGGGCGTCGGTCAGCGTACGGACCTCCTTGCGGCACAGGGCGCCGTCCAGGTTGTCATGAGCGGCGAGGGGACGGTGCATGTCCTTCGGGTTGCGCGGCTCCTTGGCAAAGCGCACGTTGAAGTCCGCCATGAACTCAGTCGCAAAGACATTGGCCGCTTCGATCGTGCTGATGCCGCGCAGGCGCATCTCCTTTACAAGCCGGTCCTGCAGCGTCTGGTTGGCGCGCTCGACGCGGCCCTTCGCCTGTGGGGAGTTGGCGCAGATGATGTCGATGTTGAGCTCGTAGAGCGCCCGGCCGAACTGCGTCAGGCCGCTGCCGCGGTCCAACTTAGAGCCATGCGTTGTGCGGAAGATGCCGTGCTTGTCACTGTAGAATGCCAGCGGCTTGCCCCATGCCTCGAGATAGGCCTTCGCTGCATGAAAGTAGTCGAACGTGTTCTCCGACCCGGCAAAGCGCAAATGTAACAGCCGGCCGGTCGCGTCGTCGATGAAGACGAGTAGGGCGCATTTGGGCCCGCGCCCCTCGAACCACCAGTGATGCGAGCCGTCGATCTGCACCATCTCGCCAAGACAGTCGCGCCGGCCGCGCGGCTGATGCAGCCTCCGCTTGCGCTCCCGCCGCAACGTCCAGATGCCCGCCTCCGTCATCCATTTGCGCAAGGTCTCCTTGCTTACCCCAAGCTGGTGCCGCTCAAGCAGCTTCTCGCGCGCCAGCGTTTGAACAAGGTCCAGAGCGGCTCGAAAGCGTGGTTCAACCGAGCGACCTCCACAGCGTCGCCGGACTGCGCTGCACGCGTCAGCGCAAGCGCTGGGACCGCCAGCAGACCTGCCGCAACGCTGTACCAGGTGTCACATCCGGCAAGCAGGGCATCGGCCGCGCCCCAATCGCCGCTGTATCCGATTGTGAAAGTGTCCGGGGTTATCTGCCGCAGACGTGCCAGTTCACCCGCGTAATCGTCATTCGCCGCCAGAGGCATTTTCAAGGCGACGATGTTGGACACCGCTGACAGCCGGGCAATCGATGCGTCGCTGAATGTGAAGCGCGTGGTGCTTGGATTGTTGTAAATGCACAAAGGCAGGTCCCCCGCCTCGGCCACCGCGACGAAGTGCTGGAAGACTTCGTCCTCGTTCAGGGGAACGTAGGACATCGGTGCCAGGAGCAGGCCGTCAGCGCCAGCGAATTTGGCATCGCGCGCCAGAGCCTGAGCTTCGTTGGTACGCAGTGTACCCACACCCACGACAAGAGGCGTTTTGCCGCCGATGCACTCCACGGCAGCCTGGACGGCACGCCTGCGTTCTTCCCTCGTGAGGTAAGCATAGCCGCCCGTGCTTCCGAGCAGCCCGATAGAGTCTGCTCCCGCGTGGTGAATGCGCTCGAGAAAACGAGCCAGTGCCTCGGTGTCGACATGCCCTTCCCCATCGGTTGGCGTGAGGGGGAACGCCGACAGGCCACGAAACAAAGGTCATCATCTATCCTTTCGAAACTACATACGGGAAAGCAGCATGCGCAGCCCGGCGAACGCGAAGAACATTGCCAGCAGACTTTCGATCCAGCGGCGACAGCGGCGATACAGAGCCACCATCGGCGGTGTGGAGAAGACAATGGCGTAGCCGCAGAAGATCGTGATACTTAGGACGGCGCAGCCACCCAATATCGCCGCGATGCTCTGCCACGACGAATTCGGGCCGATCCCCAGCGTGACGAGCGCGATCCATGCCAGCACGGATTTTGGGTTCGCCAAATGCATCAAGAGGCCCCTTCTATACAGCTCCCCCCTTGAAAGAGCGACTTCGTCGGCCGAGGCGCGCGCCGCCAGCTTCTCGTTCGACGTAAGCGCCGAGCGTCCCGCCCTGAAGGCAAGGTATAGCAGGTAGAGGCCTCCCAAAATCTGCAGAACGAGCAGTGCCTTGGCGTACCTGGCCAACAGGGCGGAGATGCCGGTCGAGGCCATCAAACCCCAGAAGATCGAGCCGCTGACAACACCCGAGGCGAGCATGAGCGCAGCACCTCTGCCGCGAGCCATCGCCACGCCCATGATGCGCATGTTGCTGGGGCCGGGGCTTCCCGCGGCAATGACATATGCAGCAAAGACAATGAGCAACTGATGGAGATCGACATTCATTCTCTGAGCCCTTGAGATTCTCATTCAAATCATTAATGCGACCGCTCGACCGGAAACGCCATTTGGTGATGGCGATAGCTTGGCTGACGATCCTGCAGCCCGGCATCAACGCGTTCAGCCCTTCGGCTAGGGCATCTGTCGCCTCCGCCAGCGCTTTGTCGGGCATGGTTTCCAACGCCTCCAATATGAACCACATCCGGCCTGTTGCGGCCTCAAGGCGGGTTCGAGTTCCTTGTCGCCAGTTCCAGCGTCTGCAAGTGACGCCAATGTCGTCGCGCCAGATGACCTCTCCCAATAGGGGAGGATCGTCGACTGCCTCCCCGTTCATCAGAGTGTCGAACGTCTCACTCCCGTCCGCGATCGTCAGGAAGGGTCTCCCGACATAGGCGTCGTGGTTCTCCGCCCACCGGGATTGCGTATTTCAGGCTGACGGCGTTGTAGAGATCGACGACTGGGTTGATCGTCGCAAGGGTGCCGTCTTTCAGAACCCGCTTTCTGAGGGCCTGGGCTGAGCACGGCGTGCGGCTAGGCTTCGCGCCAAAGAGGACGTAGGCGTCGGACCAACTCGCCAGATGAGCTTCTGCCCAAGCCGGGCCACCCGCCAACGCGCAATCGCAGGCTTCAGCAAGCAATCGAGGATCGAAATGTCCTTCTCCAGCTGAAGTGGCATCGACGTAGACGCTCACGGCTCTAAATCCCGATGCAATATTCTGAATTCGACCATCGATGATGGGATCCTCAAACATCCAGGCAACTCCATCAATTCAAGGGCAAGCAATCCATGAGCGGCGCGACCAGAGACGATCGCGTCCTTGACTGCAGACCAATATTGCAGCTCACTGGCCCAAATTAAACTGCCACTTATGGAGATTTTAACTGGTCCAGTATAAGGAGGGTTCTCGCAGGACAGGAGCGACGCGTCGAATTTATCAGTCCCTGCTCAAGCAGATCCAGGCCGGAGTGTACGGTGTCAGTGACGCTCTACCTTCAAGTCGGTCGCTTGCGGAAGAACTGGAGTTTTTCAAGGGCGACCGTGACCGCCGCATTCGACCAACTCATTCGAAGGGCTATGTCTGGGTACAGCAGGGACGGAAAGCGTCGGTTGCGGCCGCAGGGCGGCCGAGCCAGGTCACCCCGGCCGACCGTTCGGCGATGGCCACACGTCAACTCGTGCGATGGCTCTGCCGTCGAACAGCACCGCCGGGAGGCCGCCGCTCAAGTTCGATTTCCGCTACGGGCATATCGCGTCAGCGGACTTTCCAACGGCTCCCTAGCGAAAGGCGATGAACACCGCCTTCCTCATGCGTCGCGACAGATTGGGATACGATGGCCCGGCAGGAAGCCAATCCTTGCGAGATGTTTTGCAGGGCTACGTCTGGCGCTCAAGGGGCATCAGTTGCGATCTCGACCAGATCATCGTTGTGAACGGATCGCAACAGGCGCTCGACCTCTGCGCTCGGGTCCTTGTCACCCCCGGTGACCGGGTCGTGGTCGAAGACCCGTGCTATGCCATGGCCAAGAACGTCATGCTCGCAGTCGGAGCGCACACCGTTGCTGCCCTGTGGCGCTCATGGCATGGACACCACGAAGCTGCTCGAGGCTGGCGACATTGCGGTGGCGTACGTGACTCCGAGCCACCAGTTCCCCCTGGGAGGGCCCTGGGAGGGGGGTTGCCTGCTGCGCATCGCCAGGCATTGGAGTGGGCCGCGTCGGCAAATGCCTACGTCATCGAGGACGATTACGACAGCGAGTATCGGTACGACGTTGGCCCCATACCGCCTCTCCATCTGTCTGGACGGGGCCGCGTCATCTATGTCGGACGGTCTCGAAGAGGCTGTCACCAACGCTCAGGCTCGGATACATCGTGCTTCCGCATCCACTTGTCGATGCCTTCATCGACTGCAAGCGGATTGCCGATCGGCACACATTCACGTTCGAGCAAGAGGCTCTCGCCGCGCTGATCGAGACTGGTGCTTACGAGCGGCATGTCCGCAGGATGCGAAGACTTAACGCAGAAAGACGCGCCGTATTTCTGGCGTCAATGATCCGCGCAATTGCGGACGATATCGAGATCGTCGGCACGACTGCGGGACTTCACGTCGTCGTGTGGCTCAACACGATTTGCGCCGGGCAAGAGGCGCGTTTCGCAGATACCGCTCGAAACCACCATATCGGAATCAATCCCGTCACACGCCTGTTCTCATCCCCGACCGATGAACGAGCCGGATATATCTTTGGCTATGCATCCATGTCTGTCGATCATCTCGCCAAAGGAGTGGAAAAATTACCTCGCGCATACCTCGGCTTCGTCGGCGAAGCGGCCCCCCAAGCGGGACCGGGGGCGACAACGGGAAGTTATCGATGATCAGATAGTTTCCATTGCAAGAGGTACCCACGCATCCGCTGTTTCTGTGACCTGGAGAGAAAACGTTTTCGGGTAGGGCGGTTTTCGGATCAACCACGCGTCGCCCGTCTCGCCTCATCAGCTGTTAGGGGCAGCGAGACCGTGCAAAACCAGATCAAGATGGGCTTCGATATACCTCGGCGTTTCGAGATCGAGACGACCGTCGTGGATCAAGGTTTCGACGATCAGCGACAACGCAGGCGCAAGTATGACGCGTGCAACCGCCGCAGGCCCGTCCCGAAACTCACCCTGACGGACACCTTCGTCGATGAGCGTCTGCGCCGTGACGAGGATCGGCTCGATGAGCTCTGCGTGATGCGCATCAATGAGCTGGGGAAAACGCACGCCCTCAGAAATAGCGAAGCGGAGCAATTCCCGGGTTCTGCGGTCCCCCATAACGCGTTCGTAGAAAAGCAGGATCAATGACCTCAGCCGCTCGGCGTAACTTCCGGTCAGTTCCTTGGCGTCGGCTAGAACGTCCTCGAACGGTACCGCGATATGCCGTGCCATGGCAGAAAAAAGAACTTCCTTCGTGGGGAAGTAGACATAGACCGTCCCCTTTGTCACTCCTACCCGCGCGGCAATATCTTCCACGCGCGCCGCCGTGTAGCCCTGTTCGATAAATTCCTCAAAGGCAGCATCGAGAATCTGGGCAGGCCGGAGAGCCTTCTGTTCAGCACGCGTCAGCTTTTTCATGTTCACACTCCCTTACGAACAGATCCTAAAGGCCTTACCCTGTCGCAATAATTTCATTGACTTTCCGATAAGTCAATGGTAATCGGCTGTAAAAGCGACTGAGAGGCGAATTATGCGACATTTAACAACAGCCACTTTATTAGGGTTTTCCGTCGCATGCGTCACGGCCTGCGCTCCTCAGGAAGGAGCTCGACAGAAAAACGCGCGACACGTGGAGACGGTTGCTGTTCAAGCCGTACCGGTGTCGGAAACCATCTCGACGACCGGCGAAATCAGTGCCAGGGTCCAGTCCGATCTTCATTCCGCGTCAGCGGTCGCATTATCGCACGGGTGGTGGATGTCGGCGATCACGTCAAGGCTGGGCAGGTTCTCGCGCGCCTCGATACGCAAGAGCAGACGGCTGACCTCCAGGTGGCACTTGCCAACCTCCAATCTGCGGAGGCACAGCAAACGCAGGCCCGGCAGGCATTCGACAGGCAGCAGAGCCTTTTCACCAAAGGCGTGACCACGCGGGCCGCCCTCGATGACGCACGCGAAGCCCTTTTAACAACACAGTCCACGGTTCAGTCGGCGCAGGCACAGCTGGATACGGCCCGCGATACGCTTCGCCAGACGGACCTCAAGGCGGATGCCAACGGAATTATTACCGCCAGGAACGCCGAAGTAGGTCAGGTGGCGCAGGCCGCCCAACTCGTTTTCACGCTCGCCCATGACGGTCCCCGAGACGCCGTGATCAATGCCAACGAGTCCGCTCTTCTCGGACGTGTGCTTGAGGACGTTGCCGGGGTCAGGCTCCTGTCGGGCAAAGACAAGTTTCGGGCCAAGGTCCGGGAGGTATCGCCAACCATCGACACCACGACGGGGACGATCCGGGTGAAGCTCGCTCTCGAAGATGCCCCTGACGCCCCCCTGGGGAGCGCCGTGGTTGCCACCGCGCGGTACAAGCCTGAGACCGTCGTCGAGCTCCCCTGGTCGGCTATGGCCTCCTATGCTGGGCGGACGGCCGTCTGGCTTGTCGATCCGAAGACGAGCGCCGTCTCCCTCCATCCCGTGAAGGTCGCAGCCTATGCCAGCGGACGCTTCTCCATCGAATCCGGCCTGTCTGCCGGTGACGTTGTTGTTTCCAACGGCACGAAGTTTCTCAGCGAGGGCGACCTCGTGTCTTATGAAGGAGCCGCAGATGAAAATTGATCCCCGCCTGGCGGCGCTTTTGGCAACGGCCGCGCTGCTGTCCGCTTGCCAGAAGGACGAGGACGCAGCATCGCTGCCTCCGCGCCCGGTGCTATCTCAGTTAGCCGAACCGGTCCGGCAGGCGACATTCACTCTGCCCGGCACTGTCCAGGCCCGCGTCGAGACCCAGTTCAGCTTCCGCATTCTGGGCGAGTCATCGCCCGCAACGTCCAGGTGGGCGACCTCGTCAAAAAGGGCGACGTCTTGGCGGCCATCGATCCGGTGGCTCTCGAGTTGGCTGTCAAAAGCGCGCAGTCCGACCTTACCAACAGCCAGGCGCAACTTGCCAATGCCCGCATTACAGAAGACCGGCAGAGAACTCTGCTCGAGAGACAGATCGGGGCCAGGGCTACCTTTGAAACTGCCGAGCAGGAGCGCAAAACCGCAGAAGCTGCGCTCGCCAAGGCCCAGGCAAATCTCGACAAGGCGAACGAACAGCTGAGCTATTCGCGTCTGCTCGCCGAATTCGACGGTGTGGTCACCGCGACCGCCGCCGAGGTGGGCCAAGTCGCCTCGCCGGGGCAGAGTGTTGCTACGGTCGCGCGACCGGAAGAGCGCGACGCGGTGGTCGATGTGCCCGATGCCGCCGGCGATCAATTGAAGCCCGGCGCTTTCTTCGAGGTCGCCTTGCAACTTGATCCCCGCATTCACGCCAGGGGCGTGGTCCGCGAGATAACGCCCGACGCGGACGACGCGACGCGCACGCGACGCACACGGTTGACGCTGATCGATCCGCCTGAGGCACTCAGGCTCGGCTCGGTCATAACGGCCAGTTCCCTGGGTGAGGCGAAGACTTTAATCCGGCTGCCATCCTCCGCGATCCGGACAAAGGGATCGCAGGCATTCGTCTGGATCGTCAACAACGCGACCGGGGAGGTCACCTCCGGCCCGGTCACGCTTGCTGAACAAGCCGTCGCAGGTGGCCCCGTCACCGTGACCGACGGGATCAAACCCGGTGACAGGATCGTCACCGCTGGCGTCAACACGCTCGTAAACGGCCAGACCGTTCGCATCGATCAGGAGACCATCAATTGAAACCCTTCAACCTCTCAGACTGGGCGCTCGAGCATCGTTCGCTCGTCTGGTATTTTATGGTCGTCTTCATCCTTGCAGGCACGTTTTCCTACTTCAACCTCGGCCGTGAAGAAGACCCTGCCTTTACCATCAAGACGATGATCATCAACGCGCAGTGGCCGGGCGCGTCTGCGGAAGAAATGACCCGTCAGGTGACGGACAGGATCGAGAAGAAGCTGGAGGAGCTTGACGCGCTGGACTACACGCGAAGCGAAACGGTCGCTGGCCAGACTACGGTCTACGTTGAATTGCTTGCGACCACCAAAGCAAGGGACGTGACGGGCAATTGGCTTCGCGTCCGCAACATGATCAACGACATCAAGGGCGAATTTCCCAGCGGCGTCGTCGGTCCGTTCTTCAATGACACCTTCGGCGACGTTTATGGCAACATCTATGCCTTCAGATCCGACGGCCTGACGCAGCGCCAACTTCGCGATCTGGTGGAAGACGCCAGGGCGAAACTTCTGACGGTTCCGAATGCTGGCAAGATCGACATTATCGGGGCTCAGGATGAAGCCGTCTATCTTGAATTCTCGACCCGCAAGATCGCAGCGCTCGGCATCGACCGCCAGGCCGTTATCGAAACGCTTCAAGCCCAGAACGCAGTGGCGCAGTCCGGCTTCGTGGATGCAGGACCGGAGCGGATCGCGTTGCGCGTCGGTGGCCGGTTTACGACGGAAGAGAGCTTGAGGGCCATCAACCTTAGAGTGAATGATCGCTTTTTCCCGCTGACCGACATCGCGACGATCAAGCGAGGGTATGTCGACCCGCCGTCCGCGCTCTTCCGCTTCAACGGACAACCCGCAATCGGCCTGGCAATTGGCATGACGACGGGTGCCAATCTAACGAACTTCGGCCAGGCGCTGGACGAGGAAATGAAGCGCGTCGTGGCCGATCTTCCGATCGGCGTGAACGTGGAGCGGGTTTCCGACCAGCCGGCCGTCGTGGATGAAGCGGTGTCCGGCTTTACGAAAGCGTTGTTTGAGGCAATCGCTATCGTGTTGGCGATCAGCTTCATTAGCCTCGGACTGCGCGCCGGGCTGGTGGTCGCGATCTCGATCCCGCTTGTCCTGGCGATCACTTTCGTCGTTATGGAATCTACGGGTATCTCGCTGCAGCGCATTTCGCTCGGCGCCTTAATCATCGCGTTGGGGCTCCTCGTCGACGATGCCATGATCGCCGTTGAGATGATGGTGGCGCGCCTCGAGTCAGGCGACGATCTGCGCAAAGCCGCCACCTATGTCTATACGTCGACTGCCTTTCCGATGCTGACAGGCACGCTTGTCACCGTCGCAGGTTTTATCCCGATCGGCCTCAACAACAGCGCGGCGGGCGAATTCACCTTCACCTTGTTCGTCGTCATTGCGGTTTCGCTCGTGGTGTCCTGGGTCGTGGCCGTTCTCTTCACGCCGTTGCTGGGCGTGGCGATCCTGCCCAAGACAATGAAGTCCCGCCACGAGCGTAAGGGACGCGCCGCGCGGGGATTTGCCTGGCTCTTGGGGGCTGCCATGCGCTGGCGCTGGGTCACGATCACCGCCACCATCGCTGTTTTCGGCCTCTCGCTCGGCGGTCTTGGCCTGGTGCAGCAGCAGTTCTTCCCGGCGTCCGACCGCGTCGAATTGGTCGTCGACTGGAGCATGCCCCAAAACAGCGCGATAGCGGAAACGAACCGCCAGATGACGCAGTTCGAACAGGAGAAACTCGTTGGCAATCCCGATATCGACCACTGGACCACGCACGTCGGGGAAGGCGCGCCGCGTTTCATTCTGTCTTATGATGTGCAGACCCCGGATGTCTGGTTCGGGCAGATCGTCATCGTCGCCAAGGACCTGGAAGCTCGGGACAGGCTGCGCGCAGCCTTGCAGGCCTATGTCGCAAAGACCTTTCCCGGTACCGACGCTTTCGTGAAACTCCTGGATATCGGCCCACCGGTGGGCAAGCCCGTTCAGTACCGCGTCAGCGGTCCGGACATCCAGACGGTGCGAGAGCTGTCGCATCGCTTGGGATCCATCGTCAACCGGCATCCTCTCATCGCCAACATGACCTATGACTGGAACGAGCCCTCGCGCGTCGTGAAGGTGGATGTGCTCCAGGACAAGGCTCGCCAGCTCGGCGTCACCTCAGAGGATATCGCTAACGTGCTCAACAGCATCGTCGAAGGGTCCTCGGCGACGCAAATCCGCGACAGCATCTACCTGATCGACGTGATCGGCAGGGCGCAAGACGCTGAGCGAGGCTCGATCGACACGCTCAGAAACCTCCAACTTCCGGGATCGAACGGCAAGTCCGTCCCGCTTTCCGCAGTCGCCAAGTTCCGCTACGAGCTCGAACAGCCTATGATCGCGCGAAGGGATCGCATTCCTACGGTCACAGTGAAGACCGCGGTCACCGGGTCGACACAGCCCGCTACTATCGTGGAACAGCTCAAGCCCGAGGTCGAAAAGTTCACGAAAGCTCTTCCTGCGGGATACAAGGTCGAGGTCGGCGGCTCGGTAGAATCGAGCGCCGACGCGCAGGGACCAATCGCCGCAGTCGCTCCGCTCATGCTGTTCGCCATGGCGACAATCCTGATGATCCAGCTCCAGAGCTTCAGCCGCCTGTTCCTGGTTTTCGCAGTCGCTCCGCTCGCTCTCATCGGCGTCGTGGCGGCACTCCTTCTCAGCAATGCTCCGATGGGCTTCGTCGCGATCCTCGGCGTGCTCGCACTGATCGGCATTCTGATCCGAAACTCGGTCATCCTCGTCGTCCAGATCGAGCATCTGCGCAGCGAGGATGTGCCGCCGTGGCGTGCGGTGGTCGAGGCGACGGAACACCGCATGCGCCCGATCTTGCTGACTGCCGCGGCCGCGACGCTCGCGCTCATCCCCATCTCCCGGGAAGTCTTCTGGGGGCCAATGGCCTATGCCATGATGGGTGGGATCGTGGTCGGCACGGTGCTCACGCTTCTCTTCCTGCCGGCGCTTTATGTGGCCTGGTTCCGGATACCGCGCGAAGAACCGGATATCTCCCCGGACCCTGCACATGCTTGATCCACGAAAGGGCGCTTACGAGCGCCCTTCTTTCTCCAGATTTAAGGCGCGTCGATGCACTTCTTCCTCTCGATCTACGCTTGCATGAGACGCTACAGCCTTGTCATTCTTGCCGTCATGGTCAGCCTGAGCGGATGCGCTTCTCGGCCACATCCGAGGTGCTTCAACAAACAGTAAAGGCGACAGACAAGGCCTTCCTAAGGGCCAGCCTATTACGAGGGGATCCAAAGAAGCTTTGGGCAATGAGCGCCGTCGTTAACCTGAACTCGTTGCCCTGCCAAGACGGCGAAACGCTTGGGTTGGCCTCCAGGCTGGCCGCAAGCGCAGCGCCAAAGGTAGCCCCGCGGTCCAGTGCACCGGCCAGAGGTGACCTACCACCGCCTGCTGCCCGGATGTGAATCGGAGTGGGGTCTCGATGCCGTTCGGCGTCCTATTCAGTTGATTTCATGCAAGTAGGAGGGGGCAATGCATGACGCCGATTCACAGTCTGGAGGGCAATGGCGTCCTGCCGACCTGAGTGAGCTCATCAAAACCTGGCTCTCGCGCTCGGGGTTCCAAGACGGAGATCGATGGCGCCGTTTGGTGGCAGCCAACTCTCGACGAACTAAGGGCTGCAAAGAGGCGGCTCGCTCATGGGAGAGAAGGCGGACGCGGTTGTGAACGGCTACTTGCCGTTGATGCTCTGCTCGATCTGCCGGGCCGAGGCCAGGATATCGTCGAAGCTCGGCAGGTGTGCCGAAGATCATGGCGGTCGTGTTGGCATAGTCGCGCGCGAGCGCGTCGGCCATCTCGGGGCTCGGCGCGATTGCGAAGCTGCCTGGGACCGCTGAAGCGAGGTCATAGTCGGGACGGTCGAAAAACATTCGTGCGTGCCGCACACAATCGGCGCCAAGATCGAGATCGCCGAGCGCGGCCTTTCCGGTCTCGGATCCGAGAAGACAGTGCAGGTCATAGTAGTGCCGAGACACGCGCTGGCCTTCCTGCCGCAGTTCGCCGCGCCGCTCGTACCAGCAGCGCAATCCATGGGCGATCACCACCTTGTCCCAAAAGGTACGGGTCGCATCGATCGTGGTCACGTCGGCGACGGTGAGATCAATGCCTGCCGCTTCTTCCGCAACATAGGGGGTGATGGTGATGGGCCGTTAGGATCGAGCGCCGATTTAGCCCCGGATTCGAGACGTATCGCCGGCCGAACGTAGGCGCTGTCACGCGGCTCCACTTCGGGGTACCAGAGCAACAGCGTCTGCCCATCAGGATCGGCCCCATCGACCTCCACGCGGCCGACCCCGTTGGTAACGTCCGCTAGTTGAGCGGCAAGAAATTCTCGCAGCGGGCCTGTGATATAGGGTGAAGGCCGATCCGGACATTTTCGCCCGTACCTGGGAAGCTGAGGTGGCTGAAGTGCTGGAGTTCGTCGACAGCACCATCCATGTCGTCGCCGGCCTGTTGCTCCCGATCTGGAAGCGGCTGCCGAACGAATCGACACGGGTCTATCGTGTTCAGACCGATGAAGGCGAGCGGATCATCGCCCGCCGTGTCTCGCCAGCCTGGGTCGCCGATGCAACGGCGGCCGGATCGTCAAAGCTCGCGCCGTGCCATGCCTTCGCCGCTTTGATGGATGGCAGGACGGTTCTCGATCTCTCCGAGGATCTTCAGCTTCGTCGCGTCCGCGTAATGGGCGTCACCGCATGGAATTGTCCGGCTACATAGACATGATGCGCGACCGACTCTCGGCCTAAACGGCAACGTTCGACCATTGCCGTCCTTGCAGCATGTCGAGGAATCTGCTCGAAAGCCCCTGCCTTTGGCGTCGTCGCGGACTTGTCGTCCATGCTCAATGGCCAACCAAAACGGAGACCGCCGGCGTTGCCGCCCTGATCGCCGACGTTGCAGTGAAGATCCGCGTCGTCATGGCCGGCAATCCAGGTCGAATAAGGCTTAGTCGCAAATCTCCTACAACCGCTACGTTGCAGGAGTTAACCGAAACGAGCCGACATGGACACCAGGGTGGACACTACCAAACACGGAGTTTGATATGACGACGGGAGTGTTTGCGATGGTGTTTGGCGCGGCTGTTTTGCATGCGGCATGGAACGCCTTGGTCAAGGTGAATGCCGACAGGCTCGTCATGATAGCAGTCATGATGATGAGCCAGGTTGCCGTCGGTATGGTGGTTGTCCCATTTGTGGCGTTCCCGACGCCAGAAAGCTGGCCATATATTTGGGCTTCATGTGTGCTTAACACTGCCTACTGCGTGTTTCTGATCAATGCATATCGTTATGGAGATCTGAGCCACGTTTACCCCATTTCTCGGGGTTGCTCACCGCTGGTCGTAGCGTTCATCTCCGTCGCGATCGTGGGTGAAACACTGACCATGCAGGCTGGCTTTTCGGTTGTTGTTATCGCTCTGGGTATCATGAGCCTAACCCTGACGCGTGGCGCGGGAGGCTTCCGGGAACCAAAAGCAATGCTGTATGCGGTGGGCACGGGCGTATTTATCGCCGGATATACGGTCGTAGATGGTTTAGGCGCCCGTCTTGCCGAAAGCGCAGAAAGCTACACTTTCTGGTCTCACCTCTACAACGGTATTCCGATAACCTTGCTGGCATTGTATCTGCGAAGGGGGCAGGTTAGGGTCTCGCTGCAGAAATGCTGGAAGGTCGGAGTGCTCGGGGGCATGATTTCTCTGTTGGCGTATTGGATTGTCACTTGGGCAATGACACAAGCGCCTTTGGCTTTGGTATCCGCAGTCCGGGAATCAAGCATGGTGTTCGCTGTGCTGTTTGGTGTCTTCTTCCTTAAGGAGCGCCTCGACCTGGCGCGGTTGGCCTCCATCGGCATTACGTTGATCGGGACCGCAATGCTTAAGATATCCAAGTGATAGCTGTTCCGAGTTCGATCGAGTCGGCATGAGGGACGGAAGCTCGCTCTTGACGCCTTGCTGCGTTGGTCAGCAGGAGCGGCATGTCCGCCCTCCATCACCCCCCGCGGATATCGCCGAGAGTATACCTAGAGAGAATCAGAGGGCTATGCGGTAGCCTTCTTCCACGATCTCTTCGCCGGCCAGGTGGCGTCGCGCATTTCGCAAGTCGCCTCCGCCGTGCAGCAGCAGATCGTCGTCGCCTTTTACAGCGTACCATATTTCCTGTTGCAGTTTACAGGTTCGCTCGTCCTGCTTGCCACGCTTTCCTGGCCGCTTGCGCTTCCTGTCCTTGTGTGGATCGCGGCGAACATCGCCATTGCGGTTATGGCGGTTCGAGCCTGGCGCCTTATCCCAGCCACTGCCCAGGCACGTGCCTCCCGACACGACCGATCTCGTCAGCCTTCAAGCTGCAGGCGCGGGGCCCATTCGGGGAAATCGATCAGGGGGTTGCGATTACCTTGAAGAACGTAGATCGCCGCATTGCGATGGCTTTCCCACTCGTCAGGGGCATATTGTTCATGCCAGGCCAAAAGCGTTTTCAGCCGCTGTCCGGCATAGCGCCTGCCGACATAGCCGGCATATGGTTCTGTCGCAAACGGAATGGCAACCCCTATCTGGCACGAAGGCCTCTCTTTTTCGGGGAGCTCGCTTGCTATGTTCAAAGGCCGTCATTTCGACCGATCAGTGATCTTGCTGTGCGTGCGCTGGTATCTGGCCTACAATGTCAGCCTGCGCGATCTGGAAGAGATGATGGCCGAACGCGGCCTGAACGTCGACCATTCGACTGTGCACCGCTGGGTCGTTCACTTCTCGCCCCAGCTTCTGGAGCGCTTCAACGGGCGCAAGCGCGCCGTCACCGGCAAGTGGCACATGGACGAGACATACATCAAGATACGCGGCCAATGGATGTATCTCTATCGTGCCGTCGACGGCGTCGGCGACACGGTCGAGTTCTTCTTCAGCGAACACCGCGACTGCCGGCAGCCAAGCGCTTCTTCCGGAAGGCCCTGGAGCGCCACGGCACCGGATCGCACCGTCATCGACGGCAGCCCGACCAATCATGAGGCGATCATTTCCTGCGACGCCGAACACCGTCTGCGGAATCGATCGCGACGAGCGCTGAAGCCGATCCGCATCCGCAAGAGCAAGTACCTCAACAATCGGATCGAGCAGAACATCGGCGCATCAAGCGCCGCACTCGGTCGATGCTCGGCTTCAAGTCGATGGCCAGTGCCGATGCCGTCCTTTCCGGCATCGAGATGGTTCACATGATGCGCAAACGGCAGGCGAGGTTCGCCTATAATCCACGTCCCTCGATCGCCGAGCAGTTCGAAATCCTCGCAGCATGATCATCGGCGCGAAAGCGTCCCGTTGTAACCAAAAGCACGATTTGCGACAGAACCGCATAGACCCGATGGCATGAACAGGTTGTGGCAGGCCATCGACCAGGACGGCTATGTGCTCGACGAGATCGTCCAGAACCGCCGCAATACCAAGGCGGCCAAGCGCTTGCTGACACGGCTGTTGAAGAAGCAAGGCATCGCGCCGAAGCGCATGATCACCGATAAGCTGCGCTCCTATGGAGCAGCCAGGCGACAGGTGATGCCGCACGTCGAGCACCGGTCGCACAAGGGATTGAACAACCGGGCGGAGAATGCACATGTGCCGCTGCGAAAACGGGAGCGGACCACGCAAGGCTTCCGATCACCAGGAGCACTGCAACGCTTCGTTTCGATCTTCTCGGCTCTGCGCAATCTATTCGTCCCGCCCTACTCAAAACGCTCCGCTCTCGCCACACATGTTGACCGGCTGCAGGCCATGGCGGAATGGAAAGCCGTGACCGTGGTCAGCTGACATCAGCGGCCGCAGGTCTCAACGCGTTTATATGCAGACAACGTGGCATCACCGCTTCAATGCGTCTCGATAAGCATGTCAGCATGACATCGCCCGCCGCATAGAGCAGGGTTACGCACCCGCCGGCGCTGCATTTCGACATTCTGTCATGTCGTCGACCTCGCCCGACTGGAAGCGGCGTGGCACCAGGCCAAGATAGGCGCCCAGATCGCGGGAGCGCCTAAAGCGTCCACCACCGCGGAGAACGCGAGCGCGGTCAGGTTGTCGACGCCTGGGACTATCATTAGCCGGCGGCATGCCGTGGAACGTTTCGCGACGTTCTTGATGTTGCCATCGATTGCCGACGGCCGAGTGCATCGCGGCACGCGCTGCAATGAGGCTCTGCACGGCGGCGGATAGCCCGGCTATTCCCTCGCCGGCCTGCAGCTCCTGTTTGATTAAGCGGGACTGAAACACCCACGACAACACCGCGGATCTGGTTTGCATGACGCCTTGCCCGACCAGCTTCTTGCGGGCGATGATCAGCGCGCGAACGGCAAACGCCAGAAGTCACTTCACATGCGCCGGCTTGAAGAAGCCGATGCGGGCAAATCCGTACGTCGGCAACGGCGCCGAAGGGCTCAGCGGCAGCCTCAAAAGACCAAATCAGAGCGGCGTCCTGTATCCACAGCGCCGATAAGATTCATACAAACAATCGATTTTATCAATCTTGCCCGATGCTGCATAAGGACAGCGCCTAACGGCGTCGATCTTTCGATCGCGAGGTGGGACCAACGCTTAAGTCGGGCAACGGCACGCGCGGGCGCGGTCTCTGGCGGTCATTGAGAAGTTCAATTGAGCGGCGGCGGCTCCGGTCAAGGACGCCGCGCGCCTCATCAGGCCAACTCGTTTGGAAGGTCGTCTGCACGAGAGTGCCGTCCCTCAGCCATTAAATTGGAGAAGCCGTTGAAACTTACAGGTAAAATCATCGTCATAACCGGTGTCTCTCCGGAGTCGGCAGCGAAGTCGCCCGTCTTGCCCGGTGCGAAGGCGCGCGCGTCATCGGCTCGCTCGAGGTGATCCCACTGTCACGCTGGACGGCTTCATTCAGATCGACCAGAGTGCGCCCAGCGCTTACCAAATTCCCGGAACGCATCGACGGTCTTGTGAATGCCGCCGGCGTCCCCCGCATACTGGACCGCGATATTGTTGCACGCGTGAATTATCTCGGGACACGCCATCTCTCATATGAACTTCTTTGCCGTATGCCCAAGGGCGCTTCGATCGTGAATTTCGCCTCCCTCTCGGACACCGAATGGCCCAAGCGCGTTGATCTGCATAAGGAGCTCGCCGACACTCAGAGCTTTGCGGATGGACTCACTTGGCTCGCCGCCCATCCAGTGCCACAGGAAACCTGCTACCAGTATTTCCAGGCGCTGATTGTTTGGTCGGCCAGTGCGAGCTTCGACCTATACATGCGGCGGGGCGTCCGCATGAACACGGTGGCGCCTGAACCTGACTGGACCATTCTCGGGGATTTCTGCGCTATGCGCGGCCGTGGCTACGAACGGCGAGTTGAGGGGCGTCCGGTTGAGACCCACGCTAGAGCGCCGCGCGTCCAATTGGACGCGCAAAGGACGCTCTAGCATTTCTAGACTGCGCATGATGCTTTCCGGAAACCGATTTCCGGTTTCCGGGGTCATGCGCTAAGGACGGCCCATGCTGGAAAACAGGACTACAGTTACAGATGATGCGGCGATCGTCGACGAGGCGATCACGTCGCGCCGTTCGGTGCGGGCCTTCCTGCCCGACATGGTCGATGACGAGACGATCCGCGCCATTCTCTCTGTTGCCGCGCGTGCACCTTCGGGCACCAACATGCAGCCCTGGCGAGTCTACGTCACCAAGGGCGAGGTCAAGCAGCGGATCACCGACGCCATCCTCAACTCCGGCGTCCGCGCCGAAAAGGCCGAGTGGGACGAGTATCGCTACTATCCCGACCAGTTCTTCGAACCGTATCTCAGCCGGCGGCGGGCCAACGGCTTCGGACTCTACAGTGCGCTCGGCATCGGCCGGCGTGAGGTGGATAGGATGCGCGCGCAGCACGACCGCAACTTCGTCTTCTTCGACGCTCCGGTCGGCATGATTTTCACCGTCGACCGGCGGCTCAACAAGGGCTCGTGGATCGACTACGGCATGTTCCTGCAGAACATCATGGTGGCGGCGCGGGGCATGGGCCTGCACACCTGTCCGCAGGCGGCGTTCGCGCCTTATCACCGGCAAATCAGGTCAGTGCTCAACATTCCCGACGAGGAGATCGTCGTCTGCGGCATGGCGCTCGGTTACGAGGATACGTCCAAGCCGGAAAACGAGTTCCGCACCGACCGCGCGCCGCTGGAAGAGTGGGTGACGTTCGCCAAGTGAGGAAGTGAGGTGACGACCGGCCGCCTCGGTCTACTGCACTTCGTAGCCGACTTCTTCGCTGGCGTGACAGAGCGCCTTCCAGAACGACCGCGCAAACGAGCGGAACACATAAATGGGGAGCATGAGGATTTGTGGGGCGGGCTGGAACGAAGTATGTCGTCACCGTTGAATTTTGACGGGGCCGGCGGATGTGAAAAGGGCAAAACGGGCAGCGACGAAAACTGCCGGAGAGGCGGCAGCCTCGGAGGATGAGATTTCCATCCTGCAATTCCGCATCTGGCTGAAGGACGTGAGCCCCATGGTGTGGCGTAGGGTTCAGGTTCCCTCGACGATGACGCTACGCGAGTTTCATGGCGTCCTTCAGGTCGCGATGGGATGGGAAGGCATACACCTTTACCAGTTCGTCATTCACACGGTGCGGTACGGCTCGTGGGAGGCGGGTGCCCGCTTTCCGGCTATCCCACTTGGCAATTTGCAACTGCGTAACGGCAGCCGGTTCCTGTACGAGTACGACCTCAACTTCCCTTGGGAGCACGAGGTCCGGCTAGAGCAGCGCCGGCCTGTCAAACCCGGAGCTCACTATCCGGCGTGTACGGGCGGCGACGGCAACTGTCCGCCTGAGGATTGTGGTGGACCGGAAGCCTGGATGTGGCAGAGGGACGAGGCGCTCGGGCCTGACCTCCATGAGGATCTCGCCACAGCATTGGAATTCATCACGGAAATCGGCGACACCCGGTCCCTTGCGGTCCTCGATGATCCGGACCGCGCTTGGGAATTACAGGAATTGCGGTTCGGATCAAAGGCGGAGCTACACTGCTGGGCCAGTCGTTCGAGCGGCGGAAAGTGAATGATCGCCTGCGGCAGAGCGAACATCTGATCCTCATGCACCAGCAGATGTGACCTGATCTTTCGAAAGAAGATTGGCCCCCAGAAGGGCGGCATCATCACCGCGAGTGTTGATGCCCGAAAGCAAGGCTGGGATGGCGTTTGCGGCCTGCTTGATCGAGATCATGTCGGTTTACCGGACGATTTTCGGATTGCTAACTGATGGTCTTTATCAGCGTTTCCGGCAGGCCGCAGAGGAGAAACGGGCGTCATGGGCGCAATCAGTTTTCCACTCCGGTCATTCTGGAAAACTCATTGCGAGGACATGAGATGCGGGCGCGGCTGGTTCTGGAGATTATGGGTGACGATGGTGAGATGATTGCAATGGAAACCGTCGCCGTCTGGTGAAGGTGACGAAGGGCGCCGAGGATCTCGGTCTGTCGTTGTCGGAGGCGAAAGGCCTTCTTACGAAATTACAGCAGGCGATGGTGGAGACGCAGGTGGAACTTTGGCTGAGCGAAAACCGCGAGCTGGATGGGCGTCGCCTGCGCAGCAAGGGCAGTTACCCAATAACCTTCCATACGCTCTTTGGGGACGTCCGCCTGAAAAGCCCCCGATACTACCTGCCGCACTCGGTCGGCGGAAACGATCCAGCAACGATCTCTCCACTCCGGAGACTGATCCCCGACCACATTGCGCCCGAGCGCCTCTATCTGGAAACGCGGTGGGCATCGCTCGTGCCCTATGCCGCCGCGGCCGAGCTGCTGGCCGATGTGCTGCCGGTCGAGAGCGGCGCCAACGCCACGACGGTTCGGCAGCACGCCTTGCAGGCCGCCAGGCGCATCGAGCGGGAACTGACCGAAGAGCGGGTTTCCTTCATGCAGGATGCCTGTCCGCGCGACTGGATGAACCTGCCCGTTCCCGATGGCCGCATCGTCATCGGTCTGGATGGCGGGTATATCCGTGACCGCAACGATCGAAAGAAGAACTTCGAACTGATCGTCGGCCGCTCCTTACCCGAGGACGGAGATGCCCGTTACATCGGTTTTGTCCATGGCTACGATCGCAAGCCGCAGCGGCGTATCCTTGACCATCTTAAAAAGCAGGGTGTTCAGGCCAATCAGGACATCACCTTCATCACCGACGGAGGAGAAGAAGTCCGCTCGCTTGCCGAGATGATCGCGCCGGCAAGCGAACATGTCCTCGACTGGTTCCACATCACCATGCGCATCACGGTCCTGCGCCAATTCGCCCAAGGTCTCGAAAACCATAATGAGCAGGCCGGACAGGATCTGCTTGAAACCCTGCGCAGGATCAAATGGCACCTCTGGCATGGCAATGCGTACCGTGCCAGTGAGGAAATCGGCGACCTGCAATTCGATGCGGAAGCGCTCGAAACGGACTACCCGATCATGCGCAAATTCCTCACGGCCATTGGCGAGTTCCGATCCTACATCGCTTCCAACAGTGCCAGCCTGATCAACTACGGCGAACGCTACCGGTCCGGTGAGCGGATATCATCGGCCTTCGTCGAGGCAACCGTCAATGCCGTCATCAGCAAGCGGTTCGCGAAAAAGCAGCAGATGCAGTGGAGCAGGATCGGCGCGCATCTTCTGCTGCAAACCCGAACGCAGACCCTCGACGGCTCCATACGCTCGACCTTCCAGCAATGGTATCCCGGTATGGCGAACGACAATCACGAACCAGACGAAACAGCTCTCGCCGCATAACTGCCCCACACTTCCTCATGCTCCCCCGATAGAGGAGGTGGAACTGACCCAACGGCGCTATGCGGAGATCACGACTATCCTAGTGGCATGGCAGCTCTGGTGCGCGTCGACGGGACATTTTGAAGCTGCCCATCGCTTCCCGAAACAATCGTGTCAATCACGAGTGGGGGGATCGCTGCGCGTTCATCCCCCAGCTTCGGTATTCCACGCCTCGGGGAGGGCGTCCGCCGCAGTGTGCATCAGGCATGCCAGCACACGGACTGCCGCGCCAAAAAGAGCGGGACGAGGCATGAATTCGAGGTGGATGCCTGGAAACTCAACCCAGGGAACGCCAATCCGCCGCGCAATTTCGACGGATGGCCGGGCATAGAACAGCCCGCGGTCAGCTGAACCCGCGCCGAGAATTATAGGGAATTTGGCGCTGCGCAGTGCTGCCTCGTCGGGAACAAAGCGTCCCCAAGCCGCCCATTCATTCCCAAACAGGTGGTCGGCATTCCCAAGGAACCTCGCCTGGAGATCTTCCGGCCAGATATATGTGCTTTCGCTGCCCTCGCCCCGGACGGCCTGGAGGAACTCGAAGACAGTAGCTTGAGCGCCCGCTTCACGGTAGCGCGCGCCGATGCGGTCGAAAAAACCCCGCAACGGGTCCCCGTCAGCGAGCATCCCGGTGACGGGCGGCTCATGCGCGATCACGCCGCGCAGGACATCGGGGTGACGGGCTGCAATATCAAGCGCGACGATCGCTCCGGCGCTGTTTCCAAAAACCAGGGCCTTGCCGCCGGCAAGCTGGTCGATCAGCGCGCGCGCATCATCCGACTGCTGCGCGACCGTGATCGGCGTCTCAGAGCGGCCCGTACTGCGTGAGTTGCCCCGCCTGTCGTAATTTATGACTGTGAAGGCGCTGGCAAGATCCTCAGCCAGACCTGAGAAATACCCGGCGTCACCGCCGGCGCCCGAAATCAGCAGAAGATGTGGACCGCTTCCACGAACTTCATAATATATCTGAGCGTCGCCACGGTCGGCCATTCCACTGAGCATCGTTTACTCCTCAAGATTACTTCTGAGAACGAGGGAAAAAGGAAAGGTTGACAACCGGGAAGTCGAGCCCATTTTTCCGTCTCGCCCTTGCCCGCATCACCCGGTGGGACAACGCACGTCGGCCCGCCGGCATCGTGACCGGCGGCCAGGTGATCTCCCAAGACCTCGGCATCAAGCTCGAGAATGTCGGCATCAACATGCTCGGCCGCGCCAGGAAGGTGTCGATCCGTCTTCTCCTTGGTCGGGCACGTGTTTTCGAATGACGGGCGAGGCTGGGCTGGACCCCTTGTAGCTCGCCAGGGCCTGCAGCAAATCCGTTAGAAGGTGCTGTTTCAGTCCGTCCTCTCAAAGACGGGCACACGGGTTCAACGGAAGAGATCATGCTCGTCTTGCCGGTCCGCGTGCAGTCACCCTGATTCAGTGTCGCACTTCTATGTGCAAAGCCCGTGCCAGCGCGCTCAGCGCGCAGTAAGCGCATGGATATGCTTTGAAAAACCTCCACAGTGCCCAGATGGCGGGTTGTAAGAACCTGACATTTCGCCAATGTTTGTTTTGAACCTGGCATTTTGTGTGCCGCTGTCAGGTTGTGGACACGCATCACGCGCCTCGCGGCGCCAGAACAGCGTGGCCCGCCCGCGCGGTCGCGAAGCGCCAAGACCATGAGGGCGCGTGCGGCACGCAGCCTCTGCCCGTCTTCCCGAAGCCGTTCGTTGCGCGATACCGGGCTTGGGTCGCGTGGCTCAGGGGTTTCGCCGCCAATGTTGATCGCGGAAGGGCTGGCGCAGCAGGAACGGGATCGTATCGTCCATCGCGCCAACATGGTGGCCGCGCTGCGTAGCCGCGAACCTAACGGCACGAACAAGCCGCCGTGAAGTATGAGCCAGCGCAAAAGATTCTGGCTAAGCACGGCCTCTTTTCAGCCAGGTCGAAAGCCGGTTCCACCGCAGGCCTATCACGAGCTCGACCATGACCTCACAGGTGGTGACGAATAATGTTCGTCGATGCATGTGCGATCGTCTCGATAATGGCGGGGAGGACACGGCCGACGCCTATGAAGCGGCGCTGCTCGATGCGGCATCGCCGCTCACATCGACACTTGCTCCCTGGGAAGCCATCATCGTCCTTTCACGGCCGGATCAGTTGAATTGCGCCTACAAAGCGGCTGATGCGGTTGTCGTCGAATGGCTCGAAGCACGAAAGATTCGGCTCCGCGAGCCCGGTTCGCCCCGACGCGTCCTGTCCTACGCGGTCGCCGTCGCCGAACAGCACGGCATAGGAAAGCGGCGCCTCAGCAATTTCGGTCGCTTCCACTACGCCTATGCCAAGGCGATGCGCTCGCCGCTGCTCACCCTGCACCAGCTTTTAGGTCGAACAGACGTGGCAACCTTGCCGAAAGGATCCGATGACTGAGCGTCGTCGAAAAGTTGACTGAACTGCCGGAATTGACCGGGGCTCGTTGCCGAGCAGGTAAGCGAGGACATGGCCTGCCGAACGGCCCGGGCAAGCTGTCGAGGTCCGACCGGGCTACATAGCCGAGCTCCGGCCATCCCATGCCAAGGTCGCAAACACCGACGGCGACTCCGGGTTCGCGGTCGAACTCGGTCAAGAGCCAAGTCGCGCGCCGGTTGGCAGGAGAAGCTTCACGACGGGCTCGTGATCAAGCTCGGGCTGTTCGACCTCGCGGGCAACGCAATTCGCTTGGTGATGGCGCTCCAGGCGGGCGTCATTTCTGCAGGAAGGTGAAAGAGGATCTCGTTTCGTCTCGATGACGGGAGGGGCGTATTTCGCACGCGACAGGGGGAAGTACGATCCGATGTCATTGAGATGGGCAACCAAGGCCGCGACCAGCCTGATCGAGAGCTGGCCACCGCGCCTCCATCGCTAGCCCGCTCGCAATCGTCCGGTTGGCGGCGTGGTGCTTACCTCAACGTAACGAATTCGGACCGGCCCGGCATCTGGCGATGTCATGCTTTGTGCGCGATGTTGCAACCAAAGTTCGAATGTCGCGGCGCCAGCAAAGTAGAATGTCGCATGGCGGTGGGGACGGCCACAACGAGAGCGCGCGACTCGCGGCCGACCTGCATCTCGGCAACCATCTCCAGGGCGGCGTCCAGCCGCTTGTTCTCGACGATCGCCGAACGGTGAACCGAGCGCAGCTCATCGAAGGCTCTGTAGGGCAGGGCGACACCCTCATGCATGATCTCGAGACGGCCATCAGCATAGTCGCAGACGACCACCTTCTTGCAGGCAAGCTTCTTCGCCAATTCGGTCGGGTGGAGAATGAACATCACCTTATCGTAACGCAGCGTCAGAGCCTGCGTCAGCGTGCGGACCTCCTTGCGGCACAGGGCCATCAAGAATGCGGTTCTTGGAGGGACGGCCACGCGCCTTGTGGCGAAGAGCCGGCGCGCCTTCAGATTGAAACGTCTTCATTAGCCGCTGGACTTGCCTGGCCGAGACGCCGAGCAAAGGCGCTCGCGCAATGCGGCGAGCGTGGCGATCTCATAGAGCCGTCGATCAGGCTTCTGCTGCCCAAAGATCAGTTTCCGATCGGTTGGACTGAGATGGCTGGTCGGAACACGCTCGGGCGGTGCACGCCGTCCCTCCGAATGAAGCCTTCGGAGCATCGCAATGGCTGTGAGCAAGGAGTCGTGGCGGCGCGCTGATGCAGTGATCGAACAGACGTTGGAACCCGCAATTATCGTTGGAACCACCGCGGTCAAGACCGGCCGCGTCTTTCTACGTGCCGAAAAGGTTTAGGAGCACATCATGTATCTTGGCATCGATCTCGGCACATCCAACTCCGCAATTGTCGGCACCGATGGCGAAACCCTGCGGTTGTTCAAGACCGTAGAAGGCATGGACGTCATGCCAAGCGCTATCATGATCGACCGGCGCGGTGGCCTCTTTGTGGGGCGCAAGGCCTACGACCAGTCTGCGTTCTCCCCACAGAGCGTTCAGCAGAAATTTAAGCGCTTGATGGGCACGGGCAGCACGGTCGACTTTCCTGGCACCGAGCGCGTGCTTACGCCCGAGGAAGCCAGTGCTGAGGTCATCAAGAGCTTGGTCGGACAGGCCCGTCGCGATCTTCCGGAAATGGAGATCGAGGGTGCAGTGGTTACCATCCCGGCGGCATTCAACCAGATGCAGTCGGAGGCCACCATGCGGGCCGCAAAGATGGCGGGGCTTGACAAAGATATCGCTATTGCAGGAGCCGATTGCGGCAGCGATGGCTGCCAATACCGGCATCGGCGGCGGGTCAGCGCAGTTCCTGGTCTATGATCTGGGTGGCGGCACGTTTGACGCCGCAATCGTGCAGAGCATTTCGGGCAACATCACCATTGTCGCGCATGCTGGTGTGAACATGCTGGGTGGCGCCGATTTCGACCGGGCCATCGTGAACAATCTGGTGCGCCCGTGGTTGCTGGAGACCTTCAATCTCCCCGAGAACTTCCAGACCGACGCACGATATTCCCGTCTGATCCGGATCGCGTCGTACCGTGCTGAGCTGTGCAAGATCGCGTTGTCCTCGCAGCAGGTAGATCACGTCTCCGCCGATGAGAACCAGATTGGTACCAAGGATGAGGACGGCACAGACATCTATCTTGACGTCGAGGTGACCCGTGGAGTGCTTGAGAACCTGATCGCGGAAAACGTGGAACGCTCCATCGCGGAATACCGCACACTGTTGTCCAATAATGGCTATTCGCCCATCGATATGGATAAGGTCGTCCTGATCGGTGGGCCAAGCAGAATGCCCTGCGTTCGGGAGCGCGTAGCGTTCGAGCTTGGGATCGCATTGGATACCAACGTCGACCCCATGACCGCTGTCGCCACCGGTGCACTGAAACGACCTCGCCGGGCAGCAACTTATTCATTTGAACGTAATCGATGTGCCGCAAGTCCGACCTTCAATCTTTCAGTTCACAGGCAAGCGTTACCAAAATCGGCGTGCCGCATAACCGGCGCCGCATCGTGACCTGTCAGGAAGCCATGCAGGCGCGAGACAGAAGCTGGCTCGAGGCCGCCGGCCTGGTGCTGGTCCGGCAGCGGCCGGGCTCGGCCAAAGGCTTCATGTTCCTCACCATGGAGGATGAGACGGGCGCGGCAAACGTCGTCGTCTGGGTCAAGATCTTCGAGAAATTCCGGCGCGTGCTTCTTGCGTCGGCCATGCTCGGCGTCCGCGGACGCATCCAGCGGGAAGGGGAGGTGGTGCACCTCGTCGCCCACGAGCTGACCGATCTGTCGGCCGAGCTGGCCAGCGTGGGAAACCGCGAGACGCCGTTTCCGTTGCCGCACGGCCGCGGGGACGAGGGTCATCACGGCGGATCGGGCATCGATCCGCGCGGCATGCCGAATGGGCGCGACATCATCGATGCCTATGACCATATCGACCATATCAAGGTCAAGACGCAGGACTTCCGGTAGCGCTTCCGGACGGCCACTTCAGCAGCATGTTGTGCACACTAATGTCGGGCACAGTTAACGGCCGATTGGCAGCAGGTCACCCCATGCCGGATCCCAAATGTCGTCGCTCTCAAGCGCAACGACTGCCCGCACCTTTTTAGAGTCGGCGAGCACCTCCACGGCCGGACGCCGCCCGGTTTCCTGGGCCGCGGCGTAGCCGGTGTTTGTGACCGTCCGGCTCAAACCACTCCAACGATTCCAAGGTAGCCATGGCGTCGTCCTTGCGGCCGCGCGTGATGCGAATGATCGTGATCCCATCCTCGGCGCTCGCGTCCATGGAGACACGCTGCCAACGCTTCATCATGCTCTACCCCCATCTTGTTGCAAGGCGGTCGGATCATCTCGATGAGCCCTGCCTCGGGGCCGGCGGCCATTGGCCGGGAGCCCGTTCCACCCCAGCGCCAGCGGAACAGCGATGTAAACCTCGAAAGTGGTCCCGGCGCCCACCTGCTCGGCGGTGATCTCGTTCAGCCGCCAGCTTACGATGCATAACGCACCAGGGCTCGCAAGGGCTTGTGAACAATCTCGAACCATTTGCTCACTTCCAAGCGGCGTCTATACGACCAATATGACGCGTGGGACCGCAGCCTGACAATGTCCTGACACACAATCGAAGCAGCTCACTGACTGGCCTATGCCAGGATGACCCGAGATCCCGGGACAGCGCTTTGGCTGCGAACATTTCATTGCGATTGCCCGCGATGATTTGGAACATCTCAATACGTTGATGATAATCAGCTCCTTGGGAGCCCTGATTTACTGGACAGATCGAATGTGGCACTGAGTAAATTGCTATCTGGCCGTGCGCGCACATACCGCCCTGGCTTCCTTGCGCGGATGTTTCCTTCCGGAAAATGGAAAGCTGACCCTGGACCCCAAGCTGTCCGGGCGCATTCGGCTGAGCCAGGGTGGCGATGTTGATCTCAGCTGCCTCGATATCGTGTCGGTTTCAACCAGCAAGGCGCTGCTGTGGCATACCGTCGAGATCCGCGCACGCGGCAGAACGGACAATCTGCCGAGTCTGTCGGGGGACGCGTCCGAGCAACTGGCCGCAGACCTTCATGCGTTCATCAACACCCATCTCTTCGACCTCATCGGCACAGAGACGGATCATTTGCTCGATGTCGATGCCAGGCTTCGGGAGATCATCGAAGACAACAGACAGTATCTCGCGCAGGCCGATCTCGGGCGGGCCATCGCCAGCGTGCCCGGCAGCGCCGCTGCCGCGCTTTCTCACCCGCTTCTGGATCCACAATTGATGCCGGCCGGACTCAAGGCGTCCCTGCCGGCTTCGTTCGCCATGCTGACCGACCCGGGCGTTCGCCACGCCTATAATGAAGCATTCGTTGCCGCGGAGTTGCGCAAATTCCAGCCATTTTTCGACGATCTCGACGGGCGCTCCTTTTCCGATCAGCAACGCGAAGCCTGTATCCGTCTGGAGGATAACAATCTCCTCGTCGCCTCGGCCGGGTCAGGTAAATCCGCGACCATGGTCGGCAACGTGGCCTATGTCCTGGAAAGGCAGCTCTACCGGCCCGATGAGATCCTGCTTCTGGCTCTTCAATAAGAGCGCAGCAGATGAACTCAGGACCAGGATCGCACGACAGCTACAGATCGAGGAAAGCGCGCTGGAGTGCCGCGTCACGACGTTTCACGCGCTTGGACGGGGCATCATTAAGGAGGTCGAAGGACGCCCGCCCCAGCTTGCCAACTGGGTGGAGCATCCCGCCGGCGAAGCCAGAGTCATCGAAGAAATCGTCCGGCAGCTAGTACCTTTTCACAGTGGTTCTGACTCTTTGACCACTTCCGGATACCGGAGTGGCCCATGTCACCGACACGGGGTCCGGTTCGCTAGCTCAAGGCGACTCTAACGTTCCATCATCAATCTGCGGGTTTTATGACCCCGGGCTTGTTCCTGCCCTTTGGGGAGGAGTGCCCTCACATTTGCAGACCGTCAGCCTTGCTAAGCCTTCGGCACATTTCGACCTTAACCCGGCCCCCGCCTAGAGACGCCTCAAGAAGGTGCAACAACCAGCCTTGAGAATGGGGCACCAAAAAAGCTTCCAACATGGAAACTCTCCCTTCTGCCCCTCTTCTGAGGGCTGCCCCGAGATTTGGTGATTGCTGTGCGCAGCGTCAAGCTGCCGCATCGGGTTCTTTAGCCGGTAGCTCGGTTGGCGCGCTGCAGTGCTCTTCTAGCTACCTCAAGCCTCGCCTCATCGCCCCCATAGTCCTCCCCAACAGTGCCCGACGAGTGCCCGAGAACAATATCTTGGTCAGACTTGCTGACGCCAGCCAAGCGCAGCCGATCCTTCATCAGGTGGCGAAGCGAGTGGGTGGTCGCCTTCGGGTCGACTACGCAGGCCCGCACATGCTTCCCCAGAGCGGCGGACGCTGAGGATGCACCTTTGGGCCTACCGTAGGTCGGGAACAGCATCGCCGCGTCGCCTGCCGCAGCTTTGGCTTCCTTCGCAGCTTCCAGCGCGTCCCCCACCAAGGGCACGTTGCGGCGTGAGACTGCATTCTTAATTCGGCGGTCGTCGTGCCATTCGACCGTGATGTGCGGAATAGCGTGATCAAGGTGTATGTCTGTCACTCGGAGGCCTGACACCTCAACCCGAGTTCTGCCGCGAGCCTCGCGACATCACCGATCGTTGAGCCATCAGGCTGCTGGCGCAGGAAATCGCGGATAGCGTCCGCGCGTCGGCAGGCCTCGTCCCAGCGCTGCTGGTCCACCTCATCGGGAAACGGTTCGGTCATTTGCCTCACAACACGGAGATCAACGTGGTGAGTCCTGATTCTCGCATTAAGTGCAATATGTCGCCTCGAATTCTCAAATTAAGTACACAATCTCAAATTAAGTACACAGCTAAGCCTCTGAAATAATTGACTTAGCATTCTCTAGTGCAGTGTGACAATTGTGGCCTAATTCGCTAGAGTGGTTTTTCGCCCCCAGCCGGAACCGATCCCTGAACATGCAGAGCTGCAACCTTTCTCAGTGCGATGCTGAGCTCGTCATAGGTCGGTCCACCAAGACAAAGGCGAATTCCACTTTCATCGCTTTCCTCTGATAAGGAAAGTGCAGGCTCGGTGACCAGTATACCGTTTTCGCGGGCGGCGCTGGCAAGAGCGATGGCCGCCGCGCGGCGTGTCGGGAGGAACATATGGAACCCGCTGCCAATCCAGGCATCAGTTATGGAGCTAAAGACTGAAGCCGCTAGTTTATTCCTCGCGACCGCTTCTGAATGTGTCATCGTCGCGATATGGGATGCGACTCCATCCACGACCCATCTGTACATGACAAGACTTGCGATCGGAGAAACAGTGGAACCCTGCGCGTGGATCACGCGCAGGAGATTACCTAGTTGGTCAGACGGTGCGATGAGAATACCGAGTCGCATGCCAGGCGTTAGAATCTTAGCTAAACTGTTGATATAGTATGTTCTTTCAGGCACGAGATCGAGAAAACAGAGGTGATCTCGAGCGGAGAAGGCAGAGTATACGTCGTCTTCAATGATCAATATATCTCGGTGCCTGCAAATTTCCGCAATATCCTTGAGGCGCGATCGCGACATCGTCTTGCCGGTTGGATTCTGCGCCGTCGGGTTCGTGAATAATATTAGACGCTTCCCCTTCGCCGCGACCTCGTGTGCAATCTTATCTAATGCAGACGGTAGAATGCCCTCAAAATCAGTTTTTATGCCGAATAATTGAAGGCTCAATAGCCCCGCGATCATCTGGAGGCCAGGGAACGGAAGATCGTCTGTCGCTATGCAAAGGTCTGGCGCGAGCAGCGCTGCGAGCACAATTGAAAGTGCTTGCTGGCCACCATTACAGAGGATCATCCGCTCGGCGTCGACGGAGGCACAGTAACGTTGCAGCCATCCTGCGAGTGCCAGACGATGCTGAAACATTCCCTGCGGAGGCGCATATGCTCCGAAGGTCTTGGCATCAATCGCCGACGCTAGCGAAGCCAATGTCCCACTTAGCAACCGGTCCGACATAATGTTCGGAGGCACGTTCACGCTCAGATCAATAGCCTTGGTGATCGTGAGATTTTTTTTGGTCGCGAACATGCCGCGACCATGGACAGATGAGGCGAGGCCTTGGCGCTCCAGCAGGCCATAGGCCTTGGTGACCGTTCCCAAGCCCACGCCTAGTTGATAGCTCAAGTCCCTATGCGCTGGGAGCCTGGCGCTAGGTGGGATTTTGCCACTGCTCAGATCCTCCGCGATCGCGGCTGCGAGGCGCTGGTAGATCGGCTCACTACCTACGGTGAGTCGTGGTTCCCAAGGCGATTTCAACTGCATCTGGCATCCAAAAGTGTCACGTGACATAATAATGATAGCATAATAAGTGTCCCATCGTGTAGATCCTATGCAGCAGAATTTAATAGTGGATCATATGCGTGAAGATTATATGCAACCAAGATGATGGCCATCTTTCAAGAAAGCATGGATATATTGATGCGAGGCTGCATAGTCTTAGCAAGAAATTTTCCGACAAGCGTGATAACCATCTGGGATATCCTTACAATCTCGATTTTGACCCCGAGCCAATCTCTCAATTCGACAAGTTTTTAATTAATAATTTAGGTGATCCATATGTCGGTTCACACTATGCGACCGAGGTCTGTGACTTAGAGCGAGAGGTGGTCGACTGGATCATGCGGGTATGGGAGTGCGCCGATCCAGAAAAATATTGGGGGACTGTGGGCGCGAGCGGAACTGAAGGCAATCTATGGGCCATATACCTTGCGCGCGAGACCCTTGATAATCCTGTTCTGATATACTCCACAGAGGCGCACTACTCGCTTCCAAAGGCTGCAAAAATCCTCCGGATCGAGGCTTTGACGTGCGGGGCCGATTGTTCCGGTGCCATCTCTCCAGATGCTCTTTCTGAGGTTATCCACGCAAATCGTCATCGCAGCATCATTCTCGCACTGACCTCTGGGACGACGATGAAAGGCGCACACGACGATATCACGTCCTGCGTCAGCGTTCTGGACCGCGTCGGGATCGATCCGAGCCGACGCTTTGTTCACGTCGATGGCGCCCTGAATGCAATGGTCCTTCCCTTTGTCGATGGCTTACCGAACTGCATCCGTCCCTCTTTCCGGCACGGGATCGACAGCGTGTCAACCTCAGGTCATAAGATGATCGGCACGCCAATGCCCTGCGGTATCCTTGTAGTTCGTCGTGAGCATGTCAGTCGAGTGGCTTCCGCCGTCAGCTACTTGCGCTCAGATGATACGACTCTGATGGGATCGCGCAACGGCCACGCCGTTCTCGCGATCTGGAACCGGGTGATGCGGCTTGGCATAGCCGGTTTCCGCCATAATGCCCGAACCTGCATCGAGCGTGCGGAAGGCCTCGCAGCAGCATTTCGTTCAGCGGGCATCCCGGTGTTGCTCAATCCATGGTCCTTGACGGTTGTATTTCCGAAGCCATCCGAGAGGCTCGTCAGCGAATACCAGCTCGCATGCCATGACAACTCCGCCCACGCGATCGTTATGCCAAACGTCAAAGCTGATCTCATTGACCGCTTCGTCGGTGCCTATACCGCAGAGTGGCGCTGCAATTCTCGGCAAAAGGTGTCTTCATGAACGCTCACGCGCGGCCGCTCTACAGCGGCATCGAAGCGCCCGGCCGCTACGTTCACCATCGTTTTGATCGATGCATCACTAGTGACATCAAAGCTCTTACAACTGACAATTGGCATGGCCCGCTTTATATCGTGAAGGATTATACGGTGATCGCTGCCTTCGCGTGGCTGGTCATTGGGGTCAGCTGGTGGTTCTATCCTCTCGCCGTGATAATGATCGGAGCCCATCAGCGAGGAATCTCCACCATTCTGCACGATTCTGCGCACGGTGTGCTGACAAAGAACCGTCTGCTGAACTTCCTGCTCGGCACATTGCCAACGGCTTGGCCCATCTTTCAACGCCACTTTGCCTACAAGGAATCACACGTCCACAGCCATCATCCCTTTCTGGGAAGAGCCGACGCCGATCCTGACCTGGAGTTCTTCATCGCGGAAGGTGTCTTCACACCCCGAACGGATCGTTCCTTCGTCTGGAAGCTCATCATCCTGCCCCTGCTTGGATCGAAAACCTACGCCTATCTGAAGTATCTGGTCCGCAGCAGATATCAAATAATCCTCAATTCCCTCTCCGGGAAGGAGAGTTCAGTGCGGGTGAAGCGCGGAGAAAAGTGGCGTTACGAGTTCGATCGCTGGGGGTTCTACGCGTTCTGGGCTTGTATCGTCGTGTACGCTTTGATCTATGGCTACTTCTCGGAAGTCGTCCTTCTCTGGGTCGTCCCCTACCTCACCTCATTCCACATTATCGGCTGGTTTATCGAGATGTCTGAGCATTGCAGCTCCATCGAAAATCAGACCGTGAACCTGCACATGGCTAGGAACCGCCGCAGCTGTAATATCGAGAAGTGGCTGACCGCGATTAATAACGACAACTACCATCTCGATCATCATCTCGACCCGACAACCCCGTTCTGGCGCTTACCCGAAGCACATGCCATCCGCATGGGGGACACCGTCTATGCGGCGCACTGCTCCGAAACGGGTGGGATATTCCAGCCTGGCCCAAATGGTGAGCCTTCGATCCTGAAACTGATCCGCGACCAGAACCGGAAGCGCTTCGCCCAGTCTGAATGCCGCGCCGAGAAGTATCCAACTCCCGGAGAGATCCAATGTTGACCAAACCAGAGAAAAATGACCCTTCAGCACGATTGGCGCCAACGCCACACCTGCATCCGGAAACGGCAGTGTTGCATGGCGGCTATCGCTATGATCCGGCGACCCTTGCTACAACTGTACCGATCTATCTCTCGAATGCTTATGCATTCGAATCAATTGATCACGCATCGGACGTCTTCGATCTCCGACGCGAGGGGCGCACCTATTCGCGGTTGATGAACCCGACAACGGATATTTTCGAGCAACGCGTTGCGGCTCTGGATGGTGGCGTCGCCGCCTTGGCAACCTCGTCGGGGCAAGCCGCAATTATGCTTGCAATCCTAAACATCACCGTAGCCGGGGACAATATCGTAAGCTCCACGCACCTGTATGGTGGCACAATCAATTTGCTGGCCAGTACGTTTCAACGGCTCGGGATTGAAACCCGCTTCGTCGATCCAAGCGATCCCGAACGTTTCCGCGAAGCCTCAGATCGCCGAACGCGCTGTTGGTTCGGCGAAGCGCTTCCCAACCCCAAGCTCAGCCCTTTCCCGATCGTCGAGGTCGGGGCGATCGCGCAGGAACTCGGAATTCCGCTGATCATCGACAACACGCTGACCCCTCTTATCTCCCGCCCTCTCGAGCTTGGCGCCCACATTACCGTGCACTCCACTTCCAAATATATCAGCGGCCACGGCACGACGATTGGCGGCATTATTGTGGATGGGGGCACCTTCGACTGGGCTGCCTATTCCGAACGCTTTTCGTTGATGACACGTCCTGACATCTCGCACGGTAACATTCTTTGGCTCGATGCCGCGCGCAATCTGCCCGGCCCCTACGGAGCCAGCCCGTTTCTGCTCAAGATGCGCAATACGCTCATGCGCGATTTCGGTCCCTGCCCGTCGCCATTCGCATCTTTTCTCTGTATCCAAGGTCTGGAAACGTTACCTTTGCGAATGCCTCGACATTGCTCCAATGCCCGCCAGCTAGCCGAGTTTCTCATGGCGCATCCTGGCGTTCTCGACGTAACATATCCGACTTTTGGCGGGATTGTTGAACGGCATCGCGCCGAGCAGAACATGGGTGATCATGGTGGCCCGATGCTCGTGTTCGAGATCGCTGGCGGCATTGAGGCTGGGCGCCGTTTTATCGAGCGGTTGCGACTCGCCTATCACGTCTCAAATATTGGCGACGCGAGAACACTCGCCACGCATCCAGCCTCGACGACACATGCTTCGGTCCCGCGCGAGGCGCGCCTTGCTGCCGGAGTTCGCGATGGAACAATCCGGATTTCTGTAGGACTTGAGCACATTGAGGATATCATCGCCGATATCGGGCAAGCTCTTGAGGGCACCTGATTGTGGCCTCGCTGATAAACAGCGGCCCCGCGTTGGTGTCATTTCCGACCGCCGGACAGAGGACGGCGTCGGGTATGAGACCGTACGCGTTCGTTATCTTGAAGCCCTGCGTACGACCGCAGGTGTCTTACCGCTAGTGATCCCGTGCGGACTGGTGGAAGGGGATTTGCGAGTCTGTTTGTCAGTCCTCAATGGCGTACTGCTGACCGGGGCGGAGTCGAACGTCTCGCCCTCATTTTACGGGGGCCCAGAGGCTTGTCCAAAGACGCTTGATCTTGACCGGGACAGGACAAGCTTTGCTGCGATCAAGATTGCATTATCATCGGGCATTCCCCTGTTCGGAATCTGCCGTGGGCTGCAAGAACTCAATGTCGCACTTGGTGGCAGCCTCTCAAGCAACATCTCGGAAGGTGAAGGTCGGATCACTCATGTGGAAGACCTCTCTCTCCCACGCGACCTTCAATACGCCCCCTTTCATGCAATTCTAGCCGAAGGCCACGGCCACATCGCCCAATGCATCCGCCGCTCGCAAAAAAATCCAGTCTTGGTCAATACCCTGCATCGGCAGGGGATCGCGCGTTTGGCGGATGGCCTTGCGGTTGATGCGCGATGCGTGGACGGCGTTATTGAAGCCATATCGGTAAAGGACACGGCAACTTTTGCTGCCGCCGTACAATGGCATCCTGAATGGTTTCACGTTGAGGATCTGCTCAGCGTCGAAATCTTTCGTGCATTCGGCGAGGCCTGCCGCTCGCATATGATAGAAACAAAGTGACCGCCATGAGAAATGCTTATCTTTCATCAATCCTTGGGGCCGGTTTCGCTCTCCTTGCAGCTCTGTCCAATGGAACCGTCGGCGTTCTTTCGCGGTCCGCTTTCAAGGAAGGCCTCGATCACACTGCAGTTGCATTTTGGCGTTGCGCCATTGCGTTTTCGCTGCTCTCGATCATCATCCTTTTAAGGTCTGGAGGTTTAGCCCGACTAGTCTCAGTGTTCACGGGATCGTGGAAGATCGCCGTCTGCTCCGCGCTTGGCATCTTCACACTTTACCATTTCGAAACCCAAGCTTTCACGTATGCACCGATCCCGCTTGTCGCCATCCTTGTTTTCGCTGGCGGCCTTGGTGCAATCGCGCTCGACATCCTCATCTTGAAGGAAAGGGTAACGACGCGAAAGGCGTTCGCCATGACCATGGTCTTTCTTGGAGGCTACTTCGTGATTGCTGGGGACGGCCTGATGACCGGAAGCATTATCGGTGTCAGCCTCGCCCTTATCGCGGGTCTAGGCTACGCCAGCTTTATCTTCGCCTGGAAATTCTTTAAGCTGCGCTCATCCCTAGAAACCTTCTGGTGGTTCCTGGCTTATGGCCTCGTTATGCTCGCTGTTCCCTATGCTTGGAGCGGAGCACCAATCCCGTCAGTGAACGCGCTGCCAAGCTTGCTAGCACTGGGGGTTATCCCCTCGTTCTTTGGGTTCTACTGCACAATTCTCGCTCTTCAGCATATCGAGGCATACAAGACGCAGGTCATCGAATCGAGCGAGCCGTTCTTTTCTGCGCTCTTCGCAGCCGCCCTCTTCGGCGAATGGCTGACAGGTCCAGGAATGTTTGCAGCATTGGCCATTATCGTCGGGGCGTTGATTACATCCATGCCAGAGCGCCGTGCCGTCTCTATGCAAGTACGCCCAATTGGCGAAGAGGATTAGGGCAACGTGCTTATTATCTTTCCGAGGACCAATATGCTCATGAAAGCGCGGGCGGGTTATGGCGTGGACAGATGGTGCCCTGCTTCGACACACCAGAACGGCCGAAACGAATAATCGCTGGCCTTCGCAATGTGGGGTTCGAACGGATTCTAGCGCCGAAGCCGATTACGTCCAGGTCCCTGCAGACAGTTCACGATCCAGGCTTCATCCAGTTTTTAGAAGTCGCCGAGCGCTGGTGGCACTGTCGTTGCAGGACCCGCCTGGCGAGACGACGCACTGGACCGCCGACATGATGGTGGCCGCAGCCGGCATCAGCGCCAGCGCGGTGCGCCGCATCTGGAAGGGCGCACGGGCTGCAGCCCAACCGCTGGCGCCAGTTACCAATGATGCGCAGTTCGTCGACAAACTGCGCAATGTCGTCGGCCTCTACGTTGATCCGCCGGCTCACGCCATCGTGCTGTCGGTCGACGAGAAGAGCCAGATCCAGGCGCTCGACCGCAGCCAGCCCGGCCTGCCCATGAAGAATGGTAGACCCACCGAGAGGATTGTTGGATTGAAGAGGGCACTTCGTTCATCCGGCGGCTTGTTCATCATCCCAAGTGGCCAAAATCTCACTTTGATTAGCAAGGGTGTTGAATACGTACTTCTTGGCATTGGGCACGCTTTCTTCCAGCGACGCCCCAAGCGCAAGAGAGGCGGCAAATGGGTTTTGATCAGTGAGGAAGCGTATTATATTACATATGAAACGTAATATTAATTCAATGAGTTGGAATTGAGTGATAGAAAGAAATAGATAATATGGATCGTTAGAAAGCACTAATAGAAGATATCGCGCGCGAGTATTTGGAACATGCTCGGTGGCAGGAGAGCGACTTCCCCATATGAGAGGAACGCGATGTATTTCGGCTGAGAAATCCATTCTCATCCAAATAAATATTGCGTCAATAGTCGATGAGCGAGATGCGTATTATTATTACTAAGTACAGAATCTGGCAAGCTCTCTTATAATACACACCGTTAATTGCGCCTCCGGTGAGCAGAAATTGTTATGCTGTGGCCATCGTTCCAATTTAACGGGGGAGGCATTCTGAGGGCGGCCACACTAGATCTCAAGAAATATAGCTATCACCGGAGAGCGGTATGCTGAACAATACCATCGCAAGAAATTCATTGCCGAGTATCGATCTTCTGTATGATTATGGACCGTTCTTGCGATTGAGCGAGTCTGAAGGTGGTATTGGGAGCTTTGCTCAAAACAGCCGGCGCCCGCGGGTTGGCATTGTGGGCGCCGGCATCAGTGGCTTGGTGGCGGCGACTGAACTTTTGCGCGCCGGAATAACGGACATCGTGCTATTTGAGGCGCGGGATCGTATGGGTGGGCGGGCTTGGTCACAAATCTTCGACCCGCGCGAACCGCATCTCATTGCCGAGATGGGCGCTATGCGCTTTCCTTCCAGCGCAACCTGCCTGTTCCATTATCTGGACAAATTGAGGATAGATACCGCAGCTTCCTTCCCCGATCCGGGCATCGTGGATACCGAGGTGCACTATCGAGGTGCGCGTCATTTATGGCAGGCCGGCGAGTCTCCGCCGCCACTGTTCAGACGCGTTCATCAAGGATGGCAGGCTTTGATAAGCGACGGTTACGTGCACGAAGGGATTCAACTGCCCGCACCGGCGAAGATCACAACTTTGCTTCGGTCGCATCGCTTTGACCAAGCTCGTGACGCATGGCAGGCCTGGCTAGATTCGTTTCGCGACATCTCCTTCTATTCGGCCCTCGTCACCATCTTTACCGGACCGCAGCCACCAGGGCGCGTACCTTGGAAAAGGCCGGAAGATTTTGAGCTTTTCGGATCGCTGGGGATTGGATCTGGAGGCTTTTTACCTGTGTACCAAGCCGCGTTTACTGAGATACTGCGTCTAGTAATTAACGGGTACGAGGACGATCAGCGCCTGATTATGGGAGGGATCTCCCTGTTGGTGAAACGGTTGGCTGAACAGGAGCTTAACGGTGTGAGTTTGCGGCAGCGTGTCCGCTACGGTCATGTAAGCCGTATTTACAAACAGGGCGGTCAGATTCTCGTGACATGCGCAGGAGGGCAGGTCGTGCCTTTTGACCGCGTCATCGTCACTACCAGCAATCGAGCTATGGAGCTGGCCCATCGTCTCACGGCGGATGGAACCTTTCTTACTAACGAAGTTTTGCGAGCGGTCAGAGAAACTCACCTTACCGGCTCTTCCAAGCTGTTTATGCTGACGGAAAACAAGTTCTGGTTAAAAAAGGGCTCGCCGACAACCATCTTGTCAGATGGCCTTGCCAGAGGGGTTTACTGCCTAGACTATCAGCCAGATGATCCGGATGGTAAGGGCGTGGTGCTGTTAAGTTATACATGGGAAGATGATGCTAACAAAATGCTTTCCATTCTGGACAAAAAGGAACGGTGCCAGCGTCTGGTCGATGATCTGGCCACCATTTCCCCTGATTTCGCCCGTCATCTAGTCCCGGCTAACGGTGACTATGAACGTCATGTCCTGCAGCACGATTGGCTGATGGATCCATATTCAGTAGGTGCCTTCAAGCTCAATTATCCTGGTGAAGACATCTATTCAGAACGGTTATTTTTCCAATTCGCTACCGCAAAAAGACCGGAAGAAGACACGGGCTTGTATCTCGCAGGATGTGGATGCTCCTTTACCGGCGGGTGGGTCGAGGGCGCGGTACAAACGGGCTTGAATGCCGCATGTGCTGTTATCCGCAGCAGTGGCGGCCAGCTCTTGAGCGGTAACCCTATTGATTCGATGAATTCCGCTTATCGATATTGAGAACCGGTAAATTTAGCGTTCTTTAGAAAAGGCTTCTTAAATGTTTGCAACGTCCACACTCGAGGAGATTTGCAATCAAATACTGGCCGGGAAAACTTCGGCGTTGGATATCAGGGAATCGGCACTTTAGGGCGCAAAATCCATGGTCGACCGGTTAGGATGGGATTTCCTGCGCTGACAGGCGCGGGATGCAGTAGCATCGGTACTGGAACCGCCGCAACACCAAAGCGGCCAAGCGCTTGCTGACGCGGCTGCTGAAGAAGCAAGGCGTCGCGCCGAAGCGCATGATCACCGACAAGCTGCGCTCCTATGGAGCAGCCAGGCGACAGGTGATGCCGGACGTCGAGCATTGGTCGCATAAGGGATTGAACAACCGTGCCGAGAATTCGCATGTGCCGCTGCGAAAACGGGAGCGGATTATGCAAGGCTTCCGATCACCAGGAGCACTGCAACGCTTCGTTTCGATCTTCTCGGCTCTGCGCAATCTCTTCGTCCCGCCCCGCTCAAAACGCTCCGCTCTCGCTACACATATTCACCGCCTGCAGGCCATGGCGGAATGGAAAGCCGTGGCCATGGTCAGCTGACATCAGCGGCTGCAGGTCTCAACGCGTGTATATGCAGACAACGTGACATCCCCCTCATCCCGTTGAAACGGGACGACAGCCCCGGAAACTCAGCGAAATGAGTCAATTGTCGGCGGCCCTTGCTGAATGCAGGCTGCCGGAAGAGGGAGCAACTTAACCAACTTTGACCTATTAAGGGCGCGGCGACGCATGGCTATATTTTGGGCAGAGCCATAGGACGCGGCCTAATGAGTACCGTCGTGGCGAAGCCAGAGCAAGCGTATTGGATGGGTTCCCGTCCTGCGGTTGCTGACGGCATGAGCACAGGCCTGCTCGACCAGCCGCGTCGGATAGCTTCGCCACTTTGCCCGACAGAACAGTCGGCTTTCAAAACTGGTTTCACGGCGTGAAACACGATTGCTCCCTCCTTCGCGTTGTTCCCGAAACGCAACGGCCAAAGCTTTCTAACCTGACACACTCCTGAGATAGGCGATGACGTTTTTGAGGTCCTCGGGATTCTTGAGGCCAGGGAACCCCATTTTGTTCGCCGGGACTTTCGCCTTGGGATTGGCCAAATATGCCATCAGGTTCGGCTCATCCCATACGAGGCCCGCTGCGCCCGCATCCTTCATGGCTTTCGAGTACGAATAGCCCGGGACGGTGCCAGCTGTCCGGCCTACAACGCCTTTCAAGGTTGGCCCGACCTTATTCGCGTCGGTATCAGCGCTGTGGCAGGCGGCACACTTTTTGAAGACTGTCTTTCCGGCCTCGATATCCTGAGCCCGGGCGACCGGAGGCAAGCACGCCAAAACCATTGTGGCGCCGACGAACAGATATTTCACGCGGGAATTCCCCGATTGAAGGTACGGCAGGCGGTCGATATGTTTATAAGCCATGATCCAATCCTCGCTTAAAGTACGTTGCTCAGGCAGCCGTAAAGAAGCTCGTCGACTCACTCGGCGTAGATTTCGCCCTTGGCGTCGATGCGCAGCTCGTATTGAGGAATATTGGCCGTCGACTGGTCCCAGATCTGCTACCTTTCTCAAATGTGTGTTGTGGTCGGGACAACTAAAGGAGTGGTCATCTGCGTTGTAGTTCCATGGAAAGCTCTTGTGCGGGCGCGTGGTCGAGAATCTGACAATGTCGCGGTCCGGCCCGCGCCGTCTGGTACTGACGTCGAGGGTTCGTTCGGCTTCAGCCTGTTCGATGGGTATTCGACGAGTGCCAGCCCCAGTGCAGACTTTGTCTGAGTCTGCGCAGGCAGTTCCACAGGTATGGCCCTTCCTGCATCGGCAAACGTTCCTCCTCTTAGAAATTGACGGCGGCCGATGTCAGGCAGCTTGTTGCAGCAATTCATGCGTCCTACCCATTAGGCGAAATGTTATCGCAAATAGCTCTGCAACGCTTGTGCCAACCGGAAAAGCCGGCGATTTCATACAAAATGCGAATGGGATCCATTTCCGAGGAGTCGCAGCCAAGGCCCCGCAGACCCATATCGCAAATCGTCTGTCAGCGGTCCTCGACAGCTCGCAAAGATTGGTCGGGTAGGCGCGCTGCACCCGCGAGAAGAAGCTTTCGACCTGGTTGGTGTTCGTGCCGCCCTCGGTCTGGTAGGCCTTGGAGTGGTTCACTCGCTTCAGCTTGTTGACGCCCGCCAGGTCCTTGTAGCTGCCATGCTCGTCGGAGATCACGGTTCACGGTAGCTTCGCGGGAGACGTGGTCACGGACCGCTGCCCACCTCCGTCATCGTCGCGGATGCCGCGCGTGAATGTCTGGCCGCCACGCCTGAAGCAGTTCCAGAACATGAAGCGGCTGTGCGCCTTGGCGCTCAGGGAGCGCGGTCTCGGCCGGCGGTCGACGCGGTCTTCGGCCTTGTTCTCGGGTCGGATATAGCCGCCAGCGTATTGCCGTCGATCTCGACTTCGCCCTTGAGCACCATGTCTTCCCTGCGCCACGCGATCGCCTCACGTAGCTTCATGAGCATCACCCAGGCGGTCTTGAACTGCACGCCGATCTCGCGCGAGAGCTGGAGTGCGGCCTTGCCCTTGACCGAGTTCACCGAGAGGGGATGTCACGTTGTCTGCATATACACGCGTTGAGACCTGCAGCCGCTGATGTCAGCTGACCATGGCCAGGCGGAAGCATGCGTGCTGCGCCTTTCTTCGCTCCACACCCGCCCTATGCTTTATGGGACGAGGTCCGAGGGGAAATGAATGACCACCAATCAAATAGCCGGCGATGTCGTTGGTCTTCGAAGCAACTTCGCGGACCATCTGCTTTACACTCGCCGGTTTCGATAAAAGACACGACACGGTCCGGCAATTGACGTCGGAGACCTCTACGAACATAAAATCCGACAACGTTTTCAGCTTGCCGCGTCTACGGGCCGCCCGTCCTTCGCCATCTAGGCCAGCGAGCCTTCGCCCGACTCATCAACTTGGAAGGCCCCGATCTCCCTCCGAGGAACCCGAACGATATTGCGATCATAGCCCACCCCAGAGGGGCCATGGGTAACCTCTGGAGGTACCTGCCGCATCGACCATCGGTTGGAATAGAAGAACTGCTCGGTTCCAAGAAACAGGCGCGACATAGATATCCATGGAACCGTGATCAATCCCTCCGCCATTAGTTTTGAGAGCACCGCACCGCAACCATACGCGCCGATGGCAAAAGTGCCGTTGATCTCTTCTTTGATCGCGTGGAAGTAGGCGAGGATGGGGCCATCGATCTGCTTAGCCGGATAGTCCCCATCGACGGCGAAAAGAATCGTACTGCCTCTATCTTTCGGCTGACCGATGCGGTTTGCGAACCCCATAGCACTCTTTGCATTTGCAGTGCCGATCGAGCTCGAGAAATTGGAAATATGGCGGCTGCTGTCCTGGAAGATCGGCAGAATTCCGAAACCCTGCCCAGATAGCAGTTTGGCCTCCACTGGTGTGATGGTTTTTGGCCTCGCGGATCTCGCGTAATACCGAATGACCGTGGTCACCCCCGATCTTCGCAAGAAAGTGAGAAATTTCCGGCCCGCGTTATTGTTGAGACGGACGCTGACATCCGCTGCGGACCATCCGTCCGCCTTCGCGAAGTCTTCACAATAGGACATGGGCTTTCCCGCTACAACGCGCACCACCGACTTCGCTTCCGCCGACGGAATCTGCGGTATTCACATATTCAACGAGCGTGCTGCTCCTTCTGGCTGAATGCAGAGTCTGGCATACGGATCAGGGCAAGACGCGCAGGTAGTAAGGTGAGTCGCTCGGCGGGCCGAAGCGGCCGAAAACCTGCGCGATGGTGGACTGCGTATCCTTGTTTGACAGATTCAGGCACGCCTTCAGCAATGTTGAGGTGACGGCGAAACTGCCAGGGCTTCCACCATCGAAAACGGCAAGGCAGGTTAAAGATAAATAGATTTTCGCGGAGTCGGATTGATCTAGGATGAAGCAATTGAATGCAGTCGGTTCGCCGTATCTGCTCAGATAGACACTGATGGGCTTCGCCAGATCGACGCCTGCTTTGTCGCCGTCGGCAGCATCGGCGCAAATTGACGCAAGGGTACTTGGCAAATCCGCAACGGCCATCGTGCGGTTCAGGGTCTTCGAAGCCGTGGCGGCCTCCACCTGGTTCGGCACCATCTGCATGGCATTCTGCCACGTACTAGGATCCAAGTTCAGAATTGAGCCTTCGGACAGTTTCTGGATCAAGGCTGAGCAAATCCTCTCCGCTTCGAGCGGGCCGCTGCTCTGGGCGCCGATTACCAGGAAGAGGCCCGCAGTTGTTTCTGCGATGGGGTTCATAGTTGCTTTCTTAAAAAAGCGAGGCCGGAGTTCGTCGGCACCGCGGGTAGCCGGACCTGATCTATGACGCTGGCGAGGTTCCTTCGAATTGACACCGTCGGTTGGGTGCGCTGCTGCTTTCGAGACCAATCATGAGGATCAGACCTGGGGCGTGATGTCTGGTTGCGGGGTCGAGCCGCCATTAAAGAAGGTCTTGGCATTCGTAAACTGCTCGGTGGCGTTCTTATTCACGATCTCCTGGAAGTTTTTGTAATCGGGGCCGCCTTTGCGGATCCGGCGAGTCTGAACGATGTTGGTAACCTCGTTATAGCTTATGTCGACGTTGACGTATTGTGTCGACAAGCAAGAAGATTTTAGGTCAAGGAAGTACTCCTTAAACTCGATTTGCCGCAGAACAATTGCTCCGTAATCGTAATATCCGCCTGCCCCGTTATCGATAAGGTAGCTTTGGTAGGTGCATGTCAGAGCCTTGTACTGCTTCGCCTTGCTGTTGGCGCTGAAGGTCAGGTTGCCCATCCCAGTGAGGAAGGACTGGAAATCCGTTAGCAGAGACGCCCCGTCAGTGACGATCGCCTTCGCGATCAAGGAGAGGAACGTGGCTGAAACGGAGGTGCCAGCAAGCTTGTTTGAGTAACCTTTCTGTTTTTGCCGTCCCATCGAAAGATCGGGAATGTTGCCCACAACGTTCGTCCAGGTGTTGATGTCAAGTTTTTCCGCATCAACCTCAGGATAATGGGTATGCATGTAGTCGTGAATGAGTCCTCCTACAGCCAGAAGATTGTCCTGATTTTCACTCATGATGCCGCTGTACGCCGGGTCATCGGTCTTCTGACCAATGAGGTGAAACTGTACTGTTCCTTGATCGTTGGCGATCGTGTCGTCACTGGGGGGCGCAGCACCTGTCTGGGCCAAAACCAGGGGCTTGGCGCCAAAAAACGCGCTCGCCGCCTCATAGTTCTTGTCCGAACAGCTCTGTTCATGCCCTTGAAAATGCGCCGCGACCGCGTTCAACATGCTTATCTTCCTTTGTGAGCGTTGCTGTGAAATTCGCAAAGTGCCTGGACTGCGTAAACGCTTGAGTATTAGGTGATCTTGCATGTCTTCACTGGCTGTATATCAGTTTGTTCCGATCCCCACCTTTGCGTCAGGCAGACCTTTCTCTGCGCGCCGCCATTTTGCGATAGCGCAGCGGCGAGAGCCCATGGATCGCCTTGAACGCCGTGGAGAAATTGTTGCTGTTTTCGTAGCCTAAGGATTCAGCAACCTCGGCCACGCTTTCATGCCCGCTTCGCAAGCGGGCGGCAGCCTCCATCATCCGGTAGTGCCGTAACCAGGTCATAGGCCCGCAGCCAAAGGCAGCCTCGAAGCGGTTGACGAGCGTTGTCTTGTTGGTCCCGGCTATGCGCGCCAGTTCGCTGAGGGCGATCTGCTGATCGACGCGCTGTGCCAGCAGATCGCAAGCCTTCTGAACGAGGGGGTCGGCTGAGAAGAATAGCGGTGCAGAACGCCGCGCGATCTGAGCGACGCAGGCGGTCAGTCTGCTCACAACTTCCTGCTCGATCAGTGGCCACAACAGGTAATCGGAATACCCGTCGGAGAAAACCGCCTCTCGGTCCAGCCTGTCTTCGGAAACCAGGGCTAGTTGCACCAGTCCGGAAGAGAGCTTCGCATGACCGTACCCATGTTGCTCCCATTCGCGGCAATCGATGATGACGATTTGCGCGCAGCGCCGCAACAAACGGTGCTCAAGGATATCGATCTGCCGCACATCGTTGGGCAGATTGCCGAAGATCCGAGAACTCGCAATTTGTGCCAAACACTTACCTGCCAAAGGGTCCGGGCCAAGATACGCGGCCAGAATCGATGCATGCACCTCGGGAACACCCTGAGAACATGGCCTGCGGAAGCCTTGACCCGGCCGAGCGGCGGTCGAAAAAGGTGGGTCTTGGTTTGTGTAGTTGGCTGTAAGTGTGAATGCCTTCTTCACAGCAGATGCTCGCTCGAAGTCAGCGCGCGTCGGTTTCACTGAGTTGGGACAGCGAAACCAGCATCGCGTCCCGATGGACGAGGGGGTAATGAACTGGCCCGGTCCTGAAGATGGTGCCAGACTTCGATCGCATCACGCTTCTTCCCTTGGCGAAGCATCAGCCGTTTGCCCTCTCATTGTCGATGGATGCGCCAGCTCTGTTCCCGCCGCCGCTGCGGCGGCAATCTTGTGGCGCAGCCAGTGATGCTCTGGGTCG
>NZ_JBVVPY010000036.1:0-47715 GCF_055811335.1 Mesorhizobium sp. WSM4847 | reverse complement strand
GCTGCGCTCACACCTTCCTGTCCGCTATCGCTTTCGCCGCCACATTCATCTTCTGGATCAATGAGTCCTGACCCTAGCTGAGGCGGTTTCATCATCTGCCGGCGTTGGTATCTTCAAACGCTCCGTCAGGGCGGTTTCGATCAGTCGCGTGGTCTCATGCTCGTTGAGCAGGCCGATCTGCAGATCCAGCTCGGCGCGGTGCTCGCTCAACGCTCCGCGAGCTGATGCTTGGCACGTTCGCCGACCAAGCTCGGGCGCGGTTTCCGTGCAGAATTCCGCCCCCCGTGCTTCGCTGATCGGGGTCGCCTATTTTTGCCTCGGGTCTTCCAGGCCGATGCCAATCTGACGGAAACGGCCCGCCCGACGTTCGATGACGGCTTCGGCGAGCGAGCGGGCGGCGTTGCGAACTTCTTCCTGGATTGTCTCGTCGGCGTCGAGTTCATCATGGCTTGTAGCGTACGGCTTCCAGTAACCGATGTAGCGGTCGAGCTCGGCGCTGGGGCCGGCCGGCGACAACTTCATGAAGCGCAGCCAGTCGGCGAGGGAATGCCGCACATTCTCCGCACCTTCGACATCGCCGTGCACGATCACAGAAAACAGCCTGCCTGCCAGATGACGCGGATAGTCCCACCCGGCCAGTTCTACCTCCTTTGCCTTTGCCGCATCCTTTCCTTGTGTCAGCGAGGGGTCCGGATTGCCACCGTCCGCGCAGACAAGCCTGTCCATCATCAGTTTGACAGGCGAAGAAACCTGATACCAATTCACCGGCGAGATGATCATGATACCGTGGGCGGCGACCCACATCGGGTAAATTTCGTTCATCCAGTCCTGAACTTGCCCAAGCGAATGGTTGGGATAGCAGGAGCAGGGCCAATGGCAGAGCGGAGCGGCCGTCGAAAAGCACGCCTTGCACGGATGGATGTTCCTCCCGTATTCGGAAGCAAGCCGCGACAGATCGAGAATTTCGACCGCAAGTTTCGTTTCCTTGTCGATGGTCTCACGGGCGATTTCGGCGAGCCGGAAACTCTTCGACATCTCGCCGGGACAGGTATGCTCGCTGCGCGACGACCCGTTGATGATCAACAGACACGGCGGAACCGTCAGATCCTCGTACCGACGCTGCGCCTGCAGCACCGCTTCGTGCGCCCCAAGCCAATCGACGGACAGATCGTAGTCGGGGTCGCTGAACGCAGGTCCGGCTTTCCTCGTGATCGGGCTCTTGCGGGAATCCGCATAAGCCTGCCAGGCGATCGAAGCGATTTGCTCAATCGACTGGGCGAGCGGTTCGAACGCCGGGTCGACGAATTGCTGCTTGTACCTCGCCTTGAAGGCTTTCTCACTCAGCCTGGGACTAGCCATGCCCTTGCGAGGCGCCGGGGCTTTCCCGGCAAACTTGCCAACGAGACCAGCCATTTCCGAATTCCTTTCCCGAATTTCGTCCAGGAACGCGCAAGTCTTTGCAGTGGTCTATTCACCCGTTCCGTCGGCACCTCCGTGGAAGAAGGATCGAATTTCCTCCCTGTCGATGCTGTCATCGGCGTCCTCGTCGACGGCGCTGAATATCCGCTCGACAAAATCCTGAACCTCGGTTTGAGACAGCGCCCCATCGCCGTCGGCGTCGACTATGGCGAACATCATTCGCATCCGTGCGCCATGCATCATCCCGCCTCCCATATGGCGCCGGTCATGCCTTCGGAAATCGCGATGCCAACGGTCGTCACCTCGCCGTTCTGCTCGCGGGCGGCGATGCTGCATTCTCTCCTCCAGCATCTCAGTCATCATCTCGCGCATCGTTTGGCGCATGGAGTCTTCGGTTGGCCCGCCTGGCGACGGCTGTGAACCTTGTGCAGGTGCGGCGGGCGCAGGCGAGCTCGTCTGGGATAGCGCCGGCGAAGCCAGCATAGCCAACGCCGCGGCAATTGCTGTGGTCTTGCTTGCTGATGTCATCGTGTTCTCCTTGGAGAATGGGTGGACCGAACGTGTCGGCATCCAAGCCAAACCCGCTGCTCCCCGCATGGTTCCTAGCGCGTTGCAACGCTGGTGATTGGTGAAACCGGCGATAACGGCCAATCTCCCCCCTTGAGGGGGAGATGCCCGGCAGGGCAGAGGGGGGTCGGTTCGACGGGGCGCGGCCTTCTCTCTTGCGACAGTGGAGGTTGGTGCTCGACGCGCGGCGACCCCCTCTGGCCTGCCGGCCATCTCCCCCTCAAGGGGGGAGATCAGCAGCTTAGCCGCAGCATTCTTCGGCTGTTTCGACTTTTTGTATCCGGTGCGCCACAAGCCGGCCATATGGGTTTGAGCATTGAATTTTCCCAGGTCCGGTTCCCATTTTCGGGTCCGATGCTCTAACGGAGAACAAGCCTTGGATGCCCTGAAATCGCTCATCGAATCGCGCCGCTTCGACCTCGCGATCATGGTCCTGATCCTGATCAACGCCGTCACGCTCGGCCTCGAAACCTCGCCCGATGCGATTGCGGCTTTTGGCCCGCTTCTAACGGCCATCGACCGCGCGATCCTCGGCGTCTTCGTGGCCGAGCTCGCGATCCGGCTGGTCGTCTACAGGACGCGTTTCTTCCGCGATCCATGGCGCATCTTCGACCTCTTCGTCGTCGGTTTTGCGCTGATCCCCACGACCGGGTCGCTCTCGGTACTGCGGGCGCTGCGCATCCTGCGGGTGCTGCGCCTGATCAGCATCGTTCCGTCGCTGCGCCGTGTCGTCACCGGCTTCATCACCGCCTTGCCCGGCATGGGCTCGATCATGCTGCTGCTCGGGCTGGTGTTCTACGTCTTTGCGGTGATGGCGACGAAGCTCTACGGCTCGTCCTTTCCCGAACTGTTCGGCGGCATACCAAAATCGCTGTTCACGCTTTTCCAGGTCATGACCCTCGAAGGCTGGTCGGACGGCGTGGTGCGCCCGGTCATGGAGGTCTATCCGGCCGCCTGGCTGTTCTTCATTCCGTTCATCATCGCGACCTCGTTCACCGTGCTCAATCTGTTCATAGGCGTGATCGTTTCGGCGATGGAGGCCGAGCATGAAGCCGTGGAATCGGCCGACAGGGCGACGCTGCACAGCGATCAGGCCATGATCCTGGCGGAGCTACAGGCGCTGCGGGCGGAGGTCCGCGAATTGTCCGGCGTTCGCGGCTAGATCGCCTCCGCGCGCATTGCAAAAGATTCCTGTCCGTTCGGCGGCTTGTGATGAGCCGTGAAAGAGCCCGCCGCTTCATTTGCGAAGCGGCGGGTCCCCCAATACCCCCTCGATTGCCAGGTCAAGATTGCCCCCCGGCTTCGCTGACCACGCAATTGCGGCGCCAGACCCAGTGACCCATTACGGGACACCTACGCCAAAGACGCAAGATGGGTTTGGCGATTGATATTAACTGTGGCTAATATGTCACCGTGGTCGGAACGGACTGATGTCACGACGGTGCAGAACCTTTGATGGCGGAGCTAGGCGCCCCCCTCTGTCCTGCCGGACATCTCCCCCCTCAAGGGGGGAGATTGGCAGCTTTGGCGCACCGCTCGCTCCTGCAACGGTGGCGGTTCGCGAAGGCGGCGGTGACGGCCGATCTCCCCCCTCGTGGGGGGAGATGCCCGGCAGGGCAGAGGGGGGTCGGTTCGACCGGGCACGGCCCCTCGCGGGCGAGAACGCCGGAGCTCCACGCGAGGCTACCCCCTCTGTCGCCTTCGGCGACATCTCCGCCCTCAAGGGGGGAGATCGGCAGCTTCGGCCTTGGCGAGCAGCGCCTCGACCTCTTGCAACGTCGGCATCGACGGCGCCGTGCCCGGCCGGGTGACCGAGATGCCGGCGACGGCGCAGGCGAAGCGGACCGCTTGCAGTGGGTCCACGCCTCTCGCAAGTGCTGCGGCCAGGCCGCCATTGAAGGCGTCGCCGGCGCCGGTGGTCTCGACCACGGGACCGGCTTTGATCGCGCCGACATGGTCGGAGCGGCTGGCCGTGTGCAGCAGCGCGCCCTGTTCGCCGAGCGTAACGATGACGGCGCCGGCGCCCTTTCCAAGCAAACGATCGGCGGCGCGGCGGGCGTCGTCGATGGAGGACACCTTGATGCCGGTCAGTTCCTCGGCCTCGGTCTCGTTGGGCGTGACATAGTCGCAGAGCGTGTAGATGCGCTCGGGCAGGCTTGCCGCGGGCGCCGGGTTGAGGATGGTCGTCACCCCTGCCCCGCGCGCGATCTCCAGCGCCCGCATCGCCGCCTCGATCGGCTGCTCGAGCTGGGTGACGAAGACGCCGGCCGAGCGGATCAGGCCGGCGTTAGCCTCGATGTCCTCGGGCGAAATCAGCATGGCCGCACCCGGGCTGACGATGATGGCGTTGTTGCCGCTCGTCTCCTCGACGAAGATATAGGCCGCACCCGTATAACTCTCCGGCGTGTCGATGACGGCGCTCTTCACCCCGGCCTGCGTCCAGGTTTGCCTGGCCATGTCGGCAAAGGGATCGACGCCAAGGCGCGTCAAAAAAGTGATGTCGGCGCCGAGACGGCCGGCCGCGACCGCCTGGTTGGAGCCCTTGCCGCCCGGGCCGAGGGTGAAGGATGTTCCAAGGATCGTCTCGCCCATGCGCGGCTGGCGGGCGGCGCGGTAGGCGGTGTCGGCGACGAAGACGCCCAATATGACGACAGGCTTGATGACCACAGGCTTGCCTGGCATCTCGCTACTCCGCGTCGGGAGGAACGACGCCCTTGCGGAAGGCAAAACAGCCATAGAAGCGGCGCTCGCCGGTCTGGATGACGCAATAGGCGTTTTTGGCACGTTCGTAGAAGGCGTAGCGCTCGACCGAAATCATCGGCCAGGCCTTGCCCTCAGCCGCATCGATCTCGCCTTGCACTTCTTGCTGCACGGCGGGAATCTCGTCCGGCTTGCCGACGATCTCCATGCGGGCCGCGGCATCGTCGACGAAAGTGTCCAGCGGATAGAGCGACAGCACCGCCTTGACCACGTCAGCCGCCGGTGCATCGATGCGCAGCAGCCGGCCGAGCACGGTCTGGCGGGCCACCGAATCGGAGGGGAAGTTGGTGTCGGCGATGATCAGATCGTCGCCATGGCCCATTGCCCGCAGCGCCTGAAGCACGTCGGCATTGAGCAGCGGATTGATCCCTTTGAGCATAGTTCCCTCCCGAACGGGCTTTTTTGATGCCAAGCCTGGCGCATGATCCCGAAGCGTTGTCGGTTTTCGGACAAGATCATGCGCAATTCAAAGTGTTTAAAGACGATTGCCGGTCTCTGCGTCGAAGAGATGGACCTGGTCGAGCCGCGGTTTCAGATACAGCGTGTCGCCCGGCTTGAAGTCGTGGCGCTCACGGAACAGCGCCACCATCTCGCCCTCGCCGAAACGCAGAAACACCAGCGTTTCGGAACCGGTCGGCTCGACGACGGAAATCTTCGCCGGCACGCCGTCAGGGTGGATTTCGAGATGCTCGGGCCGGACGCCGTAGACGACATTGCGCCCGTCCTCCACCTTGCTGCTTGCAGCGATCGGGAATGGCGTCCCTGCGATCTCGACGATGGATTTGTCGCCCTTGCGCACCACGCCCTTCAGAAGGTTCATCGACGGCGAGCCGATGAAGCCGGCGACGAACAGATTGGCCGGCCGGTCGAACAGTTCCAGCGGCGCGCCGACCTGCTCGATGCGGCCGTCGCGCATCACCACGATCTTGTCGGCCATGGTCATGGCCTCGATCTGGTCGTGCGTGACATAGATGGTGGTGGTCTTCAGCCGCTGGTGCAGTTCCTTGATCTCGGTGCGCATCTGGACGCGCAGCTTGGCGTCGAGGTTGGACAGCGGCTCGTCGAACAAAAACACCTGCGGATTGCGCACGATGGCGCGACCCATGGCGACGCGCTGGCGCTGGCCGCCGGAGAGCTGGCGAGGATAGCGCTTGAGATAGGGGTTGAGATCGAGGATATCGGCGGCGCGCTTGACCCGCTCGGCGACATCGGCCGGATCGGTCTTGCGCAGTTTTAGCGCAAAGGCCATGTTCTGCTCGACCGTCTTGTGCGGATAGAGCGCGTAATTCTGGAACACCATGGCGATGTCGCGCTTGGCCGGCGGCAGATGGTTGACGACACGGTCGCCGATGGCGATCGTGCCGCCGGAAACGGTCTCCAGCCCCGCCACCATCCTGAGCAGCGTGGACTTGCCGCACCCCGAAGGGCCGACCAGCACCACGAACTGCCCGTCGGCGATGTCGACGCTGACACCGTGCAGGACCTTGACGGTTCCGAACGCCTTGGCCACATTGCTGATCGCGACTTGAGCCATTGGCCCCCCTTTCGTTGCGGTGAAGCTAAACAACGCAAACAGCGAGGGCAAGTCAGTCTTTTATAGATAAAAAACCCCGTTCTCGTTTGACACGGCATCTGGTTGTGAGAATAGTGAAAGGGCTCGGGTTTCGACCCTGTTCCGGGCGCGCCGGCACGCTGGTCCGGACCACGGAAGTCGAAGCGTTGCGGGAGGAAAACTTGAGGAGCCGCTGTTGTTGGGGAACATTTCCAGCGCTCCAAACACGCGAACAATCACCGTTGAGAATCTCAATTGAGATTCTCAATCACCACAAGATTCTGGGAGGAACGAAATGAAAGTCAGCCTTTACAACCAATTCATGCGTGCGGGAGCCACTCGCCGCGATGTCCTCAAGGGCGCGGCCAGCATGGCCGCGATCGCCGCGGCATCCGGCGCCGGGCTCGGCGCGCTGACGCGCCCGGCTTCCGCCGCAAGCGAATTGCGCGCGCAGATCCTGCAGATCCCCGGCGTCGGCAAGGGCCAGCCGACCGATGCCGACTTCCAGCAGGTCGGCGAGCTTTGCCTGGAGGCGACCAAGGCCAACGTCAAGGAAGGCGAATTCGCCGGCGTCCAGCTCACCTTCATGGGGCTCAACAACCAGAACCTGCACAATGTGCTGTTTCGCGGCTTCCTGAAGCCGTGGGAGACCTATACCGGCGCCAAGATCAACTGGATCGACCTGGCGCAGGCGGACTACAACGCTCGCCTGCAGCAGTCGATCGCCACCGGCACCGTCGATTTCGACATCATCGAGATGGGCGCGCCGTTCGAAGGCGACGTCTGCGGCAAGGGCCTGACCTCCGAAATGCCGGACTGGGTCAAGGACCAGATCGACATGAAGGACGTCGTGGCCTATCTGCAGCCACCGGTCGGCACCTGGGACGGCAAGCAGTACCGGGTGACCGTCGACGGCGACGCGCACAATTTCAACTACCGCACCGACGTGTTTGCCGATGCCGACCTCGCCAAGGCGTGGAAGGACGGCGGCGGTGGCGGTGAATGGGGTGTGCCGAAGACCTGGCAGCAGGTGCAGGCGGTGACAAAATTCCTCAAGGGCAAGCAGTTCCAGGGCCAGGACGTTTTTGGCTATCTCGACGCACCCAAGGCGTGGGGCGGCTTCGGCTTCTATTTCCTCGGCAGCCGCGCCAGCGCCTATGCCAAGCATCCCGACGACAAGGCCTGGCTGTTCGATGCCGATACGATGAAGCCGCGCATCAACAATCCGGCCTGGGTGCGGGCGATCCAGGACGTGATCGACGCGCTGCCGTCCGAGCCTGCCGACCAGATCAACGCCGACCCGAACACCACCGCCTTCCAGCAGTTCCTGGCCGGCACCGGTTCGATGGTCACCTGGTGGGGCGACGTCGGCTCCAACGTCAAGACCAACGACAGTTCTGTCGTCGGCGACGTCACCGGCTTCTCGATCCTGCCTGGCTCGGACGACGTCTACAATTCCAAGACCGGCCAGTGGGACAAGCTCACAAGCGGCCCGAACTATTCGCCGAACTGCGCCTATCTCGGCTGGGGCGTCTACGTCATGGCTCGCGTCGACAGCGACGAAAAGAAGAAGAAGGCGGCCTGGTCTGCCGCTGCCCATCTCGGCGGCAAGGACTTGTCGCTCTGGTGCGCAGCATATCCGTCCGGATTCCAGCCCTACCGCAACTCGCATTTCGACATTCCGGAATGGGTGGCGGCCGGTTACGACGAGGCTTTCATCACCTCGTATCTGAAGTCGGAGGCCGACAGCTACAACCATCCGAACGCCGCGATCGAGCCGCGCATCCCCGGCATCTTCCAGTATTACAGCGCCGCCGAGGACATCCTGGCCAATACATTTGCCGGCAAGATGACGGCGCAGGAAGGCGCCGACGCCATTGCAGCCGCCTGGGAGAAGCTGACCGACCAGATCGGCCGCGAAAACCAGGTCAAGCTCTACAAGGCATCGCTCGGCATGTAGGTTGAGATTCTAGGAACCGCGGTCCGGCGACGCAAACCCGCCGGACCCCAGTTGGCCGGCCAGCCGGTCATAGCAGCCTTCAGTGAACGGACGAGACGCGTGGCTGACGAGACCTTGCCCACCAGTGCGTGGCCGGCAAACGCCGCTCCATCCGATCTGATATCGCCGGGCCGCAAGCGGCTCGGCCGGGCGTTGATGGCCGCTGCGACGCTCGGCCTGCTGGCCGTGATCGCAGTCCAGATCCTTTACAAGTCAGAGGTCGACACGATCGGCTTCGAGACCTGGCGGCCGGTCGTCTATGCCTATGTGCTGTGGGGTATAGCGCTCGGCATCGGCCAGGTGCTGACGCGCGGCGAAGACGGCCAGCGCGCGCTGTTCCTGCTGCCGGCGCTGCTGTTCACCATCGCCATGGTGATCTTCCCGACGCTGTTCGGCTTCTACATTGCGCTGACCGACTGGAACCTCAGTTCCTTCTCCGGCCGCAAGTTCAACGGGCTCGACAATTTCTGGCAGATGCTGGCCGATCCCTATTACCGCAACGCGCTGTTCAACATGGTGCTCTATGTGCTGGCGGTGCTGGTCGAATACGTCATCGCTTTCGGCCTCGCTTTGCTGCTCAACGCACAGATCCGCGCGCGTAAATTCTTCCGTGTCGTCTTCCTGATGCCGTTGATGCTGTCGCCGGTCGCGGTGTCGTGGATGATCGGCAAGTCGCTGATGGAATACCGCTTCGGGCCGGCCGCGGCGCTGGCGCGCCAGCTCGGCTGGGAAAACCCCGCCTTCTTCTCAAACCCGATCACCGCCCGCATCTCGATCATGGTGCTGGATGCCTGGACGTTCATCCCGTTCATGATGATCATGCTGCTCGCCGGCCTTCAGGCGATGTCACGCGAGGTCCTTGAGGCGGCCAGGGTCGACGGCGCCAATGCTTGGCAGACCTTCTGGCAGGTCACGTTTCCGCTGATGCTGCCGGTATCGGTGACCGCGATCATCCTGCGCATCATCTTCAAGTTGAAGCTTGCCGACATCATCATCACCGTCACCTCGGGCGGCCCGGGCGGCGCGACCGATTCCGTGTCGAGCTTCATCTACCGCGAGTATCGCGACCGCTCGAATGTCGGCTACGGCACCATGCTGGCGATGGCCTACCTCATCATCATCATCGTGTTCGTGACGTGGCTGTTGAAATTCGCCAATCGCTTCGTGCGCAACGTCAACTGACAGGCGGCCAGATGAGCGTTCAGACCACCGACTATACCGCTTCCGAAATCCGCTCGCCGACGAGCTTTTTCGCCAACCGCGTCTTCATCTATGGCGCGCTGGTGTTCTGGGCCTTCATCTGCCTGTTCCCGATCTACTGGACGATAACCACCTCGTTCAAGACCGCGGTCGACGTCACCCAGGGCCATCTCATCCCGTTCGTCGACTTCCAGCCGGACTGGAAGGGCTGGCGCTCGCTCGGCCTGTCGCCGGATGCGATCTTCCGGACCTCGACGGTGCGCGACGAGTTCATCAAGCGCTTCATGAATTCGGTCATCACCTCGGTCGGCGCATCGAGCCTCGCCATCGTCATTGGCAGCCTCGCCGCCTACGGCCTCACCCGCTTCCGCTATCACTTCGCCTGGTTCAAGAACGAGGACATCTCCTTCTTCTTCCTGTCGCAGCTGATCCTGCCGCCGGTGGTGCTCGCCCTGCCCTTTCTCGTGCTGTACCGGGAAGTCGGCATGCTCGACACGCGCATCGGGCTGATCCTGCTCTACACGCTGATGGTGCTGCCGATCGTTATCTGGATCATGCGCGACCAGTTCAACTCGATCCCAGTCGAACTGGAGGAAGCAGCCCTCGTCGACGGCCTGTCGATCTGGGGCGCCTTCTTCCGCATCGTCATGCCGATCGCGCTGCCGGGCATGGTCGCGGCGTTCATCCTGGCGATGGTGCTGTGCTGGAACGAGTATTTCTTCGCCGCACTGCTGACCTCGACCGACGCAAAAACCATTCCCGTGATGGTGGCGAGCCAGACCGGCTCGCAGGGCATCAACTGGTGGTCGATGGCCGCACTCGCCACCGCCGCGATAACACCGCTCGCCGTCATCGGCATCGCGCTGGAGCGCTACCTGATCATGGGCATGACCGCAGGCGCGGTGAAGTAGGCCCTCGCCACTCCTTCGAGCGTTGCAACTGTGGATGCTTTTGAACGCCGGCGGGAAGGATCGCTACGGTTTTCATCCTGCATCCTGCAACGCTCGAAATGGCGCATCCGTTAGCGTGACAATATCGCCCGCATATGCTCGAGGATCATCGCGACGCCCTTTTGCCCCAGTTCCGTCGAGGCCTCAGGGGCGGTCGCCGTATACCATCCCGTATTGTCGGCGAAGTGGCCGGCGTCCACCGCTTCTGGGCACAGCGCCAGCATCAGCGACGTCTCGCCAATGCCGGCATGATCGAAGGGATACTGGCCGTCCGTCACCGTCGGCATCAGCGGATGCACTTGTATCCAGTTGAAGAAATTGCCGCCCTCGGCGTGCTCGGCATAGTAGCCGGCCATCGTCTCGGAGGCCCACCAGCCCTCGCCGCGCTCCTTCTCCAGAAAACGGAAGATCGCCTGGCGGCCAGCGGTCTTGAAGGCGAGATCGGTCGGCATGCCGGCAACAAAGTTCTCGGTCTGGTGGTGGATGATGGCGTGGATGTTGCGAAAACCGATGCGCAGCAGGCTGTAGAACAGTTCCTCCGCGAACGGCGCCAGCGCCCTGCCGCCGACCTGAACCGAGCCATTGCCCTCTGGCGGCGCCACCGCGTAACTCGCCGCGCCATAGTAGAAGGCTGGCAGGATGGCGATGTTGGCTTCCTTTTCGAACAGCTCCAGCATCTTGACCACCGCCAGCGTATCCATGCCGACGGCCATGTGCTCACCATGGTATTCGAGCACGCCGAGCGGGAGCACGACCGGCCAGTTCTCGGCGATCGCCTTGCGGATCTGGTGCGGCAGCATCAGCTCGTAGCGCATGACGCCTACTCCATGTTGGTGTGGCGGGCGGCGTCGATACGGCTTTCGCCGATCCGAGCCAGCACCGTGCCAAGTTCGTCGAGTGCAATCCTGAACAGATCTGTGCCGGCATTCGTCATGACAGACCCACCAGCTTGCTGCCCTCAACAACCCATCTGGATTGTTTGGTCACATCTTCCCCGAACAGCTTGTTTTTGCTCATGCTATCACCGTGAAAGTTCGTGTCCAACGGCTCGGAGTGCTTTTGCAGCGCCTCAGGCATGATAGTCTCGGGACATACGGAAATGACGAAACGGCAGCATATGAAGACACGGCATTTCGACCGCATCGGCAATGGCGGCATCAGTTTCACGGAACTCGGCTTCGGCACGGCGCCGCTCGGCAATCTCTATCGTGCCGTCTCCGACGAGGATGCCAACGCCACCCTGGAGGCTGCATGGCGGGTCGGCTGCCGCTACTACGACACCGCACCGCTCTACGGGCTTGGCCTGTCGGAAACGCGGCTCAATCCGTTCCTGCGCTCGAAAAAGCGCGACGACTATGTGCTGTCGAGCAAGGTCGGCCGCATCATGCGCGCCTGCCCGCCGGACCAGCGCACCGGCATCGGCAAGTTCTTCGACACGCCGTCGCGCCGCGAGGTCTACGACTACAGCTATGACGGGGTCATGCGCTCCTTCGAAGCCTCGCTGGAACGCCTCGGCGTCGACCGCATTGACATCCTTTTCGTGCATGACGTCGACGTCTTCACGCATGGCAGCAAGGAGGCCGCGGACCAGCGCATCGAGGAGTTCATGCGCTCGGGCTATTACGGGCTGCTGTCCCTGCGTGACCAGGGCATCATCAAGGCGTTCGGCGGCGGCATCAACGAATGGCAGGTTGCCCAGACGCTTGCCGAGCGCGGCGACTTCGACCTGTTCCTGCTTGCCGGGCGCTATACGCTGCTGGAGCAGGAGGCGCTGCAATCCTTCCTGCCGCTATGCCAGAAGCGCGGCATCGGCATCGTTCTCGGCGGGCCGTATAATTCCGGCATCCTGGCAACCGGTCCGAAGCCCGGCGCCTACTACGATTATACCGAGGCGCCGCAGGACATCATCGACCGCGTCACGCGCATCGAGGCTGTCTGCAAGCGCCACGGTGTGCGCCTGATCGAGGCGGCACTGCAATTTCCGCTGCTGCACCCTTCGGTCGTGTCGGTGATCCCCGGCGGCCAGCGGCCGAGCGAGGTCGAAAGCAATCGGTCGCTGCTCGACGCGAAGCTGCCATCGGCACTCTGGGCCGATCTCAAGCAGGAAGGGCTGATGCGCGCCGATGCACCGACGGCATAGAGCCCGCCAAAGTGGGCGCGAAAGAAAAGCCGGGCATGCCCGGCTTTTCTGGTCTCTGAAAAGGGTACGAAGGCGCTTAGTTGACTGCGTCCTTGAGGCCCTTGCCGGCCGAAAACTTCGGCACGGTGCGCGCCGGAATCTGCACTTCGGCGCCGGTCTGCGGATTGCGGCCGGTCGAGGCAGCGCGTTTTGACACGGTGAAATTTCCGAAGCCGACAAGCCGGACATCGCCGCCCTTCTTCAGTTCGCCGGTGATGACGGAGAACACCGCATCGACCGCCGACTGCGCGTCACCCTTCGAAATACTCGCGGCGTCGGCGACAGCGGACACCAGTTCGTTCTTGTTCATAAAAATTCCCTTCCATGAGAAACCGGAACGTACGACTCATCCGGCAGGAAACGGACTTTAGAAAGAAGCGCTTCCGCAACCAAGTCGAAAAGCGTCAAAAGAGTCGAAAAAACCCCGGAATTCCGGGGTTTTTCACATGAAAGAGCCGGGCTCTAGGCGCGGCTCTCCGTTGTGCATTGCAACTTTAGCACGTGCTAATGAGCTAGCGACTTGCTGGCGTCGTCTCCGGCATCCACCGCAGCCGGCGCATTGACCGGCTCGACCCACTCGATCGCCTCCGGCATACGCACCAGCGCATGGCGCAAGACTTCACCGACCCGCCCGACCGGAACGATCTCCATACCGTTCTTCACGTTGTCCGGAATCTCCGCCAGATCCTTGGCGTTGTCTTCCGGGATCAGCACCTTCTTGATGCCGCCGCGCAGTGCTGCAAGCAGCTTCTCCTTGAGCCCGCCGATCGGCAGCACTCTGCCGCGCAGCGTGATCTCGCCGGTCATCGCCACGTCGGCCCTGACCGGGATGCCGGTCAGCACCGAGACGATCGCCGTCGCCATCGCCACACCCGCCGACGGTCCGTCCTTGGGCGTTGCGCCTTCGGGCACGTGGACGTGGATGTCGCGCTTGTCGAACAGCGGCGGCTCGACGCCGAAATCGAGAGCCCGCGAGCGGACATAGGAGGCCGCCGCCGAGATCGATTCCTTCATCACGTCGCGCAGATTGCCGGTCACCGTCATGCGGCCCTTGCCGGGCATCATGACGCCTTCGATCGTCAGCAGCTCGCCGCCGACTTCCGTCCAGGCGAGCCCAGTGACAACGCCGACCTGATCATCGGCCTCGACCTGGCCGAAGCGGAAGCGCGGAACACCAAGGTAATCGGCGAGATTGTCCGCCGTGATGTCGACCGTCTTCTTCTTCGTCTTCAGGATCTCGGTCACCGCCTTGCGGCCGAGCTTCATCAGCTCGCGCTCCAGGCTCCTGACGCCCGCTTCACGGGTGTAGGTCTGGATGATGCCGCGGATCGCGTCCTCGCCGACGGAGAACTCGTTCGGCTGCAGCGCGTGATCGCGGATCACCTTCGGCATCAGGTGGCGCTTGGCGATCTCGATCTTCTCGTCCTCGGTGTAGCCGGCGATACGAATGATCTCCATGCGGTCCATCAAGGGTGCCGGAATGTTCAACGTGTTCGCCGTGGTCACGAACATCACGCTCGACAGGTCGTATTCGACCTCGAGATAGTGGTCCATGAACGTCGAGTTCTGCTCGGGATCGAGCACCTCGAGCAACGCCGACGACGGATCGCCGCGGAAATCCTGGCCCATCTTGTCGATCTCGTCGAGCAGGAAGAGCGGGTTGGATTTCTTCGCCTTCTTCATCGACTGGATGACCTTGCCGGGCATCGAGCCGATATAGGTGCGCCGGTGACCGCGGATCTCGGCCTCGTCGCGCACGCCGCCCAGCGCCATGCGGATGAACTCGCGGCCGGTCGCCTTGGCGATCGATTTGCCGAGCGAGGTCTTGCCGACGCCGGGAGGCCCGACGAGGCACAGGATCGGCCCCTTCAGCTTCTTCTGGCGGCTCTGCACGGCGAGATATTCGACGATGCGGTCCTTGACCTTGTCGAGGCCGAAATGGTCGGTGTCGAGCACGTTCTGCGCGAAGCCCAGATCCTGCTTGACCTTGGAGTTCTTGCCCCACGGTATCGACAGGATCCAGTCGAGATAGTTGCGTACGACGGTCGATTCAGCCGACATCGGCGACATCGTCCGCAGCTTCTTCAGTTCGGCTTCCGCCTTTTCGCGGGCCTCCTTGGAGAGCTTGGTCTTCTTGATGCGCGCCTCGATCTCGGCGGCCTCGTCGCGGCCGTCCTCGCCCTCGCCGAGCTCCTTCTGGATCGCCTTCATCTGCTCGTTGAGGTAGTATTCGCGCTGCGTCTTCTCCATCTGGCGCTTGACGCGCGAGCGGATGCGCTTCTCGACCTGCAGGACGGAGATCTCGGCTTCCATGAAGCCCATCGCCTTTTCCAGCCGCTCCTTGACCGAAAGCGTGGCCAGCATCTCCTGCTTCTCGGGGATCTTGATGGCAAGATGCGAGGCAACCGTATCGGCGAGCTTGGAATAGTCGTCGATCTGGCTGGCGGCACCCACCACTTCGGGCGAGATCTTCTTGTTCAGCTTGACGTAGTTCTCGAAGTCGGTGACGACGGAACGGGCCAGCGCCTCGACCTCGACCTCTTCCTCATCCGGTTCGACCAGTGCTGCGGCGCGGGCCTCGTGGAAGTCGGGACGGTCGGTGAACGAAACGATTTTCGCGCGCGAGGCGCCTTCGACCAGCACCTTGACGGTGCCGTCCGGCAGCTTCAGCAACTGCAGCACATTGGCGAGCGTGCCGATGTCGAAGATCGCATCGGACTCGGGATCGTCATCGGCGGCATTCATCTGGGTCGCAAGCAGGATCTGCTTTTCCTGACCCATCACCTCTTCCAGCGCCTTGATCGACTTTTCACGCCCGACAAATAGCGGAACGATCATGTGCGGGAACACCACGATGTCGCGCAGTGGGAGGACTGCGAAGACGCCGTCGCTGGGAGCCTTGGATATTTTGGCCATTGTCCAACCTTTCATGTCGCGACCGCCAATCGGCCAACCGCGATTCTCATATTAACGACCGGGGATGGTTCCGCCTACCACCGTTTGTGACGGGAGTTTTACAGCACAGAATTCGGCGCCACGGCCTTCCACCGTTAGTTGGAGGCAAGCGAGGCAAAGATCAAGGGTCGTCACGAAACCGTTCATCCAATCCGTCATAATCCGTTCATCATAGCCTGCCCATCCGCAAACGGCAAAACGGCGCCTTGCGGCGCCGTTTGAAGAACTCCACTACAGGACTGACGTCAGGCGCTGACGTTGCCCTTCTTTTCCTTCTGCTCGGAATAGATGTAGAGCGGCCTGGCGTTGCCGGACACCACCTCTTCCGAAATAACCACTTCGCGCACGCCCTCCAGCGCCGGCAGCTCGAACATCGTGTCGAGCAGGATCGCCTCCATGATCGAGCGCAGGCCGCGCGCGCCGGTCTTGCGTTCGATGGCTCGCTTGGCGATCGCCGACAGCGCATTCTCGTGGAAGGTCAAGTCGACATTCTCCATCTCGAACAGCCGCTGGTACTGCTTGACCAGCGCGTTCTTCGGCTCGGTCAGGATCTGGATCAGCGCCGGCTCGTCGAGGTCCTCCAGCGTTGCCAGGACCGGCAGACGGCCGACGAACTCGGGAATGAGGCCGAACTTCAACAGATCTTCCGGCTCGACCAGACGGAAAACGTCGCCGGTGCGGCGATCCTCGGGCGACGCGACGGTGGCGCCGAAGCCGATCGAGGTCTTGCGGCCGCGATCCGAGATGATCTTGTCCAGCCCGGCGAAGGCGCCACCGCAGATGAACAGGATGTTGGCGGTGTCGACCTGGAGGAATTCCTGCTGCGGATGCTTCCTGCCGCCCTGCGGCGGTACGGAAGCGACCGTGCCTTCCATGATCTTCAACAGCGCCTGCTGGACGCCCTCGCCCGACACGTCACGGGTGATCGAGGGATTGTCCGACTTGCGCGAAATCTTGTCGATCTCGTCGATGTAGACGATGCCGCGCTGGGCGCGCTCGACATTGTAGTCGGCCGACTGCAACAGCTTGAGGATGATGTTCTCGACGTCCTCGCCGACATAGCCGGCCTCGGTCAGCGTCGTCGCATCGGCCATGGTGAACGGCACGTCGATGATGCGGGCCAGCGTCTGCGCGAGCAGCGTCTTGCCGCAGCCGGTCGGGCCGATCAGCAAAATGTTGGACTTCGCCAGTTCGACGTCGTTGTTCTTGCCGGCATGCGCGAGGCGCTTGTAGTGGTTGTGGACGGCCACCGACAGCACGCGCTTGGCGTAGGGCTGGCCGATGACGTAGTCGTCGAGAACCTTGAGGATCTCCTGCGGGGTCGGCACGCCCTCGCGCGACTTCACCATCGAGGTCTTGTTCTCCTCGCGGATGATGTCCATGCAGAGCTCGACACATTCGTCGCAGATGAACACCGTCGGGCCGGCGATCAGCTTGCGTACTTCGTGCTGGCTTTTCCCGCAAAACGAGCAATAAAGCGTGTTCTTGGAATCACCGCCGCTGTTGCCGACCTTGCTCATTTTCATGTCCTTTCATAGCCGCCCGCCGATGGTCTGGTTGAAAGGGCGCATAACTCAATCTATCGCGGGAAATCGCCGCCGCCAGTAGTCCGGCTCCCGCAACGCATTCCATACGAAACACATATCAGAAAACGTCGCAATGATTCGCATCAACCCCGCACAAAGCTAAGCCGTCGAAAATCAACATAGGCTTAACGTAGGCAATCGCTCCCGTCGAGGGAACAGCCAATTGTGGCCGAAATGCCGCAAGCGGCATCAAAAGCGTGTTTTCCCGCCATCCAGCTGCCACCGGGCTTATGTGGCAAGACCCTCGATCGGCTCACGTGACGAAATGACCTTGTCGATGAGGCCGAATTCCCTGGCCTCGTCGGAAGTCATGAAATGGTCGCGGTCGAGCGTCCTTTCAATCTCGTCGTAGCTCTTGCCGGTGTGTTTGACATAGACCTCGTTGAGGCGGCGCTTCAGCTTGATGATGTCCTGGGCGTGGCGCTCGATGTCGGAAGCCTGGCCCTGAAAACCACCGGAAGGCTGGTGGACCATGATGCGGGCGTTCGGCGTGGCGAAGCGCATGCCCTTTTCGCCGGCGGTGAGAAGCAGCGAGCCCATCGAGGCGGCCTGGCCGATGCACAGCGTCGCCACCGCCGGCTTGATGAACTGCATGGTGTCGTAGATCGCCATGCCCGAGGTGACGACGCCGCCGGGCGAATTGATGTAGAGGTTGATTTCCTTCTTCGGATTCTCCGCTTCGAGGAACAGGAGCTGCGCGCAGACCAGCGTCGCCATGCCGTCCTCGACCGGACCGGTGATGAAAATGATGCGCTCTTTCAGGAGCCGCGAGAAAATGTCGTAGGCCCGCTCGCCGCGATTGGTCTGCTCGACCACCATCGGAACGAGGTTCATGTAGGTTTCGACGGGGTTCTTCATGGACTATCCCTTATTGAAGATGGGATTCCGGCGCCGGAGATGAGCAAGTCGGGCAGAATCGGTTCTGGATCGTTATCCCTGTAAATAGGATGTCGGCTCACCCTAGCGCAAGGCCGCCCCTCCTAGCCATCCGGTTAAGTCGAATCAAGGTTTCTGCACAGAATTCGGCCGGAGCTGCGCCGGCTGCTGTTGAAGCGGCGCGGCGCCTCCGCCGTGTAACAGTTTCTTAACCGCGTCGCTTAACGAAATGTGCCGAAACTGCTTTCCCGCGATACGGCTTCCCCTACAATTCAACGTTGAGCTTGCGTGGAAAGTTCAAACTGGGGGGAGTGCAATGATCGGGAAAACTGCTTCCTCGGCCATCGCCAGCCTCGCCGTCCTCGGCATGGTGTCCGAAACGGCTGCCGGCGGGCGCGCCGTCGAGTGCTACGAGCAGGTCAACAGGCCGGCCGTCTACGAAAACGTGCTCGTCAGCCCGGCCGGTCAGCAGGTGGAATCCGTTCCGGCGATCTTCGGGACGCGCGAGCGGGTGGTGCAGATCGCACCGGCGCGTGTCAGCTACGAGATCGTGCCTGCCATCACCCGCACCATCTACCGCACGGTGAAGGTCGATGACGGCGGCTACTCCTGGGAATGGCGCGTCATCAACGCCCGCAAGGTGCTGTGCAAGGTCAGGCACAAGGCGCGCTATCAACGGGTGGCCGAGACCGTGGTGGTGCAGCCGGAGCGCCAACGGCGCGTCGTCAGTCCCGCCGAGTACGAGAGCGTCGCCGAGGAGGTTCTGGTGCAGCCGGAGCAGCGGCGGATCGTCAATTTTCCTGCCACCTACCAGACAGTGGCGCGCCGGGTTCTGGTCCGCGAGGGCTCGTCGCGCTGGCGGCAGGTGCGTGTTCCGCGGCACTGCCGGTTTTAGGTCAGACCGCCTCGGCCCGCAGCCACGCTTTCAGGCCGCCGACGTCGCCGTTGCCGACGGTCGCTGCGACGCGCCTGCCGACCGCCGCGCCGAACTTGTAGCCGTGGCCGGAGCAGGCCGAGACGACAAGGCATTTGCCCTTCTCATGCGCCAGGAACTTTTCGTCGACGGTGAAGGTGTAGGCGCAGGTGACGACCTCGGTGACCTTGTATTCTTCGATACGGGCGATCGGCGGCGAAAACAGGTCGCGGATCGCCTCGCCCTCGCCCGCCACCGGCTGGCGGTTCCAGTCGGCATCGCTGGTCGGCACCCTGTGCAGCCCTGAGCCGAATTTCATGCCGGCACGCCGGACGGCGGGATCACGTAGCCGTCGACGGCGCCGCCGACATCGAGGATGACCGGGGCTGAATGCCATGCTGCTTTCAGATCCGCCGGCGGTTCGACATAGGCTAGCGCGGTGCGCCAGGTCTTCAGGTCGCCGCCCAGCTCCGGAAACAGTTTCAGCACCCAGGCGCCAGCGGTGACGACGATGCGGTCGGCCTGCATCGTCTCGCCGCTTTCAAGCACGAGGCGGCCAGCCTCGGCGTCGACCTCCGTCACCTTGCTGTTTTCGTAGACATTGGCGCCGGTTCTCCGCAGCCATTCGGCGAGGCGGGAGGCAATCTTGCGACAATGCAGCGCACCACCTTCCGGCGAAAAATACGCGTAGCGGAACGAGCCGGGCTGCAGGAAGCGCCAGCGCTTGGCCGCGGCGTCCGGCTCGAACAGTTCGATCGGGTAGTTCCCGGCTTCCATGCCCTCGCGGTATTCCTCGGCTTCGTCTCCCGGCTCGCGCGAAATGCAGATGAAGCCGCGCGGGTCGAGATGGTTCTCGCCGAGATCGGCCCACATCTCGTCCCAGGCCGCATAGGCTTCGGTGATCAGCCGGCCATAACCCGAGGCTGCGCCATAGGCGCGGCGGATGATGCGGTGATGGTCGCCCGAGGCGGCAAGCGGATTGGGAATCGGTCCCTGCTCGACAATCGAGACCCGGTGCCCGGCCTTGACCAGCGACCAGGCCGTCGACAGCCCTGCAATGCCTGCGCCAACGACGATCACATTCATCAAGTCAGTCTTTCCGCAGCCGCGCCGGCTGGCTCAATGCGCTTTTGTGCATGTCGTTGTCGATTCACACGTTTGGGCGACACGCATCAGATTGCGGGCGCCAACATACGGTCTGGCATCAAGCTGGCAAGCCTTGGAGCGCCGCGCGTCGTTCGACGCGCAAAGGACGCTCCAAAACTTTGAATCTGCGCATGATCCTTTCCGAAAACCGATTCCGGTTTTCGGGGTCATGCGTTAATTGTCTGGCATGACCAAATTGAAGCCGACCTATCTTGCCTTCGATTCCTCGACCCGCCATGTGCGACTGGACCCGCACGAGCCGGCTTTCTTCCAGAACCCCTACGCGGCCTATGCCTTCATGCATGGCGCATCGAATGTCTTCTTCTGGGAAGAGTTCGGCTCCTGGTGCTTTGGCGGCTTCGACGACGTCAGCCGGCTGCTGCGCGACCGCCGCTTCGGCCGCCAAAACCCGGCCGGCATCCCTGACAGAAGCGGCGTCGGCGAGGACCGCATCCATCTCAGCAGCTTCGACGGCATCGAGGCCAATTCGATGCTGGAGCTGGAACCGCCCGTTCACACCAGGCTCAGAACGCTGGTCAACCGCGCCTTTGTCTCGCGTCAGGTCGAGCGGCTGAGGCCGCGCGTCGAGGCGCTGGCCAACGAGCTGATCGACCGTTTCGAGCCGGGCCAGGTCGACCTGCTGCCAGCCTTCGCATCGCCTTTGCCGATCACCATCATTGCCGAGATGCTCGGCGTGCCGGTCGAGATGGGGCCGCAACTCATCGACTGGTCGCATCGGATGGTCGCCATGTACATGCACGGCCGCACCCGCGAAACGGAAGAGACGGCCAATCGCGCAGCACATGATTTTTCGGTTTTCTTGCGCGGCCATGTTGCCGAGCGGCGCAAAAACCCCGGCGACGATCTGCTGTCGCTGCTGATCTCGGCGCAAGACGATGGCCAAAAACTCTCGGAGGACGAGCTGGTGTCCTCGGCCATCCTGCTGCTCAATGCCGGCCACGAGGCGACCGTCCACCAGACCGGCAATGCGGTGCGCGCGATTCTCGCGCAAGGCGGCGACCCGCGCCGCTTCTTCACCTCGCCGCAAACGACCACCGCCACGGTCGAGGAATGCCTGCGCTTCGACGCGCCGCTGCACATGTTCACGCGTTATGCCTATGAAGAGATCGAGGTCGGTCCCGATGTCATCGTGCGGCCGGGCGAGACGATCGGCCTGCTGCTCGGCATGGCCAATCACGACCCGGCGGCCTTTGCCGAACCCTTCGCCTTCCGGCCGGATCGCGCCGACCAGAAAAACGTCTCGTTCGGCGCCGGCATTCATTTCTGCATCGGCGCGCCGCTCGCCCGGCTCGAATTGCAGGTATCGCTGAAAACCTTGTTCGACCGGCTGCCGCGGCTGCATCTGGCCGAACAGCAGCGTTTTCGCGACACCTATCATTTCCACGGGCTGGAAAGACTCGTCGTGCACACCGGGCAATGATCAAAGCTTGATCACATACTCCTTGCGTGTCGTTTCAAGCACTTCCCAGCTTCCCTTAAAGCCTGGCCTGAGCACGAAACTGTCGCCGGCCCTGACGGTGCGCGCCTCGCCGCCCTCCTCTGAAATCACCGAAACGCCCGACAGGATGTGGCAAAACTCCCACTCGTCGTATTCGATGCGCCATTTGCCCGGCGTCGCCTCCCAGATGCCGGCATAGAGGCCACCGTCGCGTTCCTCGACATTCCAGGTGCGGAACTTTGGATCGCCTGAAATCAGGCGATCCGGCGCCGGCGCGCCAGGTTCCGGCTCGACGCTTTCAATATCGACGGAGAGAAACTTCGGCGCGGTCATGGAAACTCCTTCCAGCGGGGATCAGACGTTGGCGAGAGCCTGTTCCAGATCGGCGACGATGTCGTTGACATCCTCGATGCCGACCGACAGCCTGACCGTATCCGGCCCAGCGCCGGCCGCGACCTTCTGCTCGTCGGACAGTTGCCGATGCGTGGTCGATGCCGGATGGATGACCAGCGACTTGGTGTCGCCGACATTGGCGAGGTGCGAGAACAGTTCGAGCGCCTCGACGAATTTGATGCCCGCCGCATAGCCGCCCTTCAGGCCGAAGGTGAACACGGCACCGGCGCCAAGCGGCGAGTACTTCTTCTGCAGCGCATTGTTGCTGTCGCTGGGCAGGCCGGGATAGGACACCCAGGCGATCTTTGGGTGATTGGACAGCCACGCGGCGACGGTGACCGCGTTGTCGCAATGGCGCTGCATCCTGAGCGGCAGAGTTTCCAGGCCGGTCAGGATCAGAAACGCATTGAAGGGCGAGATCGCCGGGCCCATGTCGCGCAGGCCGAGCACGCGCGCGGCAATGGCGAAAGCGAAATTGCCAAATGTTTCGTGCAGGACGAGGCCGCCATATTCGGGGCGCGGCTCAGACAGCATCGGATATTTGCCGGATTTCGACCAGTCGAAGGTACCGCCGTCGACAATGGCGCCGCCGATCGAATTGCCGTGGCCGCCGATGAACTTGGTCAGCGAATGCACGACAATGTCGGCGCCATGCTCGATCGGCCGCACCAGATAGGGCGAGGCCAGCGTGTTGTCGACGATCAGCGGCAGACCATGTTTGCGGGCGATGTCGCCGATCTTTTCGATGTCGACGAAGACGCCGCCCGGATTGGCCAGGCTCTCGATGAAGATCGCCTTGGTCCTGTCGTCGATCTGGCTTTCGAAGGTCGAGATGTCGGTGGTGTCGGCCCATCGCACCTGCCAGCCGAAATTCTTGAAGGCGTGGCCGAACTGGTTGATCGAGCCGCCGTAAAGCCTTGTCGCGGCGACGAAATTGTCGCCCGGCTGCATCAGGTTGTGGAACACGAGCACCTGCGCGGCATGGCCGGACGCCACGGCCAGCCCCGCCGTGCCGCCTTCGAGTGCCGCGATACGCTCTTCCAGCACCGCCTGCGTCGGGTTCATGATCCGGGTGTAGATGTTGCCGAAGGCTTTTAGCCCGAACAGCGAGGCGGCATGGTCGGCATCATCGAAGACAAAGGAGGTCGTCTGATAGATCGGCGTGGCACGCGCGCCGGTCGCCGGATCGGGCTTGGCGCCGGCATGGACGGCGAGCGTGTTGAAACCGGGCGTGCGGGTCATGGATTACCTCCCCAAAATGCTGGTAGTGGTGAATGGGTGAATGGTGAATGGTGAATGGTGAATGGTGAATGGTGAATGGTGAATGGTGAATGGTGAAGGCAAGGTCGGCCAGCCCCATCCTGATTGCAAGCGGCTCATATGCCGCTTTATCAGCCTTCCGGAAAAATCCTTCTATTCACCATTCACCACCTACTTCCGGCGGACGCCAAAACTCTGGAATCCCGGCCGCATCAGCGGCTTCTTCGACGACAGCACGCCTGAGTTGACGCCGGTCCAGCCGATTTCGCCCGACAGCTTGCCATATTCGATCTTGGGGCAGCGGTTCATCACCACATTGATGCCGGCGGCATCGGCGCGTGCGGCTGCCTCGTCATGGCGCACGCCAAGCTGCATCCAGATGACTTTCGGCAACGGATCGAGCCGCAAGACCTCGTCGACGACGCCCGGCACCGCCGCCGAGTCGCGAAAAACGTCGACCATGTCGATCGGCTCGGAAATATCGGCGAGCCTGGCATAGGTCATCCGGCCAAGGATTTCCTTGCCGGCCTGGCCGGGGTTGATCGGGAACACCGAAAACCCCTTGCCCAGCAGGTATTTCAGCACGAAGTAGCTCGGCCGCACATCGTTGGCGGAAGCACCGACCATGGCGATGGTCTTCACCGAATTGAGGATGCCGGCGATATAGGCATTGTCGTAGGCGTCATGGTTCATGCCTCGTCCTCATACAGAGCCTCGGCGAGAAAACCATCCGGATTGTTGCAGAAACTGCGCATCATGCGGAAATGATCGGTATCGTCGAAAGCGGTGGGAAACGCGGTCAACCCGGCAGCGAGATGCTGCCGTCTTCCGCGATCGGAAAAGCCGGATTGTGCGCCACTTCCCAGACATGCCCTTCGGTGTCGGCGAAATAGCCATACCAGCCGCCCCAGAAGGCGCGGCCGGCCGGCTTGACGATGCGGCCGCCGGCCTTCTCGGCCATCGTCAGCACGTCATCGACCTCCGCGTCGGAGCGGGTGTTGTAGGCGAGGTAGATCGCCGACGGCGCCTTACCGAAAGTAATGCCTGAATCCGCTTCGGCGCTTTGGCGCGGGAAAAGGCCGAGAATGACGCCGCCCATCTGGAAGAAGGCGACGCCCTCGGTGATGCCGGCATGGCGGGTGAGGCCCATCGCCTCGTAGAAGCGCGTGGCGCGCTCGAGATCGTCAACGGCAATGGTGATGATGGAGATGCGAGGCTCCATGTCTATTCTCCGTCCCTATTCCTCCGTCCATTCCGGCTTGCGCTTGCCGATGAAGGCGCCGATGCCCTCTTCCGCGTCGCGCGCCAGCATGTTGTCGACCATGACGCGTCCGGTATAGGCATAGGCGTCGGCCAATCCCATTTCGGCTTGCGCGTAAAAGGCTTCTTTTCCGGTCTTGACGACCAAAGCCGATTTGGCGGCAATGGTTTGCGCGTACTTGGTGACAATCTGATTGAGATATTCACGCGGCACGACGCGGTTGATGAGGCCGAATTCCTTGGCCGTCGCCGCATCGATGGTCTCGCCGGTCAAAAGCATCTCCATCGCGTGCTTGCGCGAAACGTTGCGCGACAGCGCCACCATCGGCGTCGAACAGAACAGCCCGATATTGACGCCCGGCGTGCAGAAGGTCGCCTCGTGCGAGGCGATCGCCAGATCGCAGCTCGCGACCAGTTGTGCCCCGGCCGCCGTCGCCAGGCCATCGACCTCGGCGATCACCGGCCTCGGATGGCGCACAATCGCCTGCATCAGTGCCGCGCAGGCGGAAAACGTCTCCTCGAAGAACGCCTTGCCGCGATCGGCATCGGTGCGGCGCGCGGTCATTTCCTTGAGGTCGTGTCCGGCGCAGAACATTTTTCCGGCGGCCGCCAGGATGATGACGCGGACGGATCTGTCTGATTTGGCGCGGTCGAGTTCCGCCGTCAGTGCCGCCATCACCGCCAGCGACAGCGCATTGGCCGGCGGATTGGCGAGCGTCAGGCGGAGCACGCCCTCGTCCAGCCTCGTGACGACAGGACCTTCGGCAACAGCCGGCTTGATGGCGACGATTTCAGCCATTTTCAAACCTCTTCCCATGTCTCCAACCTCATCATTGGCCAGCGGCATCGGATTCGCGGGCCATGGAACAAAAGAACTAGCACGCCGCCGATTGAAGAACAGGCTTAAGGCGTGTTTTCTCAGGCCACGGCACATACAGGAAACCGCCTATGCCTGCCCAAAAAAATCTCAAGCCGGTGCTGACCGCGGCGCAGGTCAATGCGCTGATGGAGACCGTCTATCCGCAGCTCAACGACCAGTTCACCTTCTACGAAGCGATCGAGGTGTTTGCGGGCGGCTGCACGGTACGCCTGAATGCCGACGAGCGGCATTTGCGCCCCGGCGGAACCGTGTCGGGCCCGTCGCTGTTCACGCTGGCCGACATAGGCGGCTATGTCTGCGTGCTTTCGCATGCCGGGCCGGACGCGCTTTCGGTCACCACCAATCTCACCATCAATTTTGTCCGCAAGGCCGAGGCCGGACCGATCGATGGTCATTGCCGCATCCTGAAGCTTGGCAAGAGCCTGATGGTGTTCGAAATCGACATCGTCGCCGGACCGGACGGACACACGGTAGCGCACGCCACGGGAACCTATTCAATCCCGCCGAAGCGGTTTGATCATGTGGTAAAATAATACCTTTCTCTCAAACCTTTGTTTTTACTGTGTTTTGTCAGCCCTGTTGGTTTTCATCAGCCTTGACGTGATACCTCCCCCTCGCCTATAAGCCCTCACGGAACAGCGGCCCGCAAAGGCCGCCGTTTTGTTATTGGCGGCGGGCGAGCGCTCGGCGTCAATCCAAGCAACAAGAAACGCCTTTCATTGTCGTTCGTCGATGGGGAAGGTCCGAACCGAAAGCAACAATCCATGGCAACCTTTTCGCAGAAGCCTGCGGATGTGGTGAAGAAGTGGGTGCTGATCGACGCCGAGGGTCTCGTCGTCGGCCGTCTCGCCACCGTCATCGCCAATCATCTTCGCGGCAAACACAAGCCCACCTTCACCCCGCATGTCGACGACGGCGACAACGTCATCGTCATCAATGCCGACAAGGTGGTGTTCACCGGCAAGAAATTCACCGACAAGGTCTATTACTGGCACACTGGCCACCCCGGCGGCATCAAGGAGCGCACCGCGCGCCAGCTGCTCGAGGGCCGTTTCCCCGAGCGTGTCGTCGAGAAGGCCGTCGAACGCATGATCCCGCGTGGTCCGCTCGGCCGTCGCCAGATGAAGAATCTCCGCGTCTATGCAGGCACGGAACATCCGCATGTCGCCCAGCAGCCCGTCACGCTCGACGTGGCCAAGCTGAACGCCAAGAACAAGAAGGTTTCGTAAAATGGCTGAGCTTTCCTCGCTCGCAGAACTCGGAACTGCCACCGGCAACACCAACACGCAGCCGGCTGCACCCGTCCACGTCCAGAAGCTCGACAAGTCGGGCCGCGCCTATGCCACCGGCAAGCGCAAGAACGCCATCGCCCGTGTCTGGGTGAAGCCCGGCTCCGGCAAGATCGTCGTCAACGACAAGGTGTTCGCCGAATATTTCGCGCGCCCGGTCCTGCAGATGATCCTCAACCAGCCGATCATCGCCGCCAACCGCGCCGGCCAGTACGACATCGTCGCCACCGTCATCGGCGGCGGCCTTTCCGGCCAGGCCGGTGCCGTGCGTCACGGCATCTCCAAGGCGCTGACCTATTACGAGCCGGCGCTGCGCGGCGTGCTCAAGAAGGGCGGCTTCCTGACCCGCGACAGCCGCGTCGTCGAGCGCAAGAAGTACGGCAAGGCGAAGGCCCGCCGCTCGTTCCAGTTCTCGAAGCGCTAAGCACTGCTTCAGCTTCAGACAGTCGAAAAGGCCGCCTCCGGGCGGCCTTTTCTTTTGGTGCCGAGCCCACCCGCGCCTGCGGCGCGACCTCCCCATCAAGAGCCATCAAGGGGAGGTAGAAGGTCGGGGCAGCTTCCCGCTCGCCGAACGGTCTGCAAAAGCCGGCCGGGCGCCGGACGATGGTCTGAGTGTAAAGCGCGACGCCCTACCTCCCCTCGATGGGGAGGTCGGTGCGCAACGCCGGGTGGGGTGACGGCGCCGGGCGCAGTTCATGCCTGACGCAGGCCTCAGGTCCGGCTGTCCCTGATGAAATCGATAAACGCCCGCAACGGCGCCGGCACGAGACGCCGGCCGGGATAATAGAGGAACGGCCCGGGGAAGCTCTGCCACCAAGGTTCGAGGACGGGTTCGAGCGCACCGCTCTCAAAGTAAGGGCGAAGCCAATCCTCGAACAGGCTGACAATGCCGGTACCGGCGATGGCTGCATCGACGGCGAGATCGGCCGCTCCGCCCAGGGTCACGAGAAGCGGCCCCGTCGGATCGACCCGCACCACCTCGCCGTCGCGCTCGAATTCCCATGGCGGCATCGCCCCGCTGGCGAAGCGGCCGCGCAGGCAGGCGTGACCGAGCAGGTCGCGCGGGTGTTGCGGCCGGCCATGGCGGTCAAGGTAGGCAGGGCTGGCGGCGGTGGCAAAGCGCTGAAGGCGCGGTCCGATCGGCACCGCGATCATGTCCTGTTCCAGCCGCTCGTCGTAACGGATCCCGGCATCGCAGCCTGCCGCCAGTACGTCGACAAAGCTCTCCTCGGCGATCACCTCCAGCCGGATGCCGGGATAGGCAGCGAGAAACCCCGGGACGATGCTGGGCAGCACCACCCGCGCCGCGCTGACCGGCACGTTGAGGCGCAACGTGCCTGCCGGCCTGTCGCGGAAGCCATTCACAACGTCGAGGGCCGATTCCACCTCGGTCAAGGCTGGGCCGAGCCGGGCCAGCAAGCTCGCGCCGGCTTCGGTCAGGACGACGCTGCGGGTCGTCCGGTTGAGCAGCCTGACACCGAGCTGCGTCTCGAGGCGGCGCACCGCCTCGCTCAAGCCCGACGCACTGCCGCCGCTGGCGCGGGCGCCATCGCGAAAACCCTTGGCCCGCGCCACGGCGACGAAGGCGTTCAGATCTCCGAGATCGACCTTCATTGTTCGACATTCCGTACAGCCCGTGCGGAATGTACCCAATTATCGTGAGATCGGACAGCGCCTATCTCACTCATCCTGAACGGAGATAGACCATGTCCAGCATTGACCTTTCCGGCACGTTCACTCTCGGCGACCGCACCGTGAAGCGGCTCGGCTACGGCGCCATGCAGCTCGCAGGACCCGGCGTCTTTGGTCCGCCCAAGAACCATGGCGCGGCATTGGCCGTGCTGCGCGAAGCTGTTGCGCTTGGGGTCAATCACATAGACACCAGCGATTTCTACGGCCCGCACGTCACCAATCTACTCATCCGTGAAGCGCTCGCGCCCTATTCCGACGATCTGACGATCGTCACCAAGATCGGCGCCCGTCGCGGCGCGGATGGCTCGTGGCTCCCGGCCTTCTCGCCCGAAGCGCTGACGGAGGCGGTGCACGAAAATCTGCGCAATCTCGGGCTCGACGTGCTGGACGTCGTCAATCTCAGGATCATGTTCGACGCGCATGGCCCCGCCGAAGGGTCGATCGAGGCGCCGTTCACTGTGCTGGCCGAGCTTCAGCGACAGGGCCTGGTGCGTCATATCGGGCTCAGCAATGTCACATCTGCACAGATCGAAGAGGCGCGACGGATCGCCAGGATCGTCTGCGTGCAGAACCAATACAATCTGGCCCACAGGGGCGATGACGCCTTGATCGGCAAACTCGCCCGCGACAGCATCGCCTATGTGCCGTTCTTTCCGCTCGGCGGCTTCAACCCGCTGCAGTCGTCTACCCTGTCCGGCGTCGCTCAGCGCCTGGGCGCCACACCGATGCAGGTCGCGCTCGCCTGGCTGCTCGGTCGCGCGCCCAATATCCTGCTCATCCCCGGCACGTCTTCCGTTGCGCATTTGCGGGAGAATCTTGCCGCGGCCGAACTTGAACTGCCGGAGGATGCCGTGAGGGAGTTGGACGGCGTGGCGATGGCGGCATGAGGATTGGCGAAAGCGGCAACGAGCCAATCTCGCCATGATCGACAGGCTGGCGGGACAGCGCCCCCCTCTGCCCGGCAGGGCAGAGGGGGCGCGAAGGATCGCTACAGAGCGCTTTTATTCTGAGCCGCTGCATTCTTCGGCGGATGTCACGGAATGGATCCCAGGGTCTGCAGCGCGTCGCTTCGCTCCTTGCTCCGCCCTGGGATGACGAAGGCATGGTGGCCTGTGGCTAATCCCCAGCGTCAGAGATGGTGGCTGCAGGCCGGCCGGCAGCGCGACCGCCGGTCAAAGAACCAAATCCACGGTGCAGAGGAACTAGTTGATGCTCGCCGTATTCGCCGGCTCCGCCGGCCGCGCCGCATCCGAATAGGGCACGCGGTAGCCGTTTGCCGCCAGCCAGTCGATCGCCGCTTTCGGCTCGTCGGTCTGGATGATGGTGGCGCCGCGCTCGGCCCAGAAGCCGTAGGTCTCGCGCGGCAGGCTGGCGAACACCGCCAGTTCATCGCCGCGACCGCCGGCAAGGAAGCCGCCCGGCTTGTTGACGATGGCGTAGGTATTGGCCCAGATGTGCCAGTCGCCCCTTATCGCCGCGGCGCGCATGCGCGGGCTGAACAGCGGACCGCCGGTCTCGGTCAGCGTCTCGGCGCCGTCCCGCCAGTTGATCATCTCGACCGCGCGCGGCGAAAAGGCGCCGCTGACCGTCTCGGCAAAACCGGCGTCGCGAACCGCGTCGTCGGCAATGATCGGCATGAATTGGAAACCGCTGCCGATCGCGCCCATGGCTGCCTTGACAGTGGTGATCCTGGCCGGGTTCCACAGGTTCTCCTTGACGATCACCTGTTCGGCCATGCCAAGGTCACGCGCCACCGCGATCATGCCGGCCAGGCTGTCGACGTCGAGCTTGTTGTCGATGTTGACGAGGATTCTGTCCCTGGTCGCCATCAGCATCTCGCGCAGCGTCGAAACCGACTCGTCGGTGACGGCGCCGGTGCCTTCGATCACCAGCCTGCAGGTTTTGAGTTCGGCCAGCGTGCGCTTGACCACCTCGCCCTTGCAGTTCGTCGTGCGGTCGAGCCAGCTGTCATGCATGACGACGAACTGGCCGTCCTTCGAGCGCCTGACATCGACCTCGACGATTTCGGCGCCAAGCGCGATCGATGCCTCGAGGGCGGCGATCGAGTTCTCCGCAAACAGCGTCTTGCGGGCCTGCAGGCTGCCGGCGCGGTGCGCCGCCACCATGACATGGTCGCGCCATTGGTTGGCGTGTTCGAAACGGTCGAGAATCTGCCTGGCGCGTGTTTCGCCAGCCAATGCCGAGCCAGTGAACAGCACCGAGGCGGCGGCAAGCACAAGGTTCAGCCAAGTCGTTCGCATGAGAATCGCTCCTACCGGATGCAAACCCGGATAAGCGACGCGCGTGACAGCCCAGTGAACGAAGCCGGCTTCGCAAATGCCGGAAAGTCAGGTCAATGCCGGCTGAAGCGGCTGTTCTTCAATCTCGACTTGCCGAGATCGATCCCGCCGTCCTGGCGGTCGGTGGCCGGCCTGGCGCGCTGAAATCTGCTGCGTTCCCCGGCTGACAACCATCCCGCGTAAGGACGGCTGGCTACTTTCGGTTGTATTCATGCATATCTACGCAAATTCCGGGTTGGCCATGCGGGCTCACCTGGCAAGCAAGAAGTTGTGACCGAGCTCGAACGGCCATGGCCCTCGGAAGGGGTCGCATTTCCTGGAATTATGTCCAATAAGGTTGCGCCTCGACGCACAGGAGATCGCTTCATGCCGAACACCAACATCGACCACGCCTTCACCGCCCGGGCCAGGACGGGTGCGTCCTTCGAGCCGACCTATGCCGGCGCGCTGTCGTTCATGCGACGCAAATACTCGAAGGACGTGAAGGGCGCGGACGCGGTGGTGTGGGGCATCCCATTCGACGCCGCCGTCACCAACCGGCCGGGCGCGCGTTTCGGACCGCAGGCGATTCGCCGCGCCTCGACCATCCTCGACAACGACCCGCAATACCCATTTTCGCGCGATCTGTTCGAATATCTCGCCGTGGTCGACTATGGCGATTGCCTGCTCGACAGCGGAAACCACCAGAAGACGCCGGGGACGATCGAGCGCGAGGCGGCAAAGATCCTGAAATCCGGCGCCTTCCTGCTATCGCTCGGCGGCGACCATTTCGTCACCTGGCCGCTGCTCAAGGCGCATGCCGCCATCCACGGTCCGCTGGCCCTGGTGCAGTTCGACGCCCACCAGGACACCTGGCCGGACGACGGCAAGCGCATCGATCACGGCTCCTTCGTCGGCCGTGCGGTCAAGGAGGGGATTATCGATCCCGACCGTTCGATCCAGATCGGCATCCGCACCCATGCGCCTGACACCTTCGGCATCAAGATCCTGTACGGCCACGAAATCGAGGACATGCGCGCGTCCGATATCGCCTATGCCATCGTCGACCGCACCGGCGGCAAGAAGGCCTACGTCACGTTCGACATCGATTGCCTCGACCCGGCCTTCGCGCCCGGCACCGGCACACCGGTCGCCGGCGGGCCGTCCTCGGCAAAGATCCTGTCGGTGCTGCGCCAGATCAATCAGCTCGATATCGTCGGCGCCGATGTCGTGGAGGTTGCGCCGGCCTATGATCACGCCGATATAACGGCAATTGCCGGGTCGACGGTGGCCATGCACTATCTCGGGCTGCTGGCGGAGCGAAAGGCCCGGCTCGAAGAGCTGAACAACGGCAATCACATTGTTGCCGGATTGAACCAGGCAAGTGGCATATAATTTCGAACTATCAGGGAGTTCAGGCAGGCAAATGAAACCGAAAATCTTCATCGACGGCGAGCACGGCACCACCGGTCTCCAGATCAGGGCGCTGCTTGCCGAGCGCGGCGACCTGGAGATCATCTCGATTCCGACCGAGCGCCGCAAGGAACCGGCAGCCAGAGCCGAGTTCCTCAACGCCGCCGATGTCGCGATCCTGTGCCTGCCGGACGCAGCCGCGAAGGAAAGCGTCTCGCTGATCAGCAACGACACGACAAGGGTTATCGACGCCTCGACGGCGCATCGCGTGGCAGAAGGTTGGGAATATGGTTTTGCCGAAATGGACAAGGCTCAGGGTCGCAAGATCGCTTCGGCGAAGCGCGTCACCAATCCAGGCTGCTGGCCGCAAGGGCCGATCGCGACGCTGAGGCCGCTGGTGGCGGCCGGGCTGTTGCCGGCGGATTTTCCGGTCACCGTCAACGGCATTACTGGCTATTCGGGCGGCGGCCGGCCGATGATCGAGGACTATGTCGCCAAGGGCGAGGATGCCTCGGAATTCCTGCCCTACGGGCTGACCCTGCAGCACAAGCATGTGCCGGAGCTCAGGACCTATGCGAACCTGTCACATGACCCGATCATGCAGCCGGCGGTCGGCAATTTCGCGCAAGGCATGATCACCGTGGTGCCGCTGCAGCTCGGCGGCCTCGACTATGTGCCGACCGGCGCCGAGCTTCATGCGGCGATCGCCGACCATTTCGCCGCCATCGATGGCGGCGTGGTCGAGGTGGCGCCCTATGCGCATCTGGAGCGCGTGCCGGAGATCGATCCCGAAGTCTACAATGGCACCAACCGGATGATGCTCCATGTCTTCGCCAACGACGACAGGGCCCAGGCGCTGCTGTTCGCCGTCTACGACAATCTCGGCAAGGGCGCCTCGGGCGCTGCCGTGCAGAACATGGATCTGATGCTCGGCCTCAAGAACTGAATGGACGCGCCGGCATTCCCAGGCCGCTGGAAGGTCGACGCGCCAGAACTGATTGCCGAGACGTTCAGCAGCCGCATCTGGAAAGTTGTTCGCGAGGACGGCTCGCCGGCGATCGTCAAGGCGCTCAAAGCTTTCGACGACGTCGAGGACGAGTTGCGCGGCGAGCATTTCCTCGCCTGGCGGCGCGGCGAAGGCGCGGTACGGCTGCTCGGCCGCGACGGCCACTGCATGCTGCTCGAATATGCCGGTGAAACCTTGCTGTCACAGGTTCTCGCCGAGCAGGGCGACAATGCCGCCACAGCAATCGCGGCCGAAGTGATGGCAAGACTGTTCTCGCCATCCGACCACCCTGCCCCACCAGACCTTCAGCCGTTGCGGGTGCGGTTTTCCAGTCTGTTCAACAAGGCGAAGATCGATCGCGACGCTGGCGAGAAGAGCTTTTACGTCGAAGCGGCTGCGACCGCGGAACGGCTGTTGGCCAATCCTGTCGAGGTGCTGCCGCTGCATGGCGACCTGCATCACGACAACATCATGCTGGGAGCGCGCGGCTGGCTGGCGATCGACCCGAAGGGCGTTCTCGGCGATCCCGGCTTCGACGCGGCGAACATGTTCTACAATCCGCTCGGCCGCGACGAGCTTTGCCGTGATCCCCGGCGGATTGCCGACATGGCCGAGATTTTCGCCAGAACGCTCGGCCAGACGCCGCCAGCCATTCTGGATCACGCCATCGCCTATGGCTGCCTGTCGGCGTCATGGCATCATGAAGACGGCAATGCGGTCGAGGAAAGCCGCGAATTGTCCATTGCCACGGCGATCAGGACGGTGCGGCTCAGCCTCTGACGGCGATCTGGTTGGGCATGGGATAAGCGCCCTTGGTGCCGCGCCAATGCGCTGCGGCAAAGCCCAACAGGACAAGCGCGAAAGCCTGATGCGTCAGCGCCATGTGCAGCGGCACCTGCATCAGCAGCGTGCCGATGCCGATCAGGGCCTGCAGCAGCACCAGCACAAACAGCAGCGTCGCGCGGCGCGCATGGGTGGTGCCGGGCTGGCGCCGGTGCGTGGCGATCATGTGCCAAAGTGCTGCGACGAAAATAGCGTAGGCGCCGAGCCGGTGGATGAACTGGACCGTCTTCGGGCTCTCGAAGAAGTTGCGCCATGCCGGCTCGAGGATCAACAGGTCGCCGGGGATGAGCTTGCCGTCCATCAGCGGCCAGGTGTTGTAGCTCAGGCCGGCATCGAGCCCGGCGACCAGCCCGCCGAAATAGATCTGGATCAGCGCCAGCAGCACCAGAAAGCCGGCCAGACGCTGGGTCGAGCGGTCGGCCGCGGGCTCGGAATGCGGGGCCAATCCACGCGCGACCACCATGGTCGCGGTGAAGATCAGCGCCGCCAGCGTCAGATGCGTCGCCAGCCGGTATTGGCTGACGGAGACGCGGTCGACCAGCCCGGACGCCACCATCCACCAGCCGATCGCGCCCTGCAGGCCGCCGAGAAGAAGAATGCCCAATAATTTCGGACCAAGACCGCGTTCGATGCGGCGCGTCGCCCAGAAAAACACCAGCGGCACGGCGAAAACCACGCCGACACCGCGCGCCAGGATCCGGTGCAACCATTCCCACCAGAAGATCGACTTGAACGCTTCGAGGCTCATGCCCTTGTTGAGCTCGGCATATTGCGGGATCTGCTGGTAGCGCTGGAATTCCTCCTGCCATTCGGCGTCGTTGAGCGGCGGGATGATGCCGTGGATCGGCTTCCATTCGGTGATCGAAAGGCCGGATTCGGTGAGCCTGGTGGCGCCGCCGACCAGCACCAGCACAAACAGCACCAGGAGCACGACGTAGAGCCAGCCGCGCACCAGCGCCCGGTTGCGCAGGTCGCGGTCGCGGGTCACGAAAGGCGCGGCAGCTATGGCAGCCATGGTCTTGTCCCGGCAGGTTGCAGTCGCGGATTGGTGAACCATCGCAATCCAACTGGCAAGACCGGACAGCGCGGCACGCCGTCGCGCCGCTTCTTGGCTGTTGCGTGCCTCTTCCGTTGGGCCTAAGCGATAGGGATCAACCGGATCGCGAAATGCCCATTCGCCTGAAAAAGCTGATCGGAACAATCCTGCTGGTGGCGCTGGTCATCGTCTATGCGCTGGTCGCATCGATCGTGGCGGTTGCGCAACTGGCGGAATCGGGACCGTGGGCGCATTTCCTGTTCTTCCTGCTCAGCGGCATGCTCTGGGTGCTGCCGGCCATGGGCATCATCAAATGGCTGATCCTGGAGCCGCCGCGGCCGAAGAATTGAAGCTCGCTCGCCGCCGCGGTGAAAGCCTGACGCTTGCTACCCGAGGTGTAGGGCAGCTCAGGGTGGTTTTCTGCCTTCCGTGTCGCCGATCGGAACGCGCCGGCGGCACCAATTGTTGTCGTTCGCTTGCTGCCCACGGAACGACCGCTTTCCACCGTTGCGGTCATTCATGCCGACGGCTTGGTCCGCCCGCGGGTCACTCATTGGGCTGCGTTCATAAACTTGACCGGCCAAGCCACCGGACAATTTCGTAAGCCAGCATAGGGCGGCGAAACCCCTTCAGTGTCAGTTCGCCAACTGGAACGGATTCGACCAATGATTCGACGGCGCCAAGAACCCGTTGGCTGACGAGAATCTGGCGAGACTTGGCCTCCTCGCACAATCGGGCCGCATGGTTCGACACAGTGCCGATGACCGCATAGTCCGCGCGCTGATCGAAACCGATCCGCCCGATGGTGGCGTGTCCCCGGGCGATACCGATGCCGAAGCCAAGCAAGTAGTCCCGTTTACGCCATCGCTCTGAATGCTCGTCAATTGCGTCACGCATCGCCGCAGCCATTGAGACAGCCCTCTCGGTGTGATCGGCACAGGGCAGCGGATCGTTGAAAACAACAACGATACCGTCGCCCACGAACCGCTCCAAAGTCCCCTCGTGACGGACGATCTGTTCGCCGAGACAGGAATGGTACTCGCCAAGAACCGTCATTACCTCCTCGGGCTCGGCAGTCTCGGCGAAGGCTGTAAAGCCGCGCAAATCGCAGAAAACGACGGTCACCTCGCGACGATGGCTTTGAAGAAGCGCGTCGCCATTGCCTGCCGCAACGACAAGGTCGGCGACCTGCGCGGGAAGAAACCGTCGGAGCCGGCCCATTCGCTCGATCTCCGTAACCTGCTCCGCCACTGTTTGTTCAAGAGAGCGATTCCATGCAGCCAATTGTGCTGCCTGACCCTCGAGGAGCCGCGTCTGGCTCTCCACGGTGTCGTAAAGCGCCTTCTGGCGTAGCATCGACCGCACGCGCGCCACTAGCGCTCTGTGCTCGAACGGCTTGGTTAGATAGTCGTCGCCGCCGGCATCCAATCCCTCGACTACATCCCGCGTATCGGCTTTTGCGGTGACAAGGATAACCGGGATCGATCGCAGCGAAACGTCTGCCTTGAGCATCCGCACGACGCTTATCCCGTCGAGCTTCGGCATCATGATGTCGAGGAGGATGAGGTCCGGCCTGAGGCTGCGCACCTTCGCAAGCCCCTCTTCGCCGTCGGCTGCTGTTACCACTTCGTAGCCATTCGCCTCGAGGCGCATACGCAGGATTTCGAGGTTTTCCGGGGTATCGTCGACGGCGAGAATGCGAGGCGGATCGTGCAAGGCCCTGTCTCCTCTAGGAAAGCAACTCCCGGATTTTGGCAAGCAGCTGGCGCGGACTGAATGGCTTGGCAATGTAGCCATCGCACCCGGCAGCAAGGGCTTTCGCCTCATCGCCCGACAATGCGTAGGAGGTGACGGCGACTATCGGAATGTGCCGGAGCGCCGGGTCAGCCTTTATGCGGCGGGCAGCTTCATATCCGTCGATCACCGGAAGCTGAATGTCCATCAGGATCAGGTCTGGCTTCTCAGCTGCAGCGGCAGCGACACCGGCAGCACCGTCCGCGGCCTCGATCAGTTCGTATTCGGTGGTGGCGATGAGATCGCGTACGATCTGCCGGTTGTCCTCGGTGTCTTCCACCATCAGGATTCTCTTGCTCATGTTGCCTTCACATCTTCTCCCACCCGGATCGGTATCGTCATGCGGAATGTCGAGCCTGAACCGGGCACGGATTCGACGCCTATGGTTCCACCGTGCATTTCCACGATACGCTTCGAGATCGCTAGGCCGAGGCCCGTGCCACCCTTCTGCCTGGTGCTGCTGCTGTCGACCTGTTGGAATTCGTCGAAGATGAGCGCCTGGTCTGTGGGTGCAATGCCGGGACCCGTGTCGCGCACGATGATCTCAAAGTGCCCGTCGACCGCATCGGCAAGAATGTCGATCGCGCCCCTCTCGGTGAACTTGACGGCATTGCCGGCAAGATTGAGCAGGACTTGGGTCAGGCGGCGTTCGTCCCCGCGACCCAGCGGAAGATTTTCGGCGACGGTCGCAGCGAGCGAAAGCCCTTTTGAACGCGCCAGCGGCTCCACAGCTGTAACGGTCGATCGAACAATTTGCCCAACGGAATAATCCTCGAGCGCCAGCGTGAGCTGGCCCGCTTCGATCTTTGAAAGATCGAGCACGTCGTTGATGAGCCCCAAGAGATGACGGCCGTTTGCTTGCACGCGCGCAATAGTCGTCTTGGCCTTGTCCGGGAGCTCGCCGTAAATCCCGTCGACCAGCAATTCGGTGAAGCCCAGAACTGAATTGAGCGGCGTCCTGAGTTCGTGGCTCATATTCGCGAGGAACTGAGACTTGTGGCGGCTGGCCGTCTCCAGCTCCCGGCCTTTTTCCTCGATCTCGCGGAACAGCTTGGCATTCTGGATTGCGAGCACCGATTGCGCTGCGAACGTCTCCAGCAGATGAATGATTTGCTGGTCGAATTCACCTGGCTTGCGGCGCCTGACGACGAGCGCGCCGACGAGCTTGTTCGGCCTGAGCAGCGGAACCACCAAAACGCTGCGATATCCGGCGTCGAGGACGATCTTCTGAGCGGGAGACGGCGTTCCTTCGCTGAGATCCGGTACCTGGACAGGTGCACAGCGCCGTGCCGCGTCGCCAATTCCGGGATCGTTCAGCCCGATGGCCTGGTCGGAAATCGCGGCGATGAGTTCGTCGCTCATCCCATAGGTTGCGCGCGGGCGAAATTGTTGCCTGGTGCTGCTGAACACATAGATGGTGCCCGCATCCGTGTCCGACAATTGAACCGCCTTCGCAACGATCGTCTGTAGCACCGTGTCGAGATCGAGCGTCGAATTGACCGCCTTGCTGACTTCCCCGAGCGCCTCCAGTTCGCCGACCGAGCGCGCAAGCTCGGCCGTGCGCGCCTGCACCTCTTGATAAAGCCGCCCCAGCTGTTCGGACGTCTGGTTGACATTGCCGGCAAGCACTCCGAGCTCGTCCCGGTTGGTGACGGCAACCTGTTGGGCAAAGTCGCCGGCCGCTATCTGGCGCAGACGCGTCTCAATCTTCTTGACCGGCTCGATCAACGACCAGGAGATGATGTAGCCCAGCCCCAGCGCCAGCAGGATGCTGCCCACCGCAAAGGAGAGCACAATCAGTCGGGAGGTCCCGTACGCCCCCTCGGTCGTTTCGATTGCCGCCACCATGTCGGCTTCGGCCATATTGACCAGTTGATTGGTCAGCCGCTCCAGGCGGTCGGCCGAGGGCATGATCTCAGCCTGCTGAACCGTACGCGCCTCCTCCGTGCGGCCGGCACGGAAGAGCTCCGCGACATGTGTCACGCCGGCCGTAACCCGTTCGTACTCCTGCCGGACTTCGCCGAGTACTTCCGCCTCACTTTCGGCGACGAACTCCATGCGGTCGAGGTCGTAGCCAAACTGATTGAGCTGGCGCAGCGCCGCATCCAGCATCCGGTCGTCCTGAAGCAAAAGTGCGGTCGAGATGCCATAGAGTTGGTTCGTCGTATCGTGCTGCACCTGGCGATAGGCTGCGATCCTGCGCTGCAGCTTGATCAGCTCGGTCGTCTGATCGTTCACCCCACTCAGCACCTGTAACCCGACAGCCCCGAGCACGATCAGCAGCCCGACGATCGACAGGAATGCGATCAGCAGCTTGGTCTGGACGCGCGCCGGCAGCCGCGCAACCCAGCCGACCAGCCGGTTCGTGATTTTATTTGGATTCGTCCAAGAGGCTGAGAAGGTCACCCCGGAACTCCTCCAGGTCGAACCGAACGCCAAGATACTGTACACGCAAGATGCCATCCGGGTCTACGAGTGACGTCAGGAAGGTGTGGTCGACGTCTCCCCCCGTCGTCTTCCTCGCGAAAACGCCATATTTGCGAACCACTTCGCGGATGGCGGCGGGCTCTCCGGTAAGGAACGCCCAGCCCTTGAGATCGGCGCCGAAATTTTCGGCATACTGCCTCAAGACCTCGGGTGTGTCCCGCTCCGGATCGACGGTAATGGAAACGAAAGCGATCTTGTTGCCGAACGCAGATCCCAGCTCGTCCTGAACCCGCACCATCAAGGCGGTCAGGATCGGGCAGGTATCTGTGCAGGAGGCAAAGATGAAGGTGACGGCGACGACCCTACTGCGATAATCGGCAAGCGCTACTGGCCGATTGTCCTGAGAGGTGAGCACGAAGTCGGGCGCGGGGCCGATCACCGGCAACCGTTCGTTGTGCATCGAGTCGTGTGAAAGCCCCTGCGTTGGAAAGACGAGCACGGCCAGCACCAGGACACCCGCCGGCCACGCGCTCACGTCTTCAACTCGCGCTTGATCTCCTCGAGGAAGCGCCAGTCGGTGAATCCGGAGATGACTTCCTTCGGGGTCTTCTTGATCATGCCCAGCTCGTTCAGCCGAAGCGCAAAGAAGCGGACCGAGTCTTCCGGATCGTACTCTCGCCAAAGCCCATAGCGGCTATCGTTCAAAGTCATCAGCACGCACTCGTGCGAGAAACCGAGGGCAGCCATCCGCTGCGCCACCTGTTCAGGCTGCTGGTGACAGATGTCGGTCGCCTTGAGGATGGCACGCAAAGCGCGCTTCGTCGCCACCGGATTAGCCCGCATGAAATCGGCATTGGCGGCAGCCATGCAGCAGAAATAATTCGACCACGGGCGATCATGGGCGATGTTGACGACGACATGACCGACATTTCGCGGGCACGGCTTCTCGGGCCCGAGCGGAAAGCCGATGAATGCATCGACCTCACCGGCGATGAAGAGCTCGGCCTGGCTGACCGACGCGTTCACGACCCAGTTGATGTCGGAGGCAGGTTTGAGCCCGACATAGGCTGCCATCATGCTGACCAGCATATGGTCGGTAGTACCGAAGTCGTTTATGGCTACCCTCTTCCCGCGCAAATCCGCAACACTCTGGATGCTCTGATTGGCACGCAGTTCGTAGCATCCCACCTGGACGCCGGAGAGCACCGTCAATGGCCTTCCAGCGTCCGCCAGGGGCAGGTAGTCGGACCAGGCAGGCATGTCGAAATCGACCTCGCCGTCCGTCAGCATGGCAGCCCCAGTGAGGGGCATCGGCACATACTGAACTTCCCTGAAACCCTCCTCGTGAAGAAACTCCTCGGCCATCACTAGCGGAGCGATACAGGCGGCAGCAGGCATCGCGAGGCGGATAGTGGTCGTCTCGGGTGGCGGCTCGGCCTGGGCTCGCGTCGCGGTGCCGATAAGGCCCGCGGCGCCGACCGCCGCGGCGCCGGCCAGGAAGCGGCGGCGGTTTTGGATGATTTGCATGGGGCTCTCCTTCCCTTGGAAAACGGCACTGCATGCGGGCCACGCCCTTACATCTTCAACTCGCGCTTCAGCTCGTCAAGGAAGCGCCAGTCCGTGCCTGCGGCGATGATCCTCTGCGGATTTGACTTGATCATGCCCGTCTCCTGCATGCGGAGCGCGAAGAAGCGGATTGACGCTTCGGCATCGTAGTCCCGCCAAGTGTCGTACCGGGTGTCGCTCAGCGTTTGCAGCGCGTAGTCATAACTGGGCAGGAAACCTCGATCGACTAGCTGACTGGCACTCCATGACGGATCGGACGCGCAAAGATCGGCGCCCTTCAAGATGGCCCGCAGCACACGCTTGGTTGCCACCGGGTACCTGTTCACATAATCGTCAGTGCCGGAAACCATGCAGCAGAAATGCTGCGACCAGGGGCGGTCGAGGGTCGTGTTGAGGATCGTGTGGCCAATCTTCTTGGCGCGCAGTTTCTGCGGCTGCGGCGGCGTGAAGAGGTACGCGTCGAACTTTCCTTCGGCGAAGCTCTTCGCCGGATCGCCTTGCTCGATGACCCACTCGATATCGTTGACGGGATCGAGCCCGACATAGGCGGCCATCAGGGCAACATAGACGTATGACGGCGTATCGAAGGTCTTCGTGCCCACCCGTTTGCCGCGCAGGTCCGTGATGTCTTTGATCCTGTCGTTGGCGATCAGTTCGAGGCATCCGGAATGCAGTCCGGTAAGGACCTTGATCGGCACGCCGGCCTCGATCGAGGCGATATGGATCGGCGCGTAGTTCACACTGAAATCCGTCTCGCCGCGCGCAATCCACTTCCACTGGTCGACGCTCTTGTCGCCTTGCACATAACGGACGTCGGTGAAGCCCTCCGCGCGCAGCAGCTCTCCGGCGATATACAAGCCGGCCCAGCAGTAGGCGCCATCGATCCACCGCGGCAAGCGGACGGAGGTCGTTTCCGGGGGTGGCTCGGCCCATGCCTGTGTCGCGGTCCCGATGAGCCCCGCGGCGCTGGCTGCAGCCGCGCCCGCCAAGAAGCGACGGCGGTTCTGGATGATTTGCATGGTGCTCTCCTTCCCTGGAAAGGCACTGAGTGCCCGCCCCCCGCTCACGTCTTCAGCTCACGTTTCACCTCGTTGAGGAAGCGCCAGTCCGTTCCGTTGGCGATAATCTGGTGGGGGCTCGTCTTGATCATGCCGGCCTCATGCAGGCGCAAGGCGTAAAACCGTACGGTGTCCTCGGGCTCGTATTCGCGCCACTTGCCATAAGGCACTTCATTCATCGTCTGCAGGGCATAGTCATAGTTGGCGGTGAACCCGTTATCGACGATCTGTTGCGCGACGCGCTGCGGCTCTGCGACGCAGAGGTCTGCCGCCTTGAGAATGGCGCGCAAGACGCGCTTGGTGGCGACAGGGTTGTTCCGAACGAACTCCGCATTGCCAGCCAACAAGCAGCAGAAGTACTGCGACCATGGACGGTCCACAGCGCTATTGACGATGACGTGACCGATTTTGCGGTCGCGCAACTCCTGCGGATCGGGTGGAAGGCCAAGGAATGCATCGATTTTGCCCTCAACAAAGAGCTCCTTTGGCTTGATGGATGGACTGGCAACCCAGTTGATGTCCCTCACAGGGTCAAGCCCGACATAAGTGGCCATACTTGCCAAGAACAGGTGGGGCCCTGATCCTATACTTGGCACGCCTACGGTCCTGCCCTTCAGGTCTGTGATGCGGTGGATCCCTTCGCTCCCGAAGAGCTCGAAGCATCCCGTGTGCACGCCGGAAACCACCGTGATCGGTATTCCAAGATCCATCGGCACGATGAGATTTCCCGCGTAGTTCAGGCTAAAATCCACCTCGCCTGCTGCAATACTCTTCGTCGTTGCGTCACCTAGCTCAACTGCAACATAGCGAACTTCGGTAAAGCCCTCTGCGTGCAGCAACTCCTTGGCGGCGTACTGTGGCGCCATGCAGATGGCAGGGAGTTTTGCGAGCCGGACCGTGGTCGTTTCGAGACCGCCCTCTTCGGCACGTGAATTTCGGGTGCCGACAACTCCGGCGACTCCTGCCGCCGCCATATTGGCCAAGAAGCGGCGTCTGCTTTGGACCTTCTGCATGGATATCTCCATCGTTAGCTTCGGCCAACGGGCAGTCGAGTCATCCGCGGGTCAAATCTGATGTCGGACTGAATCATTGAACGCGCATCCACTCGGCCGCCCCTTCAGTTGGACGCTGTTGTTGGAGCGAGTTGCTGTGCCGGCATCGATTGCGATGACGATGGCACTGGCGAACTCAAACCCGAAATCCGCTTCGCCGTTTGTCATTTTCATCGGCGTATTGACGCCCGCATCCACGTCCACATAGGTGAGGCCGGTAAAGCCGTCGGCGCGCAACAGTTCCTCGGCGAGGTAGAGAGGTGCGTTGCAGGTGGCGGGGGTATGGGTGAAGCGGACGGTGGTCGTATCGAGCAGGGCATTCTCGGCGGATGAATTGCGACCGCCGGCAAGTCCAACGGCGCCGATTGCACTCATACCGGCTAAGAAGCGGCGGCGGTTCTGGATGACCTGCATTTGGACGCTCCCTTCCGTGGATACGGCACTGCGTGCCGGCCACACGCTCACAGTTTCAGCTCGTGCTTCAACTCGTCGAGGAAGCGCCAGTCTGTTCCCTGGGCGATAATCTGTTGCGGGCTCGACTTGATCATGCCCGTCTCCTGCATTCGCAGCGCATAGAAGCGGACCGAATCCTCGGAATCGTAACCTCGCCACCTGTCGTGCTGGGCCTCTTTCAGCGTTATCAGAGCGAGGTCATAGCTGGGCAGAAAGCCTCGATCGACGAGTTCGCGCGCAGCCGATGCCGGATCCGACGCGCAGAAATCGATGGACTTCAGGATGGCGCGCAATATGCGCTTGGTCGCAGCAGGGTACTTGTCCACGTAATCAGTCCTGCCGGCGACCATGCAGCAGTAATATTGTGACCAGGGCCGGTCGACGGCGTTGCTGATGATCGTGTGGCCGATCTTCTTCGCGCGCAGGCCGGGCAACTCGGTGATGCCGGCGAGGAAGGCGTCGACCTTGCCTTCGATGAAATCCTGCATCGGAGAGATGCCCAACACCCATTCGATCTCGTGAACGGGATCAAGCCCAACATAGTTGATCATCAAGCTGAGAAAGACATGCGGGTGGTCGTTGAACGCCCAAATCCCGACCCGTTTGCCCTTTAGGTCGGCAATGCCGTTGACGCTGTCATTGCCCCGCAGTTCCCAGCAGCCTGTGTGCACGCCGGTCAGGATTTTGATACTTGCCCCTGATTCGATGCTCCGGATGTGCATCGACGGCATGTTGAAATCGAAATCCGTGACGCCGGCGGTAAGCCACTCGGTGTTGTCGACGTTGGTGTCGCCTTGCACGTAGCGGACATCGGTCAATCCGTCGGCGCGCATCAACTCGCCCGCGAGATAGAGCGACGCCCAGCAATAGGAGCCATCGATCCACCGCCCCAGACGGACGGAAGTCGTTTCCGGCGGTGGCTCCCCCGCAGCTTTGGATGGACGAATGTTGAAGAGTTGGGCTCCGCCGGCCGCCGTCAAGCCGGCCAGGAACGTGCGGCGATTTTGAATGATCTGCATGGGATCGCTCCCTCTCCCGAACTGCAAACGACAATTCCGGTCGGAACCGAGCAAAAAGAGGTTCCGGCAGAGGCAGATAGTCTCGTGGGCGCGCCGAACAGCTGCAGGTTGGAGCGCGCCTAATCTGATGCGGGAGTCTTGCGCTCTCAGTCGCCGGCCCCGTGAGGTCCCAGCCAGCGATACGCAACTATACTCCCGATTGGCGCGCGTAGCGAGGGTAAAGCTCACTCAGCCTCAAACGATTATCCTTTACGCTGCCGCAGCTCCGCCAGACTAGCCCATCTGTCAGCCTACCGGTCGCGACCTCGCGCTGGCACAGTCTCTTCTTGCAAAGAGACCTTCGACAATAGGGCGTTGAACGTCCGCCCTGATAGTCGATTCAGACCTTGGGCGGACGGTTCGGGAATGACCGCCTTGGGTCACGACGTTCCCTTGACCTCCCATCAGGGATGGTCCGCAAAGGGTTTGCGGTCCACCGGAGTGTCTCACCACTAGATGGTGACGAGCATCTTTCCGGCGTTGGCCAGCGGCGTCGTCACGCCCGACAGCATCGTGCGGATATGGGCAACGCTCTGATAGCGACCGTTGACCGAAATACGCGGCAGCGCGTGCAGGAAACCGGCATGTTCGGCGCGCAGCACGCCGTGGCGTGTCGTCACCGCCGAGACATAGCCGGCGTCGCGGGCAAAGCCGACTTCGCGGTCACCAACGGCGCTGGCATAGCCATAGGGATAGGCGAAATGGCGCGGCGCCTTGCCAAGCTCGGCCTGCAATATGCCCCTGACGTCATCGACCTCGTGCCGAGCATCGGCTTCGGAAAGCCGCTTCAGATTGCGATGATTGACGGTGTGCGCGCCGATCGTCACCAGCGGATGCCCTGCCATGGCGCGGATCTCGTCCCAGTTCATCAACATGCTCTGGCGCGCGCCCAACTCGATACCGTTCGACCGCGCCAATTCGCGCAGCACCGCGCGCTGGTCCTCCTCGCGGACCTCCAGCGTCAGATAATCGTGCAGGCGCGCAAAGGCCTGGATTTTCTTGCCCGGGGTCGAGCAGTCGATCGTCACCGGACCGTTCGCTGTCGTCAAAACCAGCCGGTTGCGCGCGCTGACGATCTCCTCGACCACCTCCCACCATAGATCGGCGGCGCCGTTTATCAGCCCCGGCGCGACATAGATGGTGATCGGCGCGCCGTGCTTTTCCAGCACCGGCAGCGCCTCGGTCTTGTTGTCGCGATAGGCGTCGTCGGCGGTGATCGCCGCGAACTGGCCACCCTTGCCGCCGGCCTTGATGCGCTCGATCGCCTCGTCCAGGGTGACGAATGCATAGCCGTGCGCCTTCATGTCGGCGATGACAGCGTCGAGGAACTCAGGCGCGATGTTGAGATGCCGGTTGACGCTATCAGGCTTTTCCGGCGTGGCGGTGACCCGATGCAGCATCAGGATGGCGCCGATGCCGCCGACAAACGGCTTGGCCAGCGGGGCAAGACCGGTGTAGCGCACGACATTGAGCGCCAACTTCCGGATTGCCTCACCCCCGTCGATCATTTCATTCACCTTTTGCGCCTAGGCTTATCCAAGCACGAAATGCGCCTATGCGCGCCCCAATCGCGGTGAATACGCCCTAAAGGATTGAGGTATGGTTGACGCCACCGCGTCATTTGACGGCAATCGGCTCGAGGCCATGCAGGCGGCGCCGCGCGCGTTGCCTGCGGATCATGCCGGCCTGTCGGTGTCGGTCGCCGACGGTGCGGCACTTGCGGCCTATGCCGAGTTCTGCGGTTCGGCGCTGTTCGCGCCGGCGCAGAGCCCGGCCTGGATCCTGAACTGGGCCAGACATGCCGAAGCGGACACCGTCTTGGCGACGCTGAGCGGCGACGGCCGGCCGGTTTTTTGGTTGGCGCTGGAAGTCACCAGCCGTGGTCCGTTACGCGTCGCCCGTTTCATGGGCGGCCGCCATGCCAACGGCAATTTCGCCGCCGCCGACCCGTCCTGGCTGACCAAGGCGGATGCTGCGGCAATCCGCTCGATGCTGGCGGCGATCGCCAGGGCACGGCCGGACATCGACCTCGTCGCGCTGGAACGGCTGCTGCCCGATCTCGACGGCATTGCCAATCCGCTTCTATCCCTCCCGCATTTTCCCAGCCCCAACCTGTCGCTGGCCGTAGACCTGGCGGGAGGTTTTGATGCGCTGCTCTCGCGCGCGAGCGGCAAGCGCAGGCGCAAGAGGCACCGCTCGCAGGCGCGCAAGTTTGGGGCCGTCGGCAGCCACCGCCGCATCGAGGCCCGGACGGCGGACGAGGTGAACAGGCTGCTCGATGCGTTTTTCGAGATGAAGGAGTTCCGCTTCCGCAAGATGGGCATCGCCAACGTCTTCGGCGAGCCACAGGTTCGCGCTTTCTTCCGCGCCTTGTTCGTCGAAGCGCTTTCCGACGAAAAGCCGTCCTTCGTGCTGCATGGGCTCGAAGTCGCCGGCAAGCTTCGCGCCGTCACCGGATCGAGCCGCTCGGGAAAACGCCTGATCTGCGAATTCGGAGCGATCGCCGACGACGACCTTGCCCATGCCAGCCCCGGCGACTTCCTGTTCTTCGACAACATCGAGGAAGCCTGCGAGAGCGGGTTCGATCTCTATGATTTCTCGGTCGGCGACGAACCCTACAAGCGGCTGTGGTGCGATATCGAGACCCGGCATTTCGAGGTCCTGATTCCGCTGACGGCAAAAGGCCGCGCGCTGGTGTTTGTCCTGCGGCAGGGCGCGCGCCTGAAAGCCTTCGTCAAGAACAGCCCTACGATCTGGAAGCTGACCAAGATGCTGCGCCGCAAGACGGCCGGACAGGCTGTGCCAGCAACGGGCGAAGACGACAGCTGAACGCTGCCGAGATTCCGTGACGTAAGTGATTTGGCTCCCCTATTACCGCCACGGCTGCAAACTCTGGTCGCCGACATAAGCGATGATGGTATCGCAGACGGCGTTCAAATCGCGCAGCACGTCGTCGTTCCAGAAGCGCAGCACACGAAAGCTCCTCGCCTTCAATTCGGCGTCTCGCTCCCGATCATAGTTTGAATCCGCATGCTGGCTGCCGTCGATCTCGACGATCAGCCTGGCCTCGGCGCAAACGAAATCGGCGATGAATCTGCCGATAGGAACCTGACGCCGGAATTTGATGCGGTCGAGCCTGCGTCCGCGCAGTTCGTGCCACAGGCGGTCCTCCGCCTCCGTTGACTCACGGCGCATCGAGCGGGCGAAACGACGTTTGGTCGGAGCGACGGGCTGATGCGGCATCGGGCGAGATTACCCGGCCTTGGCACGCGTCCAGCACCATCGTCACGCAAATCGCTGACGTTCGCGATTGGCTCCCCCTTCTCCCCTTGTGGGAGAAGGTGGCCGAGCGAAGCTCGGTCGGATGAGGGGTGTTCCAGCCTGGCACCGACGGC
>NZ_JBVVPY010000035.1:0-55233 GCF_055811335.1 Mesorhizobium sp. WSM4847 | reverse complement strand
TAGAACCTGTCCCATAGCGCATCCTTTGATTCGGACGGCAATGATGCGCCATTAAAGTCCGGGATCAAACACCTAGGGCCTCCGCTACGTCGCTTCGCTCCTGCGCTCCGCCCTAGGATGACGAAGTGAGGATCGGTTCAGCCAATCTCGAAGGTTTGCGATTGCCATTGGCCGCGATCCCGCTACCCGGCACGCAGCTGCAAATTTCCGACATCCGCGATTGGCCTTAAACCACCTGCGTTCGTCATCCTAGGGCGGAGCAGGAGCGAAGCGACGTAGCGGAGACCCTAGGATCCATGCCGTAACGATGGAGCGTCGCAAGGGTGCGGAACTCTATTCATCTGCTCACCCTCACGGGTTAGATATTTTACTGGACCGCGCCGACCAGGACCTGCTGGCCATCACGGATCGACACCCAGCGACCGGTATTGTCGATCGCCTGCCGCTTGAGGAAGCGGTAGCCGGTCCGGTCCCACGAGCGGACCTTTCCGTCCAGATTGTCGAGGACGTAGTCGCCCTTGCTCGTGCGCACGGTCAGCACGGCATGGCCCTCGCCATCCGGCTTGCGCACGACGGTCATCAGAAGATTGGCGTAGGACACGCCCAAGCGGTTCAATTCGCGGCGTTTTTCCAGGACATAGTCCTCACAGTCGCCAACGCCCCTGACGGGGTAGGCCCAGACCTCGTCCTTGCCGTAAATATCGATGTCGCTTATCGGCTTGACGGCGTTGTTGACGCTGGCGTTGACGCTGAGAATCTTGCGCCAGAGCGCGCCGGTCATGGTGGCGGGGGCGAGATTGCCCGGGTGGATCGAGCATTCGGCCGGACTGGTCTTGCAGAAATCGTAATGGCCGATCGGCTGCGATGTTGGGCCGCCGGTTGCCATTGGTCCGGCTGCCGAAGCCGCTGTAGACCAGCCTGTCGCAAGTGCCAGCCCTAACAGGGCGCACACGCGCAGCCCTCTCGCCATTGGTGAGGAAATCATTGTCCCCCTCGTCCCTTGTTGTTAATGAAACGTTAAGGGCGATCTACAGTCCCTGTCAATTATACCAACGGCCAGTTTTGCGATATGGTTACCCGCGCGGCCGAAAGCGCGGCTATTGTGCAACAGGTCGACTTGAACGGCGGCTGCCATCCAGGACATCTTTACTTTTTGGCGGTCCGAACCAGCTTCGGCCTCACCGCAACGCGGGTCTGGCGGCCATAGCTGGTGATGAAGTCGACAATGCGCGGCACGATTTCGGAGCGGAAGCGCGAGCCGTTGAAGACGCCGTAATGGCCGACCGCCGGCTGCATGTAGTGAGCGTGCCTGTCCGCGGGGATGTTGATGCAGAGGTCGTGCGCGGCCTGGGTCTGGCCGAGGCCGGAAATGTCGTCGTTCTCGCCCTCGACCGTGAACAGCGCGACATTGCGGATATCGGCGGGATCGATGGCGATGCCGCGATGCATCATTTCGCCCTTGGGCAGAGCATGGCGGACGAACACGGTGTCTACCGTCTGCAGGTAGAACTCCGCTGTCAGATCCATCACCGCCATATACTCGTCGTAGAAGTCGCGGTGCTTCTCGGCACTGTCGCCGTCATGCTTCACCAGATGCATGAAGAAGTCCTTGTGGGCGATGATGTGGCGGTCGAGGTTCATGCTCATGAAACCCGAAAGCTGCAGGAAGCCGGGATAGACCTCGCGGCCGAAGCCCGGCACCGGCCATGGCGCCTGCATGGTGACGTTGTCGCGAAACCAGTCGGTGCCCTTTTCCTCAGCCAGAAGGTTGACCGCGGTCGGATTGCGGCGGGTGTCGATCGGCCCACCCATCAGCGTCATCGTCGAGGGAACGAACGGGTCACCCCGCGTTTCCATCAGCGCCACCGCCGCCAGCACCGGGACTGAAGGCTGGCACACCGCCATGACATGGGTGTCCGGGCCCAGCGCATGCAGCATGTCGACGATGTAGTCGATATAGTCGTCGAGGTCGAAGCTGCCCTCGCTGAGCGGCACCATGCGGGCGTCGACCCAATCGGTGATGTGAACGTCGGCATGCGGCAGCATCGCCTCGACCGTGCCGCGCAGCAGCGTCGCGTAGTGGCCGGACATCGGCGCCACGATCAGCAGCTTCGGATCAGGCCGGCGGCCGGCGGGAACCGCCCGCTCGAAACGGAGCAGATTGCAGAACGGCCGCGACCACACCGTCTTTTCGGTGACAGCGACGCTTTTCCAGTCGACGACGGTCCTGGTCAGGCCGAACTGCGGCTTGCTGTAGCGGCGCGTCGTGCGCTCGAACAATTCGGCCGTCGCCGCGACTGAGCGGCCCCAGGACGTGTGCGCAAACGGATTGAGCGGATTGGTGTAGAACATCCGCACCGCATCGGCATAGACGCGGGCCGGCTGAACGGCGGCGTGGTTCAATTCGTAGAGCTGGTAGAACATCGAGAACTCCGCTGCTGCGACCGAAGGGACGACAGCAGTGCCGAGCCTTGAATCTCTCGCGCAAAGGTTAACAACAAACTGCTGCGATGCAATACGTCAATTGAATTGATTTATGCTTATACTTTTGTCTAAGGCGTTGAAAAACGGTTTTGAACGGCGGCAGCCGGCTTATTGTGCAGCTGCGAAAGATGCCGGAGAGAGCATGGGCAATCGCTTCAGGTTTGCGCTGCCCCTCATCCGCCTGCCGGCACCTTCTCCCCGTATAGTGACGGGGAGAAGGGGCCGCAAAGCCGCGTGGCATTACACGCGGTCGGTGCACACAGCAGCATGGCCCGAGCTGATGAAGCCGAGCCGCCCTGCGGCGCCCTTCGACAGGTCGATCACCCGACCCTTGATAAACGGGCCGCGGTCGTTGATGCGCACGACGACGCTGCGGCCGTTTTTGCGGTTGGTGACCTTCAGCCTGGTGCCAAAAGGCAACGTGCGGTGCGCGGCGGTCAGCGCCGACGGGTTCATCCGCTCGCCGGAAGCGGTCTTCGAGGTCAGCGCGTACCAGGAGGCGCGGCCGCATTGCGCGGCGGCAGGGGAGGTGGATGCGCCGACCATCAGGCCAGCCGCTATCGCCGCCGCGACAAGCGCGGTCCGGTTGGGTTTCTTCATCTGTGGCAAGGGGCTCCGTTTGACAGACCCGGCCGTTACGGATGGAATGTGGCACCAAATGCGGCAGTCGTCTGGCGGTTCCATGACAACAGTACACGTTTGGAGTCGGCGGGAAACAGTCTGTCATGGAATGTCGGGATTGCGCCGATGTATGTCTGGTGGTCTTCGCACCAGCACCGGGGTGTTTCCGGCAAGACCCGGCTTTATCATGCAAGTAGATGTGACAGCGATCGGGTCGCTTCCTTTCGCCTTGCCATCGCGGCCATGGCGGAATTGACGATCGACTTGGGAAGGGGATCCCGATGATGAGATTGATCAAAAATCTGCTGGCGCTGATTGTGCTCGCCATCGGTGCGCTGTGGTCGCTGCAGGGCATCGGCCTCGTCGGCGGCAGCTTCATGACCGGCCAGTCGCAATGGCTTTATATCGGCATCGTCACTGCGCTGGTTGGCCTAGGCGGCCTGGTGTGGGCGAACCGTTCGCTCCCCTGACACTCGAACCACCCTGGCGGCGTCTCGGACCGGCGAATGCGCGGCCCGCCGCAAACACGCATTTTCTGTTTTGCGCACAGCTTCGGCAAATGAATGCTGCGAATGGCCGACGATTTGAAAACCGGTTCCTGTATCGCGGCTAAGTATAGTAGTCTTATCGACATTGCAGGAATTGGGAGAACGGAGCGATGTCCATATCGCGGCGATCACCCGCATGAGGGTCGAGGGCTGGCTGTCGCCATTGGCGTGCCTCCCGGCTTCAGGAGGAAAAACGTCCGGCAAGTCGTCGCAGCGGCTTGAAAATCAAGCAAAATCAATGGTGCCCGTCTTGTATATCATGTCACTAGAATTTATGTGTCTTGAAAGCCTGGACGCGGACGCGGTGGGGAAGCACGCCAGGCGTTTCGCAACCGGTGGCCTTGCGCCATTGCATGACAGAGAAACGTTCGGTCCATGCTCACAAAGAAGGGCAAGTACGGCCTCAAGGCGCTCGTCCATCTGGCGCGGCTGCCGGTTGGTCAGCTCGCCTTCGTTGCCGATATCGCCACCGGAAACAACATTCCGAAGAAATTTCTCGACGCCATCCTCGGCGAACTGCGCAATGCCGGTTTCGTCCAGAGTCGCAAGGGCAAGGAGGGCGGTTACCGCCTGGCGCGGCCGGCGGATGAAATCAAGATCGGCCACGTCGTGCGCGTGCTCGACGGACCGCTTGCCCCAATTCCCTGCGCCAGCCGCACCCGGTATTCGCGCTGTGAAGACTGCAACGAGGCGACATGCCAAGTCCGACATCTGATGCTGGAGGTCCGGCAAGCGATCGCCGAGGTGCTGGATCAGCGCAGCCTCGCCGAGATGCGCGATATCGCCGGCGACGACGACCTTTCGGCTGCGTTGAAAATCCAGGCCTGAGCCGGAACCGACGGCTCCTCAGGCACTTGGTGCGCGCATGACCGGCCGCGCAAATTCGATTGTCCCAAGTTCGATCATTATCGTCGGCGGCGGCGCCAGCGGCGTCGTCCTTGCCGCGCATCTGTTGAAGTCGCCCAATCCCGATCTGCGTGTCACGCTGATCGAAAAGCGCCCGCATTTCGGCCAGGGCATCGCCTATTCCACGCTGCTGTCGGCGCATGTGCTGAATGTCAGCGCGGCCGGCATGAGCGCCCATGCCGATGACCCCGGCAATTTCTGGCGCTGGCTGCTTGAGCGCGGCCTGGCAACCCCAGAGCAGGCGCCGGTCTACGCGCCGCGCAGCGTCTACGCCCGCTACCTGAAGGAACTGCTGGACGAGCTCGAGGCCCGCGAGACGGGGCGTCTTCGCCTGATCCGCGAGGAGAGCCTGTCGATCTCGCCGACCGGGTCCGGGGTCGAGGTGGCGCTGGCCAACGGTACCAGCGTCGTCGCCCACCTTGCCGTGCTGGCGACCGGACATGACGAGGAGCCAGGTGCCGGCCACGGCCATGCGATCAGGATGGGATCGGAGGCCGACACCGTGCTCGACGGGGAAGCCCGGGTCCTGGTGCTGGGCACGGGGTTGAGCATGGTCGATGCCTTCCTGTCGCTCGAACAACGCGGCCATCGCGGCGAGATCATCGCGGTGTCGCGGCGCGGCCTGCTGCCTTCGCCGCATCGCAAGGGCAATCCGATCAAGCTCGACGTCGCCGACATTCCGCTCGGCACCCAGCTCTCCTATTTCGTCGGCTGGTTTCGCGACCTGATCCGGGAAAACCAGAAGGCCGGCATCGACTGGCGCGACGTCGTCGACGGTCTCAGGCCGTTCAACCAGAAGATCTGGCAGAACTGGCCGTCTTCGGCCAAGCGCCGCTTTGTCGAGCACACCAAGGCGTGGTGGGACATCCACCGCCATCGCATGGCGCCGGAAGTCTATGCCCGTGTCACCGAGGCGGTGCAGTCGGGCCGCATCCGGCTTGTCGCCGGGCGCGTCGTCGGCATCACGGCGGGCGACGAATTCAGCGTGCAGGTCCAGTCGCGCCACACGCAAAACATCGAGACGTTCGACGTCGCCCGCATCTACGATTGCACCGGCATCGCCAGGGACATCTCGACAACGTCGAACAGCGTGGTGCGGTCGCTGGTCGACCGCGGGCTGGCCCGGCCGGATCCGCTGCGGCTTGGCCTCGACGTATCGGACAATTGCGAGGTCATCGCCAGCGACGGCACCGTCTCGGCCAAGATCCTGGCGGTCGGGCCGCTGACGCGCGGCACCTTCTTCGAGATCGACGCCATACCGGATATTCGCGTGCAATGTGCAAGGCTGGGGAAGCGGTTGCTTGGGTGAGGTCGGCGCTCTACGGGTGCTGTCCCGCGACCTTATCGTGATTGGCGTGACGGAGCGGCCCCACCGGAATCCCATTCCCCGTCTGGCCAACGGATTGGCACGATCTATCTTCTTTCAGACTACAAACGGCTGGAAAAGAAGATAGGCTGACAGCCTGCCCAAGGCGGTCGCTTGACCATGGAGCATCAGCATGAGCGTGCACAAGATCGCCCTCCCGGACAGGGCAATGTCCCGCCTGCGTCCGCCCTATGCATCGGTTCTCGACCTGATCGGGCAAACGCCGGTTGTCGAGCTGACCAAATTCGACATCGGCAAGTGCCGGCTGTTCATCAAGCTCGAAAGCCAGAACCCCGGCGGCTCGATCAAGGACCGCATTGCGCTGTCGATGATCGCCGACGCCGAAAAACAGGGCAGGCTGAAGCGCGGCGGCACCATTGTCGAGGCGACCGCCGGCAACACCGGCCTTGGCCTCGCCCAGGTCGGCATCCCCAAGGGCTATCGCATTATCCTGGTCGTGCCCGACAAGATGTCACGCGAAAAGATCCAGCATTTGCGGGCGCTCGGCGCGGAAGTGCGCATGACCCGTTCCGATGTCGGCAAGGGCCACGCCGAATACTATCAGGACATGGCCGAAAAGATCGCCGCCGAGCTGCCCGGCGCCTTCTATGCCAACCAGTTCGCCAATCCGGCCAACCCGGACGCCCATGAAACCACGACCGGTCCGGAGATCTATTCGCAGCTCGACGGTGACGTCGATGCAGTGGTCGTCGGCGTCGGCTCGGGCGGCACGCTGACCGGGCTTGGCCGCTATTTCGCAAAAATCTCGCCGAAAACCGAGATGATTCTCGCCGATCCGGTCGGTTCGGTGCTGGCGCCCCTGATCAAGACCGGCAAGATGCAAGAGGCCGGCAGCTGGACGGTGGAGGGCATCGGCGAGGATTTCGTCCCGCCCAATGCCGATCTGTCGCTGGTCAAGAAGGCCTACTCGATCACCGACAAGCAGAGCATGCTGGCGGTGCGCGACCTGCTTTCCAAGGAGGGCATTCTCGCCGGCTCGTCGTCCGGCACGCTGCTTTCGACAGCGCTGCGCTATTGCCGCGAGCAGACCGTGCCGAAGCGGGTCGTCACCTTCGTCTGCGACAGCGGCAACAAATATCTGTCGAAAGTGTTCGACGATTTCTGGCTGATCGAGCAGGGCCTCGCCGAGCACGAGCAGCATGGCGATTTGCGCGACCTGGTGATGCGCACGCACCGCACCGGCGACATCGTGTCTGTCGGCCCGGACGAAAGCCTGCTCAACGCCTATGGCCGCATGCGCCGTTCGGACGTCTCGCAACTGCCGGTGCTGGACGACGGCAAGCTCGTCGGCATCGTCGACGAAAGCGATATCCTCGCCCACGTCGAAGGCCCTTATGACAGCCGCTGGGACCGTTTCAAGGCCCCGGTGCGCACGGCGATGACCGCCAATCTGCACACGCTGCAGGCCAGCCAGACGCTGGACGCGCTGCTGCCGGTGTTCGACCGCAACGAGGTCGCCATCGTCTTCGACGGCGACGAATTCATCGGCCTGATTACCCGCATCGACCTGATCAACCATCTGAGGCGCCGCGCAAGATGACCATCAAAGCCACCGTATCGGGCAGCAACCGCCTGGCCTTCTCGACGCGCACCATCCATGGCGGCCAGAGCCACGACCCGACGACCGGCGCGGTGATGGTGCCGATCTATGCGACCTCGACCTACGGCCAGCAGAGCCCGGGCGTGCACAAGGGTTTTGAATATGCCCGCAGCCAGAACCCGACCCGCTTTGCCTTCGAGCGCGCGGTGGCCGATCTCGAAAGCGGCGCAGCCGCCTTCGCTTTCGCCTCGGGGCTGGCGGCGATCGCCACGATCTTCGAACTGCTCGATTCCGGAGCCCATGTCGTTGCCACCGATGATATCTATGGTGGCACGTTCCGGCTGCTGGAGCGGGTGCGCAAGCGCTCGGCCAATTTGCAGGTCGACTTCGTCGACTTCACCGATCTGGCCGCGGTCGAAGCGGCGATCCGCCCGGAAACCAAGCTGCTCTGGGTCGAGACGCCGACAAATCCGCTGCTGCGCGTCGTCGATCTCGAAGCGGTCGCAGCCCTGGCCAGGCGCAAAGGCGTGCTCTCGGTCGCCGACAACACCTTTTGCAGCCCCTACCTGCAGCGGCCGCTGGAGCTCGGCATCGACATATCGGTGCATTCGACGACGAAATACCTCAACGGCCATTCCGACATGGTCGGCGGCGTCGCCGTGGTCGGCGACAACAAGGATCTCGCCGACCGGCTGAAATTCCTGCAGAACGCCATCGGCGCCATTTCCGGACCGTTCGACAGTTTTCTGGCGCTGCGCGGCCTCAAGACGCTGGCGCTGAGGATGGAGCGCCATTCGTCGAACGGCCAGAAGATCGCGCACTGGCTGGAGCGCCGTCCCGACATCCGCCGCGTTATCTATCCCGGTCTCCCCAGCCATCCGCAGCACGCCATCGCCAGAAAGCAGATGCACGCCTTCGGCGGCATGATCACGGTCGAGCTCGACCGCGACCTCGCCGGCACCAAACGCTTCCTCGAGCACACGCAACTGTTCACGCTGGCCGAAAGCCTCGGCGGCGTCGAAAGCCTGATCGAGCACCCGGCACTGATGACGCACGGCTCGATCCCGGCGCAAAAACGCGCGGAAATCGGGATTTCCGATTCGCTGGTGCGGCTGTCGGCGGGTATCGAGGATGGCGACGATCTGATCGCGGATCTGGATCAGGCGCTGGCGAGTTGAAGGGGGGTCCGTGCCCTGTTGGATAGTGGCGTCAGTTTGAAATTTCCCGGCTGACTGGCGCATCCAACTGTGAATTGACAAAGGCGACGTACCCTCGCTTTGCTATCGGGGCAACCTGGAGGGAAAGTCATGGCTTACTCGTATCGTTGCAGGGATTATCCGGGAAACGAGGCCTGTCCAGCGATGTTCACGGCAGAGACCGAGGCGGAAGTGATGAAGCACGTCGAGCTTCACGGCGCTATCGCTCACGGGGAAGACCCGAAGCAATGGTCGCCGGAAGACCGTAAACAGGTCAAGAAGCTAATTTTAGCGACCTAAACTCGCTTCTTATACGGGCCGCGCAGTGCGACCGTCACTATCTCCAATGCTACGGCAAGCATTTAGGAGTTCGGCCGATAGGCGACAACGCCTAGGCGCGATGGAATTTTCAAACTGACCCAACCGCCCGTTGACCTGAGTGGCATCCGGCGGAATTGTGGCCTTCCCTGCAATTGCCCACAGGCACGGTTGAAGTCATGACTACTCGAGAGCGAGACCAGCCGACGGCAAACGACGCCCCGCTCACCTTCGCGGTGCTGGTCTTCCCCGGCTTTCCGATGATGGCGTTCAGTTCGGTCATCGAGCCGTTGCGCGCGGCCAACGTGCTGGCCAAGAAAGAATGCTACCGCTGGATCATCGTCGGCGCCGCTGAAGGCCCGGTCGCGGCCTCGAACGGGGTCGTCATCCAGCCCGGCTTTTTCGCCGGCGATGCGCCGAAGGTCGACCGCATCGTCGTCTGCTCGGGCGGCGATGCCGATCATCTCGTGGCCGAAGACGCGGTGAGCTGGATCCGCAGGAGCCTGCGCGGCGGCGCCCATATCGGCGCGGTGGCGGACGCCGCCTTCTTTTTGGCCCGCGCCGGCCTGCTCGACGGCCATGCCTGCACCTTGCACTGGACCAGCCAGGCGGCGTTCACCGAGGCGTTTCCGGACATCGAGCTCAGGCGCGATCTCTACGTGATCGACCGCAAGCGCTTCACCTCGGCCGGCGGCGTCGGCAGCCTCGACATGATGCTGGAGATCATCACATCAGACTATGGCGCCGAACTCGCGGCCGGCGTCGCCGAATGGTTCGTGCACAGCCCGCTGCGCTCCAGCGTCGACCGCAAGCTGATGCCGCTGCGGTTACGCACCGGCGTCCAGAACGAACTGGTGCTGTCGGCCATCGCCATCATGGAGGATGCGGTGGAGGAGCGGCTCGGCATGGCGGCGCTGGCGGAAAAGCTCGGCGTCTCCTCCGACAAGCTCGAACGCAACTTCCGCTCCGAGCTCGCCATCTCGCCCAACGGCTATTACCGCCGCCTGCGGCTGAAGCGCGCCGCCGACCTCCTGGCGCATTCGACGCTGATGGTGCGCGACGTGGCGCTGGCCTGCGGTTTTGCTTCGATGTCGAGCTTTGCGCGGGCGTTTCGGGAGGAGCATGGGCATGCGCCGAAGGTGGCGCGGAGGCATTAGGCGTCCGCGCGCTGACGCGGCGCAACGACGGCGGGACAGCGCCCCGCTCTGGCCTGCCGGCCATCTCCCCCACTTGGGGGGAGATCGGCTGTCATCGCTGATTTCGCCAATCGCCAACGTTACAGGAATGAGCGGAACGCCGAAGCTGCCAATCTCCCCCCAAGTGGGGGAGATGTCCGGCAGGACAGAGCGCCGTAGAGCATCACGGAACGGCTTCAAGCGGTATCCGGCACAACATCTGCGGGATTCCGCACAGCCTCTTCGCGGTGCACCGCTATGTTCGGGGCTTCCAGGAGGCACCCCATGAGCATCGTCGTGTTCGACCCCGACAGCACTGAGGACGTCGACTTCAAGGACCGCATGCGCCACCCGGCGGCGGCGGATCCGGCCGGCGGCATGTGGCTGTCCGACACCGAGCCGTCCTTCATCGATGCGGACGCGTTGCGCAAGGGCCGGCTGGCCAAGCTGCGCGCCTGGATGCGCGAGTCCGGTTATGGCGGCGTCGTGCTGTTCGACCCCTACAACCAGCGCTACGCCACCGGCTCGCGCAACATGTTCGGTTATTTCCTGCGCAATTCGACCCGCTACTTCTTCATCCCGACCGAAGGGCCGATCGTGCTGTTCGAATATCCGCAGAGCTATCATGTCTCGATGGTGCTCGACACGATCGATGAGGCGCGGCCGTCCAGGCTGGTGTGGTCTTCGGTGTCGGGCCGCGACGACGAGACCGCCGGCCCGTTCGCCGACGAAATCACGGAGCTGCTCAAGGCGCATGGCGGCGGCTCGATGAAGCTCGGCCTCGACCGCTGCGGCCATCTGCAGGCGCTGGCGCTGGAAAAGCGCGGCTGCGAGGTCCGGGATTGCCAGGGCGAAATTCTTGCCGTGCGGGCGGTCAAGACGCCCGAAGAGGTAAAATGCCTGCAAGTGTCGATGGCCGGCGCCGAGGCGGCCGTCTATGCGGTGCGCGAGGCGATCAAGCCCGGCGTTTCCGAAAACGACCTGTTCGCCATCATGTATCACGAGGTGATCCGGCAGGGCGGCGAGTTCATCGAAACCCGGCTCTTGACCTCGGGCCAGCGCACCAATCCGTGGTTCAACGAAGCCAGCGGCCGCAAGATCAGGCCCGGCGAGCTCTTGGCGCTGGATACCGATACGATCGGCTGCTACGGCTACTATTCGGACTTCTCGCGCACCTTCCGCTGCGGGCCGGGCAAGCCGACGGATTATCAGAAATCGCTCTACCGCATGGCCCACGACCAGGTTCAGCACAACATCTCGATCGTCAGGCCGGGCATGGCGTTTCGCGAAATTGCCGAAAAGGCCTGGAAGATCCCGGACCGCTTCGTCGACCAGCGCTACACGTCTGTCATGCACGGCGTCGGCATGCATGGCGAGACGCCGTTCATCGCGCACGCCATGGACTACGAGACTTATGGCCGCGACGGGTTTGTCGCGCCCGGCATGGTGGTCAGCGTCGAGAGCTATATCGGCGAGAAAGGCGGACGCGAGGGCGTCAAGCTCGAGGACGAGATCCTGGTCACCGAAACCGGCACCGAGCTTCTGTCGCGCTTTCCCTATGAGGACGACTTTCTGGAGAAAGAAGTTTGATCCCAGCATCCACCACCAATCGAGGTGCGGTATCGCAAATCGTCGGGACTAACCGCAGCGCTCATGCTTTCGTTCAGGTGTCCGCATGAAGGGCCCGGTCTCGATCAGACGCGGCACGGTGGCCGCGGTGTTCGTCGACCTCCAGGAGGAGCACCGGCAGGACAAGCGCTATCTGGTCGAGGGTTTTGCCGACATCCTCGCCAACGTCCAGCGCCTGCAGGCGGCGGCACGGGCCAACGATGTGCTGCTCTACCATTCGGCCTATATCGTCGATCTCACCAGGGAGGCGCGGCGGTTCCATCCGGTCGATGCCAATGGCAGGTCGGCCTTCTCCGACAAGGACGATCCGCTGACGGCGATCTGTCCGGAAGTGGCGCCGGTCGACGGCGAGATGATGCTGGTCAAGACCGAGGCCAGCGCCTTCGGTTCGGGCCCTGCCGCGGGCCGGCTCAGGGCCAAAGGCATCGAGTGGCTGGTCGTTGCCGGCGTGTGGACCGAGGCCTGCATCGACGCCACCGTCAGGGATGCGGTATCATCGGGCTTTCGCGTGCTGCTGGTCAAGGATGCCTGCGGCAGCGGCAGCACGGCGATGCACCAGACCGCCATCCTCAACCTTGCCAACCGGCTCTATGGCGGCGCCGTCACCACAACCGACGGCGCCTGCCGATTGATGGCAGGCGAGACGGTCGATGCGTGGCAGGTCGTGGGCTCGGTGCCTTTGCGCTTCACCTATGAAAACGCCGCCCGGCTCTACGACGAACTCTGAACCAGGAAGGCTGGCGATCCTTGGCGCCCCCCTCTGTCCTGCCCTCCCTGCCAAAACTTGGCATCTCCCCCACGAGGGGGGAGATTGGCAGTTTCGGCGCTGCGCTCCTGCTGCGATATTGGAAATTGGCGAAAGCCGGGACGACAGCCGATCTCCCCCCAAGTGGGGGAGATGCCCGGTAGGGCAGAGGGGGGCGCTGTCCCGCCGGCGTCTCGAAAGGTTCTGCGCCGCAGTAGCGCAAGCTTCTGCGGAACAGCGCACAACGCCTGCGGAAAGGCGAACACTTCCCCGCTGAATCCCGCACTATCATCGCCTATGGCCAAGGGCGCCCGGCGACCGCATCCGCCCCCGCGAAGCGGTCGGCCGGGCGCCGACAGGGAGGATTCGACGATGAAGTTGATGCTGACCGAAAGAGCGCTGCATCCGCAGGCCGAGCCCGTCGCCGACGGTTTTAAAAAAGGCGGCATGAACCGGCGCGAATATCTCGCCACCATGGCAGCACTTGGCGTCAGCGTCGCCGGCGCGCTGGCGCTTGTCGGTCTCGCGCCTTCCCCGGCCAGGGCGCAGGAGCCGAAGCGCGGCGGCGTCTTGCGCGTCGCCATGAACGTCAAGGGCTGGAAGGACCCGCGCACCTTCGACGGCGTCGAAATGTCCAATGTCGCCCGCCACTGCAACGAATATTTGGTGCGCTGGAACCGCGATTTCACCTTCGAGCCGTGGCTGCTCGAGAGTTGGGAGACCAGCGACGACGCCCGCGTGCTGACGCTGCACGTCCGCAAGGGCATCACCTGGTCGAACGGCGACACTTTCAACGCCGACGATGTCGTCCACAATCTGACGCGCTGGTGCGACGCCGGCGTCGCCGGCAATTCGGTCGCCGAGCGGATGGGGGCGCTGGTCGACGCCGCCACCAAGAAGCCGATCGACGGCGGCATCGAGCGTGTCGACGACTTTACCGTCCGGCTCAATCTGCCGAAGCCCGACATTTCGCTGATTGCCGGCATGACCGACTATCCGGCGCTGATCATGCACCGCAGCTACGACGGCGACGGCGATCCGCTGAAGGCCTTGGCGATCACCACTGGACCTTGCGAACTGGTGGCATGGGACGCCGAGGTCGGCGCCGAGGTCCGCCGCAAGGACAAGCCGTGGTGGAAGGGCGATTTCTGGCTCGACGGCATCCAATGGGTCGACTACGGCTCCGATCCCAATGCGATGTTTTCGGCCTTCGAATCGGGCGAGATCGACACCAACCACGAAACCGCCGCCGATACCGTCTCGCAGACCGACGCCATGGGTCTGAGCAATTCCGAGCTTGCCACCGGCTCGACCATCGTCGCGCGCTTCAACGTCGGCAATCCGCCCTATGACGACATCAGGGTGCGGCGCGCCGCCCAGCTCTCCGTCGACAATGCCGCAATCCTGAAGATCGGCATGGACGACCGCGGCATGCCGGCCGAGAACCATCATGTCGGCCCGATGCATGCCGAATACGCCGATATCGGCCCGGCCGTCCGCAATGTCGACGAAGCCAAGACGCTGCTTGCCGAGGCCGGCAAGTCCGATCACGAATACGAGCTCATCTCCGTCGATGTCGACTGGCAGAAGAACACCGGCGACGCCATCGCCGCGCAGATGCGCGACGCCGGGCTGAAGGTCAAACGGACCGTGCTGCCGGCGGCGACGTTCTGGAATGACTGGAGCAAATATCCTTTCTCCTGCACCGAGTGGCTCGGCCGGCCGCTGGGCGTCCAGGTGCTGGCGCTGGCCTACAGATCGGGCGCTGCCTGGAACGAGACCGCCTACGCCAATCCGGAGTTCGACGCCTTGCTCGACAAGGCGCTGGCCACACCCGACGCCAGCGCGCGCAAGGAGATCATGGCCAAGATCGAGCGGAATCTGCGCGATTCCGGCATCATCATCCAGCCCTACTGGCGCTCGGTCTACCGGACGTTCCGCAAGGGCGTGCACGGCTGCGAGCAGCATCAGTCTCTGGAGCAGCATTTCGAGAAGGTCTGGCTCGAGGCGTGATCCTCGTTGCGGGGCACAGGGGCAATCGTTTCAGGTTTGCGCTGCCCCTCATCGCCCTGCCGGGCACTTCTCCCCGTATAGTGACGGGGAGAAGGGGCTGGCCTCAATGCCGGTGCCCTTCCTGTAACGCTGGTGATTGAACGAAACCATTAATGAAAGCGCCCCTCTCCCCGTTCTACGGGGAGAGGATGCCGGCAGGCAGGTGAGGGGCAGCGCCGACATCAACAGTCGATCACCCCACACGCTTGGGCGCTGTGATTTGTCTGAGGTGATTGCCAGGATCCTTAGCCGGCGACGCAAGGCCTTGAAATCTCCTGCCCAAGCCGCACCGTTTCCCGCACCAACAAATCCAGGTCGTCGCGCCGGGTGCGGTGGTTGTTGATCGCTGCCCTTAGGCAATGCTGGCCGTGCACCGTCGTATCCGAAAGGGCGGCGATGCCGTCTTCCTGCAGCCGCAGCATGATCTCGGTGTTGAGCGCCTTCTGCCGCTCTCCCGTCAGCCCGTCGCCACGGTAGCGGAAACAGACGATGTTGATGCTCAGTGGCGCGACCAGTTCCAGCAGCGGTTCGGCGGCGATCAGCGTGCCGAGATAATGTCCTTGTGCGATGTTCTGGTCGATCAGGCGGCCGAATTTCTCGATGCCGTGCTGCTTCAGCGCCATCCACACCTTCAGCGCCCTGAAACCGCGTGACGTCTGCAGGCCAAAATCATGCAGCCACTGCCCCGAGGCGAGGCCGCGCGGCGTCGATTCGAGATATTCCGGCGTCACCGCAAACGTGCTGCGATGCGCCGAGGCGTCCCTGATCAGTGCGCAGCCGACCTCGAATGGAGCGTGCAGCCATTTGTGCGGATCGAGCGCGATCGAGTGGGCGTGCTCGATGCCGGCAACGCGATGGGAATTTTCCGGCGCGATGGCGATCAGCGCGCCGATGCAGCCGTCGACATGGAACCAGAGATCTTCCTGCGCCGCCAGCCTTGCCAGCGCCTGCAGATCGTCGATCGCGCCGGTGTTGACGGTGCCGGCCGTGCCGATCACGCAAGCCGGCCGAAAACCCGCCTGGCGGTCCTCAGTGATCGCCGCCCGCAACGCGTCGATGTCGATCCGCAATCCGGCATCGGTCGGGATGCGGCGCAGCGCGCGGTTGCCGAGGCCGAGCGCCTCCATCGCCTTGCTATGGCAGGAGTGAAGCTGGTCCGAGCCATAGAAACGCAGCGGCTTGTCGATGGCGGCAACGCCATGCTCGCGCACGTCGATGCCAGCCCTGGCGTTGCGGGCCACGGTCAGGCCAATGATGTTGGCCATCGAGCCGCCGCTGACCAGCGTGCCGCTGGCTGATTGCGGAAAGCCCATCATCTGCTTGCACCAGTCGACGACCTGGCTGTCCATCAGCGCGGCGGCATGGTTGCCGCCGCCGAGGTTGGAGCCCTGCACCGCCGCCAGGAAATCGCCGAGCGCCCCGGTGAAATTGCTCGACCCCATGTACCAGGACCAGAAGCGCGGATGGATGTTGCCCATCGGGTAGGCCATCACGTTGCGGGCGACCTCGCCATAGACCTGGGCCAGCGGTTGAGGCGATTGCGGCAGCGGCGCCGCGAAAAATTCTCTCACCTCCGCCGGCATGTCCTGCCACACCGGGCGTTCCCTGACATCGCGCAGATAGTCGACGGCGTCGTCGATGATCCGGTGCGACAGCGCCTGCACATCGGCCCAGTCGACCGGATCGAGCGTTTCTTCGGCAACCATACCGGCAGTGCCGGCGGCTTTCAGCATGGCATCCATCCGCGTTGCTCCCGATGCGCAATTATTCGGCCGGGAACTGGCAGCCCGGCGTTGAGCGCGACAGCGCGATCTCCTCGGCGTCCATCTCGGCTTCGATGCCGTCGAACAGCGGCGTCGTCATGTAGCGTTCGCCGGTGTCGGGAAGCATGCACAGGATCACCGAGCCGGGTGCGGCTTTTTCGGCGATCTGGCGCGCCACGGCAAAGGTCGCTCCGCCGGAGATGCCGGTGAAAATCCCTTCCTTCTGGGCCAGCGCCTTGGCCCATTTGATGCCCTCGGGCCCAGCAATCGGCACCACCTCGTCATAGAGGCTGGCGTCGACCGCCTCCTGCAGGACGTTGGGAATGAAATCCGGCGTCCAGCCCTGGATCGGGTGCGGCTCGAAGGCCGGATGGCTGGCGGCGGGTGCGCCGTCGGCGCCGCGCTGCTGCGCCTTGCCGCTGCCGATCAGCTGGGCATTGGCGGGTTCGGCCAGCACGATCCGGGTTTCGGGACGCTCGCGGCGCAGCACGCGCCCGACACCGACGACGGTGCCGCCGGTTCCGTAGCCGGTGACGAAGCAGTCGAGCCGCGATCCGGCGAAGTCGTTGATGATCTCGCGCGCCGTCGTCGCCTCGTGAATGGCGGCATTGGCCTTGGTCTCGAACTGGCGGGCCAGGAACCAGCCATTCGCCTCGGCAAGCTCGACCGCCTTGTTGTACATGCCAAAACCCTTCTGGGCGCGCGGCGTCAGCACCACCTTGGCGCCCAGCATGCGCATCAGCTTGCGGCGCTCGACGGAGAAACTGTCGGCCATCGTCACCACCAGCGGATAGCCCTTCTGCGCGCAGACCATGGCCAGCCCGATGCCGGTGTTGCCGCTGGTCGCCTCGACGACGGTCTGGCCCGGTTTCAGGGCGCCGCTGCGCTCGCCCTCTTCGATGATACTGAGCGCCAGCCGGTCCTTCACCGATGCCGCCGGATTGAAGAACTCGGCCTTCACATAGATCGTCACATGATCGGGGCCGAGATTGTTGATCCTGATCACCGGTGTGTCGCCGACCGTGTCGACAATGCTGTCGAACAGGCGGCCGCGCCCGGCCGTGGTCCTGATTTTCCGTTGCTGCAACATGTCTGCTCTCCCCTTATTGTTGTCGTCACGAGGTGTCGTCGTCACGAGCCGGTTACAAACCGGCGGCTTGGGCGGCGAGGTTTCGAGACCTTGCCGCAGTACGGTTCCGGTGCCGCCAACGCGGCCCGGAACGGTGGCAATGCCGGCAACCGGCGCGGAAAATTCGTTGCCGGATGCACTCTATCGCTTTCGATGGTAAAACAGAGGACAACTGGCCAGCGTGGGAGCAAGCGTGGAAACGCACGTGGAATCCGCTCGATCGAGCCTGGACGGCGCAGCGGCCGGGCTGTCCGTGCGGCTGCTCGGGCCGCTGACGGTCACCCGCGACGGCGCCACCGTGCAACTGCCGGCATCGCGCAAGCTGCGCGCGCTTTTCGCCTATCTGGCGCTCGCGCCGCATGCCGTCGGCCGCAGCCGTCTGTGCGAACTTTTGTGGGATGTGCCGAACGATCCGCGCGGCGAGCTTCGCTGGTGCCTCAGCAAGCTCAGGGGCATTTGTGACGAACCGGATCGCCACAGGATCGAAACATCAGGCGACACGGTCGCGCTCGATCTGAAGGGCGTTTCCGTCGACGCCGTCGATGTCGCCTCGGCCGCCGCCAGCGGCATCGAGACGCTCGATCTTGAGCGGCTGCAGGCCCTGTCCAGACAATTCGTCGGCGATTTCCTCGACGGGCTGGAGATCGACCGCAGCCCGCATTTCAACAGCTGGCTTATCGCGCAACGCCGCCGCTTCAGTTCGTGGCACGCCGCCATTCTGGAACAGCTGGTCAGCAAGCTGCCGGCGGATGCCGACGGAATGTCCGCGCATCTGGAGACATGGCTGGAACTCAATCCGCTCGACGAGCGCGCGCACGTGGCTCTTCTGACAAGCCTGGCGCGACGCGGGCAGATCGCCGCCTGCGAGGACCATCTTGCCTCGGCGGCGCAGCTGTTTGCTTCGGAGGATCTGGATTTCGGACGCGTTCGTGAGGCATGGCGGTCGATCCGCAGCGAACGACCTGCCGCGACGCTCCGGGCGCAGCCGGCGCTGTTGCCGGCAGCCGCGCAAGCGTCAATTGTGCTTCCCCATGCCGATACTGCTACGTCGAAGGCGTCGCTCGCGGTGATGCCGTTTGTCGAGGAAGCCGGGATCGGCGGCCCTCGCGGCGGCCCCTCTCGCGGTGGATTGGCCGACGGCCTGACCCACGACATCATCACCCGTTTGGCCAAGCTCAGGGATTTCTTCGTCATCGCCCGCGGCTCGGTCTTTGCGCTGGCCGAAAAGAACATCGCGCCGGAAGATGCCGGCCGGCGACTCAACGTCGACTACGTCGCCACCGGGACGGTGCGCAGCCAGGCTGGCCGTGTCGCGGTCAGCGTCGAACTTGTCGAGGTGCGCACGGCCAGGATCGTCTGGGCCGAGACCTTCGAACGCAGGCCCGACGACATCTTTGCCGTCCTCGACGACATCGGCGACAGCATCGTCTCGTCGATCTCGGCCGAGATCGAGATGGTCGAGCGCAACCGCGCCATGCTGAAAGCCCCCAGCTCGCTGAATGCCTGGGAGGCTTACCATCGCGGCCTCTGGCACATGTATCGCTTCACCCGCACGGAAAACGAGCAGGCCCGGCATTTCTTCGACATGGCCCTGAAGCTCGATCCGACCTTCGCCCGCGCCTATGCCGGCCTGTCCTTCACCCATTGGCAGAACGCCTTTCAGCGCTGGGGAGACCGCGACCAGGAAAGCGCGCTCGCCTTCGAGACCGCCGGCCAAAGTCTTCTGGTCGACGATCACAATCCGGCCGCGCACTGGGCCATGGGCCGGGCGCTGTGGTTGCGCGGCGAGCAGGACGGCTCGCTCATCGAGCTGGAACGGGCCGTCGATCTCAGCCCCAACTTTGCGCTCGGCCACTACGCGCTTTCGTTTGTCCACTCGCAGTCGGGTGATCCGAACGCGGCGATCGGTTCATCCGATCACTCGCGCCATCTAAGTCCGTTCGATCCGCTGCTGTTCGGCATGCTCGGCGCCAGGGCGATGGCGCATGTCCGCCTCGGGCAGTTCGACGAGGCCGCCGAATGGGCGCTGAAGGCCGCCGCCCGTCCCAACGCGCATGCCATCATCCTGGCGATCGCGGCGCACTGCCTTGCGCTGGCGGGGCGGCTTGACGAGGCCCGCACTTTCGCGGCCGCCATCCGCAAGACGCTGCCGAACTACTGTGCCGACGATTTCATCGGCACCTTCCGCTTCGAGCCGGACGCCGCAGCCCTGTTCCGGCAAGGCGCCAGGCGCATCGGCTTGGGGTGATCACGCGGGCTGGACGGTGGAGAGCTTTCCTTCTCCCCTTGTGGGAGAAGGTGGATTGGCGCGCAGCGCCAAGACGGTTGAGGGGTGTTGGCCGGAGTGCTGTCGGTGCCAAGCTGGAACACCCCTCATCCGGCCGCTTCGCGGCCACCTTCTCCCACAGGGGGAGAAGGGGGAGCAATTATATGCCGAGCATCGACTTGGCTTGGTTGAGCGCAGCCTCCGACCCTGCATGATCGCCGGCGGCGTGCAATTTCTCGCCTTGGGCGCGCAGTTCCTTGACTTTGTTCATGTCGGCCTCGGCCAGCGTCGCGGTCGGCAACGCCGCGTCGATCGCGGCCATGATGGTCGGGCATGAATTTGCAAAGGCTGCCGCAGGAACGACCGCCAGGAAAACCGCGAGCGAAATTGATCGTAACATGGACGTTTCTCCCTTGCCGGAACGCGCAATTTCGCCGACCGGCGCAGGAATGGTACAGCGAATGCCCGAACCTGCCAATCGCGACGATGCCGCTGGGTTGAGACACGCTGCCGTCGGCCGGGCTTTTTCTCCTAGTGTCTGAACCTCGCCGCGGCTGGTCGCCACCAATCGTCACGTCCGAAGCCGACGCCACGTTCGCGGCAATCGTCAGATCGCCGCAAAATCCTTCGACCAGAGCGGATCAGGTGGGCTGAACGGATTTGACATTGCCTTCGGTATCGACAAGGCAGCTTGTCTTCTTGCCACTGGCATCGAGTTCGACTCGATAGGTTGTCGAATCGATCTTGCTCGACGAAACCGGAAGTATTTTGCTGCTGTCGGCACCGCTCGCCTTGGCGGCTGCGTCGGCGCAAAGCAGCTGAAGGTCGGCCGGGGCCGTCTCGACCTGGGTCCTGGACATCTGGTCCTGAGGCGGCGGCGGCGGCGGCGTGCTGACGCAAGCGCTCAAGGCCCCCGCCAGGAACCCAATTGCTGTTGCCCGGATCGAAGTTCTCACTGCAGGTTTTGCCGACATTGCTTGTCCCTCTCCGAATGCCGCTTCACACACCCCGGCTTCACACACCCCGGCTTCAAACACCCCGGCTTCAAACACCCTTGTAAAGTGCCGCCCCCTGCATGAGAACGATGACCTTGGCCCCAACCTTGACGCGCGATGCCAGGTCGGTGATGTCGTCGTTCCGCATCCGGATGCAGCCTGATGACACGTCGAGCCCGATCGTCCACGGCTCCGGCGTGCCGTGTATCCGGTAGATCGTGTCCTGGTCGCGCTCATACAGATAGAGCGCCCTGGCGCCGAGCGGGTTGTCGGGCCCTCCCGGCATGCCTCCCGCATGTTTGACAGCATTCGGATCGCGAGCGACCATTTCGGCCGGCGGCGTCCAGGTCGGCCATTCCGCCATGCGGCCGACGCGCACGATTCCGGCCCATCCAAAGCCTTCCCGGCCGACGCCAATACCGTAGCGCATGGCGCGCTGACCCGGCTGCACAAGGTAGAGAAAATGCTGGTTGCCGTCGATGATGATCGTACCGGGCGCTTCCGCGGTGCGGAACTTGACCATCTGCGGGCGAAACGCCTCTGGCACTTGATTATGCGCGGCATAGTATTTGCGCGCCTTGGCGCGGTCATAGTCCACCCATTTGCGGGTTTTCGGATCGAAAACCTGGGTTCCGGCAGCCAGCGCCGCCACCGCGACAAGACCGAGCGCTACCGCGACAATTGCCGTCAGGCAGCGCCGCTGGAGAGCGGTGCGTCCCGCGATCGTCAGCTTTCCGGTCATGGATTTGCCCACCCTTGCACCCGAGCGCCCTGCGCGGCGACCCATTGTTTGGCGTACTCGTAAGGATCCTGGCGCTCCACCTGGAGCGCATAACTCATCTTGGTGGCGTCCTCGGGCTTGAGGGCGACCCGTTCCAGGAACGCGACCACCTCAGGATATTTCTTGCGCAGCGAGGTGGCGTAAGCGATGTGGAAATGTGCCGTATCCCATGACACCGGCGCGCTGGACTTCGAGACCCAGAGCGGGTCCTCGGAAGGCAGCACGATCTTCCACTTTGCCGGGTCAAAAGGCGGCTCGGCAAGCCGGACAATTTCGTGCAGTTCAAACACGTGATGCGGCGCATAGCAGGCAAACACCATCGGATGAGCCGTGGCAACCGCGGCATCGACAGCCGCCATTCCGACATCCTCCGGCGTCTCCAGCAATGTCATTGTCTCGGCGTAGCCATAGCTGTTGGCGCGGACACGCTCGATCGCCGTCGAGGACCAACCCTCGGCGCCAATCCAGAGTTCTCCGCGTCCGTCCCGATCCGTGTCCAACGCGGCGGTTTTGCGCGGGTCGGTGAGATCCGAAATGTCGCGGATGCCAAATTTGTCGGCAGTTTCGCGGGTGGCGCATATGCCCTGCCATGCCGGCACACCGATGGGACTGATGGCTACCGTGCCGGCGCCGTCGACATACTTCTTCACCAGATTGTCCAGGTTGGGCAGCCAGATTTCGGGATGAATATCCACCTCGCCCGAATCGAGGCCGGCAAAGGCAATGAGCGTCCCCATCTCGCGCACATCGGCATCGAGCCCGAAATGTTGCTTCAGGCTGACCTTGAGAATGTTTGCCGTCGCCTGGCCCGACGGCCAGTTCGGCATTGCAATGACGAGATCAGCCGCGTGGACCGGAACCGCCAGCATCGTCAATGCCGCCAGCGACATTCTCCGCAGGCACCGCCGAAATCGGTTGTGCATTTCTTTCCCCTCGTTTCGGTGCCGAAAAGAACCGGGACGGGAACAATCTGTCACGGCAAGCACCGGGTTGTGACACCAGCCCCATCTTCTGACGGCAGCTGCTGAAGGTGCAGCAGTGCATTCGCCAAGGAGAGCGCCGTCACATGCCGCCCCTGCACGCTACTCGATGACATTCCGTATGGGAAGATGCTCACAACCGCGGCCGCAGCGCGCCAACCTTGGAGATATCCGCAGGCATGCGCCTTACGAACCAGGGGGCGTATCAGGACGCCTTGTTGGGTGAGGTCATTCGCAAGGCGACTGCACCTTTGTGTGGCAGCTGATGACCCGGAAACCTAAGGTTTCCAGGGAATCAAGAGCTTACAAAGGGATTGGTGCCCAGAAGAGGACTCGAACCTCCACTCCTTGCGGAACACGGACCTGAACCGTGCGCGTCTACCAATTCCGCCATCTGGGCTGGTGCGGGCTCTTTAGGCGGGCAAACGGTGAGTGTCAACGCGCTTTTTTGAAAGCTGCCCCGCCGGCTCAGCCGGCCAGCACTTCCTTGGATGCCACCGTCGAATCGGCGTTGAGCTTGTAGATGACCGGCACGCCGGTGCCGAGCTCCAGCCTGACGATCTCCTCGCCCGACTTGCCGTCCAGCGCCATGATCAGCGCGCGCAGCGAATTGCCGTGCGCCGCGACCAGGACTGTGCCGCCGCGCAGCACATGCGGCTGCAGGTCGTGCAGATAATAGGGCCAGACGCGCGCGCCGGTGTCCTTCAGGCTTTCGCCGCCGGGCGGCGGCACGTCGTAGGAGCGGCGCCAGACATGCACCTGCTCCTCGCCCCATTTCTGGCGCGCGTCGTCCTTGTTGAGGCCGGAGAGATCGCCATAGTCGCGCTCGTTCAGCGCCTGGTCGCGGATGGTCTCGAGATCGCTCTGGCCGACGGCGTCGAGAATATGCTGGCAGGTCTTCTGCGCCCGGATCAGCGACGAGGTGAAGGCGATGTCGAATTTCATGCCGCGCGCCTTCAGCTTGGCGCCCGCCTCCCTGGCCTCGGCGTGGCCCAATTCGGTCAGGTCGACGTCGCGCCAGCCGGTGAAAAGGTTCTTCAGGTTCCATTCGCTCTGGCCATGGCGCACGAGCACGAGAGTTCCCGACATTTTTGCTCCTTAGGTTTGGTGAATGAGATCGTCTCAGGCGAGTCGGAGCACGTCGCGCATCGAATACAGTCCCGGCTTCCTGCCGCGCGCCCACAGTGCGGCCTTGACCGCGCCGCGGGCGAAGATCGCCCGGTCCTCGGCGTGATGGGCGAGCGTGATGCGCTCGCCGGTGCCGGCCAGCAGAACACTGTGGTCGCCGACCACCGAACCGCCGCGCAGCGTGGCGAAGCCGATCGAGCCGGTCTTGCGCACGCCCGTATGGCCGTCGCGCGACCGCACGCTGTTCCCGTCAAGGTCGATGCCGCGCCCGGCGGCGGCGGCTTCACCGAGCAGCAGCGCCGTTCCCGACGGCGCATCGACCTTGTGCCGGTGATGCATTTCCAGGATCTCGATATCGAAATCGTCGGCATCGAGCGCGCGCGCCGCCTGCTCCACCAGCACCGCCAGCAGATTGACGCCGAGGCTCATATTGCCTGACTTGACGATCGTCGCATGGCGCGCCGCCGCCGCTATCTTTGCATTGTCGTCCGCCGAGCAGCCGGTGGTGCCGATTACATGGGCGATGCGCGCCTGCGCCGCATAGCCGGCGAATTCGACGGTCGCCGCCGGGCTGGTGAAATCGAGGACGCCGTCGGCCCTGGCGAAGGCCGGCAGCGGATCGTCGCCGATCACCACGCAGATAGTGCCGATGCCGGCCAGCTCGCCGGCATCCTTGCCGAGATGCGGCGAGCCGGCCCGCTCGATCGCGCCGGCGACGCGGGCGCCCGGAATGGTGTGGATTGCGCGGATCAGCGCCTGGCCCATGCGACCGGCCGCGCCGACCACCACCAGGCCCATTTCACTGACGGGGGGGTCGTTTGTGGGCGTACCGCTCATAAATTTCTCCCAATCGCCTTTTTCGCGCGCCGCAGCGGAGTTTGGATTGGCTTGCCGTCGTCGACAAGCCCCAGCCCCTTGTTGCCCTGCACCCGATGGAACCGGGCATAGACGCTGTGCGGGTCGGCCATCAGCGAGGCATGCGTGCCTTGCTCGACCAGCCGGCCCTGGTCCAGCACGATGATATGGTCGGCATTGACCACGGTCGACAGCCGGTGCGCAATGACGATGGTCGTGCGCCCCGCCATGATCTGGGTCAGCGCCTGCTGGACGCGCGCTTCCGCTTCGTTGTCGAGCGCCGAGGTCGCCTCGTCGAGCAGCAGGATCGGCGCCTGCCGCACGATGGCGCGAGCGATCGACAGGCGTTGGCGCTGGCCACCCGACAGCGTCAGGCCGCCTTCGCCGACAGGGGTGTCATAGCCCTGCGGCTGCTGGCGGATGAAGCCATCGGCCTCGGCCTGTTGCGCGGCCAGCTCGATCTCGGCGTCGCTGGCGCTCAGCCGCCCGTAGCGAATGTTGTCACGAATGCTGCCTTCGAACAGATAGGGCTGCTGCGAGACATAGGCGATGGAGCGGCGCAGCGACTGCTTGGTGACTTGCGAAATGTCCTGGCCGTCGACCTCGATGCTGCCCGCCTCGACATCGTAAAAACGCTGCAGCAGCGCCACCAGCGTCGATTTGCCGGCGCCCGAGGCGCCGACGATGGCCGTCATCTTGCCGGCGGCGGCAACGAAGCTGAGATCCTGCAGCACCGGGGCGTCGGCGACATAGCCGAACGACACATTGTTGAAGCGCACCTCGCCACGGGTGATCTTCACTTCGGCCGCGCCGGGCGCGTCGCCCTGCTGCGGCTCGAGGTCGAGCAACTCGTAGATCATGCGCGCATTGACCAGCGCCCGTTCCATGCCGACCTGCATGCGCGCCAGCCGCCGGGCCGGGTCGTAGGCAAGCAGCAGCGCGGTGATGAAGGAAAACACCGCGCCGGGCGGCTGGCCGCCGACGGCTGCCCGGTAGCCGGAATAGGCGATGACGCCGGCGACGGCGAAGCCGGCCAGCATGTCGGAGATCGGCGATAACCGTTCCGAGACGCGGGCGATGCGGTTTGCCCGCTGCTCGGCGCTGGCGACAAGATCGCTGATGCGGCGCGACAGCTCGTTCTCCAGCGTGAACGCTTTGACGATGGCGATGCCTTGCGTTGCTTCCTGCATGGCGCCGATCAGCCGCGCGTTTATCTGCACGGCTTCGCGGGTGGCGCGCCTTATCCTGCGGGTCAGATAGACGACGGTGTAGATCAGCGGCGGCCCGATCAGCAGCGACATCAGCGACAGCATCGGATCCTGCCAGATCATGACGCCGATCAGCGCGATCAGCGATACGGCGTCGCGTGCCAACGATGTCAGCGTCATCGACAGCAGGTCACGGATGCCGTTGACGTTCTCGTTGATCTGGGCGGCCAGCCGTCCCGAGCGCGTGTCGTTGAAGAAATCGATGCCGAGCTTCATCAGATGGGCGAAGATGCGGCGCTGGTAGCGCGCCACCAGATTGTTGCCGATCCTGGCCAGCGTCACCGCCTGGCCGTAGGTGGCCAGCCCGCGCAGCATGAAGGCGCCCAGGATCAACAAGCAGATCAGCGCGATGAGATCGCCGCGCTGCTGGTAGAATATCTGGTCGACGACATCCTTCATGATCCAGGCGGTGAAGGCGGTCGTGGCCGCAACCATCACCAGGCACAGAACGGCCAGAGCATAATACCAGCGATAGTCGCGGCCGTTCTCGGCGAGAATGCGGCGGATCACCGCCACGACCTCGCCGGGCCGGGCTTTGGCTTGGTGGTTTAGCGACTGGTTCAAGTCGGGATCGTTCCGTGATGTCGGTCCGGCTCCGCGGCCGGGTTAATTCGGCAATCCTCTTAGCGCCCCGGTGCCGGCTTGCCTATGGCCGAGGCCGGCAAAAACTCTGTGGGGTCACGCCCGCCAGCGTCGCCCCGCCGTCTGGACGCCGAACAGAGATGGGTTTCTGGCAAAGGCGGCAAGGCCGGAAAGCGCTGCCAGCGGATGGGTGATCACATAGACCGGCATGGTGCGCATCAACTCGCTGTGCGGCGCCTTGTCCTCGAAGGCGGCGCGGAAATTGCCGGTTTTCAGCGCCGGCAGGATTTTCTGCGCGATGCCGCCGGTCAGGAAGACGCCGCCGCGGCTCATGAACACCAGCGCAAGGTCGCCGGCGGTGCGCCCCAGGCAGGTGACGAACAGCGACAGCGCTTCCTCGGCCACCGGATCTGACTTCGCCAGCGCCGCGGCGGTGACCTCGGCCGGCGTGGTCAACGGCGCCGGCTTGCCGTCCGCCTTGGCCACCGCCCGGTAGGCATTGACCAGGCCGCGCCCGGACAGGATCTGTTCGCCGGAGATTCTGCCCTCGAGCTTCTCGATATGCGCAAACACCTGGAAATCGCGCGGCGAGCGCGGCCCGATATCCATGTGCCCGCCCTCGCCGGGCACCGGGATCCAGTGGTTCAGCGCGTGCACCAGGCCGGCGACGCCAAGCCCGGTCCCGGGGCCGAGCACCACGCGCCCGGCATTCGGCTCCGGCGCATCGCCGCCGATCTTTTCCATATGCTCTTCGCCGAGCGCCACGACGGCCAGCGCCTGCGCCTCGAAATCATTGAGCACCACGACGTCGCCGAGGCCGAGGCTGGCAAACATTTTTTTCGGCTTGACGATCCACGGGCAGTTGGTGAGCGGGATCTCGTCGCTGTCGACCGGGCCGGCCACCGCCAGCACGGCGGAGTTGGGCCGCATCGACGAGCGGTCGAGCACCGCCGCCTGGATCGCCGCGTCGATCGTGTTGAAATTGGCGGTCTGGACGATCTGCGGTTCGGTTGATTCCGAATCCGCGTCGAGCACGATCGAAAAGCGCGCATTGGTGCCGCCAATGTCGCCGATCAGGACCGGAAACTGCAGCACGGTGTCGTCGTCTGGCATGCTCTCGTCCGTCCCGGTTCCCAGTGGCGTTCCGTTCTTTCGTTGACTACCGCATGACCCGGGAAAGGGAAAGTCGCTTCAGGGTCAGTTCCGGAGCAATCACTTCCGGTCCGAATTTCGTACTAACCTCATTCAGCGTTGGCGCTGCCCCTCACCTGCCTGCCGGCACCCTCTCCCCGTATAGGGACGGGGAGAGGGACGCTCTTGTCACCGGTTTCGCCAATCACCAGCGTCGCAGGCAGGGCGCGAAGGCAGCGGCCAGCCCCGTCGCTATACGGGGAGAAATGCCCGGCAGGGCAATGAGGGGCGGCGCCGACCCCAACAGTTGGTTGTTGGCCTCAATACCCCGGCCGGGGTCGCGGCAGCGGAATGCCGATCTCGGGCGTTTCGGCGTAGGCGTTGGCCGTGGCCGGGAGGGCTGCCGCGCCGCTTGCCGATGCCCGCGCCGGCGACGGAGCCTTGGTGAGAACGGGTGCAGCCGCGACCGGCACCCCGTCGCCATGATAGTCGCCATAATAGGTGACCGCCTCCGCCGAAGCCGGATTTGGCCCGTCGAGCACGGCCTGGCATGCTGCGGGCAGGCTGGCCATCGTCATCAGGTCGCGCGCTTTCGGCCTGTCCGGGTTCTTGTTGGGGCGCCACGGCTCCTCGGTGAACCACCATGCCAGCGACTGGTCGCAGCCGTCGCCTGGCGCGGTGTTTTCCTGCGCCTTGCATTTGGGCGAGCCGGGCTGGCAGCCGATGCGGATGTGGAAGTGATAGTCGTGGCCCCAGAACGGCCTTACCTTGCGCAGCCATCCACGGTCGCCTTTCACCGTGTCGCAGAGCTTCTTCTTGATGCCGGGATTGACCAGGATGCGCTCGACTTCCGCATAGCTTGCCGCGCGCTTCAGCAGCCGCGTATGCGCCGGCGCCCAGAGCGCATCTTTAACCAAATGGGTCTTTTCGTCGACAAGCAAGGTGGCGCTCATGTTTTCGCGCTGCTCGAGCGAAAGCTTGCGGTCGGGCATTGGCGTCAGCCAGATGTCGGCGTCGAGGCCGATCTGGTGCGAGGCATGGCCGGTCAGCATCGGACCGCCGCGCGGCTGCGAAATGTCGCCCACCAAAAGGCCGGGCCAGCCATCGGCCGCGGCGTCGCGCGACAGTCTCTCGATCAGCGCGATCATCGTCGGATGGCCCCAGCGGCGGTTGCGCGAAGGCCGCATCACCTCCCATTTCGGGCCGTTCAGGGGTATGGCGACGCCGCCGGCAAAGCAGCCCTTGGAATAAAAACCGATCGACTGCGGCAAAGCCACGGCCGGCAGTTTTTTGGCGCCGAACAGGTTTTTCGCCAGTTCCTCGGCCGCCGCAGGTCGCGCTGCAAGCCCCGCCAAGGCGAGGACGGCGAGTGCTGCTAATGCATGTCGCCCAAAAGTGCGCAGCGGTTTTGGGACAACGACATGCGTAAACAGAAATCTAAAGCGCGTTGCGACGAGCTTCAGCAGCAGCGATTTGCCGGGCAATGGTCGCTTCAACATCGTCATGAAAGCAGAACCCCTCTGCAAATTGGTCGAATCATATCACGCCCGGCGCGCGATTTCGATCACGACCGCTTCATCGGGCTGCGCGCCTCGCCATCGCGCCAGTTGCCCAAAACCCACATATGGTCGAAGGCCGACCGGTAGTCGGGAAAGCGGAAGCGATAGCCGGCCGCCTTGATCGCCGTGTTGGCGACACGCTTGTTCTCGCCATAGAAGGACCGCGCCATGGGCGAAAGTTGGGCGGTCTCGAACGGAATTTCCGGCGGCGGTGTGACGCCCATCAGCCCTGCGGCATAGGTGACGACGTCCTGCGGCGGCGCAGGCAGGTCGTCGGTGACGTTGAAGATGCCGCCGCTGATGTCCTCGAGCAGATGCCAGAGCGCCCCGGCAATGTCGTCGCAATGGATGCGGTTGAACACCTGGCCGGGCTTGATCAGCCGCCGCGCGGTGCCGTTTTCCAGATTGACCAGGGCATTGCGGCCCGGCCCGTAAATGCCGGAAAGCCGCAGGATCGCCACCGGCCGGGCGATGTCTCGACCCAGCTTCAGCCAGTCCTGCTCGGCGGCGACACGCAGCATCGAGCGCTTCGACAGCGGCCTGCATTCGGCGGTCTCGTCGACCCAGCCGCCGCCATGGTCGCCGTAGACGCCGACGGTGGAGAGATAGGCGATCCATTCGAGCGCCGGCATCTTCGCGATTGCCTGGCGCGCCGCATTCAGCACCGGGTCGCCGGCCTCTTCCGGCGCCACCGAGACGACGAGGTGGGTTGTTTTCTCGAGCGCGTCGCTGATTTCAAGCGTCAGCGCGCCATCGAAAAGCAGCGGCTGGATTCCGGCTTGCCGCAGCGCTTCGAATTTCTCCGCTGCGCGTGTCGTGCCAAGGATCGTGCCGGCATCCTTGCTGGCGCGGGCAAATGCCTTGCCCGAATAGCCGGCGCCGAAAATGAGGATCTGCTTCTCGCTCATGCATGCGCCTCGATCTGGTTTGCCAGCGCCAGGCGCCATTCGCGTCGCACGGCCTCGTCGCCTTCTGCTTTCACCGCAGCGGTGGCCGATTTGGCGAAATCCGAAGCCGGCACAAGCCGTGACAGCGCCCATACCGCTGCGCCGCGCACCAGCGGCGAGGCGTCACCGAGCAGCGCACGCACGGCGTTTCCGAGCGAGGGTTCGCCGGAATTGCCGGCGGCGATCAGCACGTTGCGGACAAAGCGGTCGCGACCGATGCGCTTGACCGGCGAACCGCTAAAGAACGACCGGAAGGAAGCGTCGTCGAGCGCCAACAGATCGGCGAGCGGCGGCTCGCGCAAGTCCGCGCGGGCGACGAGCTTTGCCTCGGACGCTGCCCGGGCAAACTTGTTCCATGGGCAGGCGGCCAGGCAATCGTCGCAGCCATAGATGCGGTTGCCGATTTTTTCGCGGAACTCGTGCGGGATCGGCCCCTTGTTCTCGATGGTGAGGTAAGAGATGCAGCGGCGCGCATCGAGCCGGTAGGGAGCCGGAAAGGCGTCGGTCGGGCAGGCGTCGAGACAGGCGCGGCAAGAGCCGCAATGGTCGTCTTCGGGCGTATCGGATGCAAGCTCGGCGGTGGTGAAGATGGTGCCAAGGAACAGCCAGGAGCCGTGCTCGCGGCTGACCAGATTGGTGTGCTTGCCTTGCCAGCCGAGGCCGGCGGCTTCTGCCAGCGGCTTTTCCATCACCGGGGCGGTGTCGACGAACACTTTTACGTCGCTCCCAGAGTGCCCCACGATCTTGCCGGCGATCTCTTTCAGCCGGCCCTTCATCACATCGTGATAATCGCGGTTCTGCGCATAGACGGAGATCGCGCCCCGCTGGCGCTTGCCCAGCACCGCGCGCGGGTCGTGGTCCGGCCCGTAGTTCATGGCCAGCACGATGATCGAGCGAACTTCGGGCCAAAGCGCCATCGGCTCGCCGCGGCGTTCGAGCGTCTCGGCGATCCAACCCATCGAGCCGTGGAAGCCGTCGGCGACGAATGCGGCAAGCCGGGCCGGCGCCTGCGGGATGGCATCGGGCGTGGTGAGGGCAACGGCATCGAAACCGGCGCGCCGCGCCTCGCGGTCGATCAGCGCGCGCAAGTTTTGCGCTCTAGAAATCGAGGTCCGCATAATGTGACACCGGTGACAGGCCGCGCACCCGGTCGGACAAAAGCGGCCGGAACGATGGCCGTGATTTCACCCGTGCATACCATTCGCGCGCGGCAGCGTGTTCGCGCCAGTCGATCTCGCCGAGATAGTCGAGCACGGACAGCGCAGCCGCAGCCGCGAGGTCGGCATAGGTGACCTTGCTGCCGGCCAGCCAATGGCGGGTGCCGGCCAGCCAGTTGGTGTATTTCATGTGCTGGCGGATGTTGGCGCGCGCGGCGCGGATCGCCGCCGAATCGGGCGAGCCGCCGCCCGCCGTTTCCGGCATGATCGGCTTCAGCACGCGCTCGCGCACCAGGTGCCGCGTCACCTCGCTATCGGCCTTGCTGAGATACCAGTCGGTCAGCCGGCGGATTTCCGCGCGCTCCATCGGGTCCTCGGCGAACAGCCGCTTGTCGCGCTTGAGCACGCCGCGCGTCTCGTCGAGATATTCGCCGATGACCATGGCGCCGACGATCGGCACGTCGCCCTCGGCAAGCAGGATCGGCAGCGTGCCGGCCGGGTTCAGCGCCAGGAACTCCTTGCGCCGCATCCACGGCTTTTCCTCGATCAGCGCCAGTTCCTCGCCATACTCGCCGAAAGCGAGGCGAACGAAGCGGCAGGTGGCGAACATCGGGTGGTGGAAAAGCGTCAGCATGGTCCCGCGATAATAGAGCGCACTGGCAAATCGCCGGCTGCGCCGGTAAGTCTTGGCCGCCCCGATTCAGGGGGCCGCCCCGATTCAAAGGGCCGTCAGGGTGCTGCGACCTATAGGAGGAGTTCCGCGCCATGACAAGCAAGCCGTTCTTCAAAGCTCTCACTCGAACGCCGAGGTTTCCATGGAAAGCCAGACCATTGTCGAAGCGCTGCTGCTCGGCATGATCGAGGGCATGACCGAGTTCATTCCGGTCTCGTCGACCGGCCATATCCTGCTTGCCGGTCATTTTCTCGGCTTCCATTCGACCGGCAAGGCCTTCGAGATCCTGATCCAGCTCGGCGCCATACTGGCGATCCTCAGCGTCTATTTCCATCGCCTGTGGCAGATGCTGGTCGACCTGCCGCGTGATCGGGTGACGCGGCATTTCGTTCTCGGCATCCTCGTCGCCTTTCTGCCGGCGGCCGTCATCGGCGCGCTGGCGCATGGCTTCATCAAGACGGTGCTGTTTGAATCGCCGAGGCTGATCTGCGTCATGCTGATCATCGGCGGCCTGGTCCTGCTGTGGGTGGATCGCTTCAAGCCGAAGCCGCTCTATCACGACGTCGAGCGGTTTCCGCTCCGGCTCTATCTGCAGATCGGACTGTTCCAATGCCTTTCGCTGATCCCCGGCACGTCGCGTTCCGGTTCGACGATCGTCGGCGCGCTGCTTCTGGGCGTCGACAAACGCGCGGCGGCGGAATTCTCCTTCTTTCTCGCCATGCCGACGATGGTCGGCGCCTTCGCCTTCGACCTGTTCAAGAACCGCAATGTGCTGACCAGCGCCGATCTGCCCATCATCGCCGCCGGTTTCATCGCCGCCTTCGTCGCGGCGCTTATCGTCGTGCGCTTCCTGCTCAACTACGTCTCGCGCCACGGCTATTCGCTGTTCGGCTGGTGGCGGCTGGTTATCGGCACCGTCGGCCTGGCGGCGCTGTTCGTCCGGGGGTGAGTGCAGAGACTGCCCCCACACTACTCCGTCGAGTTCCTTCGCGCCCCCTCTGTCCTGCCGGACATCTCCCCCACGAGGGGGAGATCGGCAGTTTTCGCGACAGCGCCTCTTTTTCAACGTTCGAAGTTGGCGAAGATGGCGCAACTTCCGATCTCCCCCCTCGTGGGGGAGATGGCCGGCAGGCCAGAGGGGGGCGCTGTCCCGCTGACGTCTCACAAGATTCGGATGGCGACGACCTTCCTCAACTCCGCCCGTAAAAAACGTTCTCGACATGCACCGGCCAGCGCCACGGCAGCACCGCGACCATGTCGAAGCGCACCGACAATCTGCCATAGTCGGACTGGCGCGACAGCCAGAGATCGGCGGCGCTTTCGATGCGGCGCTCCGATTCGTAGGCGATAGCTTCCATCGCTTCCACCAGCGTGCGGCGCGCCTTCACCTCGACGATCAGCACCAGGTCGCCGCGCCGCGCGATCAGGTCGATCTCGCCGAACCGCGTGCGGTGGCGGCGGGCCAGGATCCGATAGCCCTTCACCATCAACGCCGCAGCCGCCAGCCATTCGCTGCGGTGGCCGCGCCGATAGGCCCGCTGGCGGCTGGCGACCGGGCGTTCAGCCATCGCCCTCTTTCCCACTATCCTTGAGTTCGAGCAGCCGCCGGTAAAGCGCCTGCTTCTGGCCACCGGTCATCTTGGCGGCTTCCGCCGCCGCCTTGGAGGCCGGCATCTCGGCGGCAAGCGAAAGCAGAAGCCGGTCGATGTCGGCCGGTTCGTCGGCCGTTGCGTCCGACGGGCCGACGCAGATGACGATCTCGCCCTTCGGCGTGTCGGCCGCCGCGTAATGATCGGCGAGCGACTGCAAGCTGCCGGTCCGTATCTCCTCGAAGGTCTTGGTCAACTCGCGACCGATCGCGGCCTTGCGGGCGCCACCCAGCGCCTCGACCATGGCACCGAGCGTCTCGGCCAGCCGGCGCGGCGATTCGAAGAAGATCAGCGTCGCCGGCACGGTTTTAAGCGCTTCCAGCCGCGTCAGCCGCTGGCCGGTCTTCACCGGCAGGAAGCCGGCGAACAGGAAGGCGTCGGGGGGCAGGCCGGAGGCCGTCAGCGCCGCGAGCGGCGCCGACGGGCCGGGGATCGGCACGACGCGAATGCCCTGGTCGAGCGCTTCGCCTACCAGTCGGTAGCCCGGATCGGAGATCAGCGGTGTGCCGGCGTCCGAGACCAGCGCCACGCTCTGCCCTGCCAGCAAGGCTGCGATCAGCTTTGGGCCGGCCTCGCCGGCATTGTGCTCATGATACGCAGTGGTGCGGCGGCGGATGCCGTAGCGGTCGAGCAGCACGCGACTGACACGCGTGTCCTCGCAGGCGACGATGTCGGCGGCGGCGAGCGTTTCAAGCGCGCGTAATGTGATGTCGGCGAGATTGCCGATCGGCGTCGCCACCAGGTAGAGCGCCGGCTCGAGCGGCCGGGCCGGTATCTCGGTCTGGCCGATCACGTAGCTGCGTTTTGCCGACTCGCCGGTCACCGGTGTCCCCCGTCAGGCTCTGACCTTGAATGCATTCGGCCCTGTTTGGCACGGCTCACGCCGGGTTGCAAAACCCATGCCGAAGTGACGCGGCTGTCATGCCTTTGCCACACTGCGGAACGAAACCGTGCCCGGCGGATTTATGCCTGATCTCGGGAGGAGCAGGATGGACAGCCTCAAGATACAGGACGTTTTCGAACCCTACTATGCAGGCCGCAAGCGCTTTGCCGTGCGAAAGGACAAGGGCCTGCCTGCCAAAGCCGGCGCCGGCTCGGCTAAAAAGCCACGAAAGCGTCGTCCGTCAAAGGCAACCAAGCTCGAGATCGAGCCCTCGACCGTCACCGGCAGCACGATGGAGCACTGACCAGACGATGCCCAATCGCTTCGACATTTTCATCACCCGCCTTGAAACCAAAAGCTCCCGCAATGGAGCGCCCCCACATCCGACAAGCGATCGATACCGCGCCCGCTGCGCCAAGGGCGAGGCAAAGCCGGCTCGCGACGGCGAGGCGGACGCCGAGAAAGACCACGCCAAGCGCCTCCCCAAGCACGACGCCTGACTACCGCGACCTTCGCGATTGGCCGAGACACTTCTCTCTAAAGCGTGGGGGAAACGCTCGGCCACATCATTCAACCCGGATTGTTCGACACGCGCGCTTCCAGCAGACGCTGGGTCCACGAACTCATCGTCCTCTGGAATGTCGCCAGCCTCTGTTCGTAACGTGCTAATCTTGAACCTGCGTGCGCGCGCTTGAGCGTACGGGAGAGGATCATGTCGGCAACTTTAACCGCACTGGGCAGCAGAGAGGCCTACAGGCTGGGAGATTTCAACCTGGTTGGTCGTGGCGAACATTCCACCATACGCTTGGAAGACGGGGAAGTTTCGCGCCAGCATGCAACGATCCGGCGCGACGGCGCGAACTACTGGGTTGTTGATGTCGGCAGTGCCAATGGCAGTTATGTGAATGACGTGGCGCTCACAACCGCGCGTGTGCTGCACACCGGCGATCGCGTCCAGTTCGGCAGATCGATTTTTCTTTTCGACCAGGGCACGACTGCCCCCGATCCAGATTCGCAAGTGGCGAACACAAAAACTCAATGGGGCAACCCGGCAGCCCCCAAGAGCCGGCCGGCCACGCTGTTCGTTGCTGATTTGAAGGAGTTTACCGGAATTAGCGCCAGGCTGTCCCCGGAACAGGTGGCGGCCCTCCTGGCCGAGTGGTATATGGACTGCAATATGATCTTGAAGCACTACGGTGCCTCGATCGACAAATTCATCGGTGATTGTGTATTTGCTTATTGGCACGAGACGGCAGCGGACGTCTGTGTCGCTGCGGTTCAGGCTGCCCAGGCGCTCCGCGCTGCGGAAGACGCGGCTACGTCGCCAACCCGAGTACTGGTCAGGGAACAACAAGACATCGTACTCGACTGCCGCATTGGCCTTCATGTGGGTGAAGTTGCTATCGGCGCTATGGGCAAAGGCATCAACACCGCGCTGGGCGATGCCGTGAATTTGGCCTTTCGTATTGAGGGATTGACGCGAAAACTGGACAAGCCGCTGTTGGTCAGCGCCCAGTTCGTCGAGCACTGGCCTGAAGGTAGACAATATTTCAAGTCCTGCGGCTATCACGAGGTCAAAGGGCGCGCCGAGATGATCGAGGTATTCAGCCTAGAATAGGCGCGCCAGCAGGAGCATAGCTTTCTGCTGGCGCTTGCCGCCGGTTCTCGCCGGCTTCAACAGGGCTCGTGGCCGCTGAGGGACGCCAGATCGGCAAGTTCTGCCGAGGCACGTCACTCGCAGATTGTAATTCGATCGCGACAGAAGCCGCTGCCCCGGCGAGCCCCGGCGGCCCGCGCTCGGACCCTGCACTCATCGTGGGTTTCTGCCCTGCAAACGCGAGCTGGCCTGCTCGCGCTCGGAGCAGCGGCGGCACGCTTCTGTTCCGTTGTCGGTCGTGGCAGGGTATTCGGGCCATTTGCATGGCCGGGTTCTTGTATCGAATTCGGCCGGGCAACCACCGGACACACGCGCGCTGTGCTTCTTTCCAATATCTTCAAAGCAATTGTTGTCGGTTTCGCCATGTCGATCTCAGCGCCGGAGTGGCGAGCGAAACGGCGCAACGCCTCCCGGGTCCTTCCACCCCAGATGCCGTCTGGCTTTCCCGGATTACACCCAACGCGGCCAAGCTCGCGCTGTATCCGCTTCGCCAGCTCGTTCGGGGCATCTTCCTGGCTGGCGTCCGATTGATGATCTGCATTCTCCAACTGTTGAATTTGGAGTCTGGCGAGAGGCACAAACAGGCCGTCCGGGTACAGTTGAAGATAATCCTTTAACGCTCCGCTGCTTTTGGAGCCGCGGATTGAGGTCCACAACTCGATTTCCGTCAGGCTCGCATCTCGGCTGCTGTTGTTGGCTGGCGAGACTGCCGTTGGGCCACGAGGAGGGGCAATGAAAATTTCCCTGCCAGGCAGCGATCCATACGTGAATGGTTCCTGCTTGCCGCCTGTCGCGGCCAGAACAGTGTCGCGAACCTTGCGGAACACGAATTGGATGTCTACCCCGGGTTCACCCAAATGCGCCAACAGCCCTGCAGTGTAGGGACTGTTCCGTCCCGCTCCATCGAAAGCGGTTGTACCTTCCTTCGCAGCGTGCCCGACCAGGGTTCCGGCTGCCGGTTCAATCGCAGCCAGGCCTTTGCCGATGGAACGCGTTGCGTTTGATCGTCGCATGGCCGCGATAAAAGGGTTGTCCCGGCAAGCATCAAGTAGAACCACCCGCACGCCGGAGACACGGGACAACGCGTTCATCACCAGATCCAGCGGGATTGCCTCAAACTCCACGTCGGAATCAGCGCTCAGGCTGACATCTGTAGGAACGAGAAAATTTCTATTCTCAACCTCAACCCCATGTCCCGCGAAGAAGATTATTGCGAAATCAGCACCTTCCACCTCGCGACCGAACTCCTGCAGAGCTTTCCTGAACGCGGTATGCTCCAAGTCTATCTTGCGAGATACTTTGAACCCTACCTTTGAGAGCAAGGCAGCCATGTCAGCAGCGTCATTGTTCGGATTGGGAAGTCTAGCGACCCGTTGATAGCTCGAATTGCCGATCACCAGCGCAACACGTTTTTCAGCCCACGCCACCTCCAGCCCGCCGATCAGAGCAATGACAGCAAGCGCGATGTTGAAGAGGCGCATTTTAGCCCCGTGCTCTGCTTCAGCCGCATATTAGCGGCGCCCGACCGAAGCTTGACCAGTCAGGCCTACGCTTGCAAGTAATTATCGGCTGCGGATGGCAGTGGGATGGCCATTCGGCCAAGCAAGCCGAATTTCCAGCATCCTTGCGAGAGCCGACAAATTGTCTGGGACAGGCCAGCTCCTGGCCCAAGCTTTACCGCGCCAGATCCGCCACCACAGCGTCTAGCACGATCATGCCGGCCGGCGTGGCGCGCAGGCGGGCATTGCCGATCGGCGCCACCAGCCCCTCGCCCTGCAGCATGGACAGCCGCGCCGTCGACAGGCCGCGGCCGGAAAACGCTTCATAGCGAGAGAGGTCGATGCCCTCGGCCAGCCTCAGCCCCATCAACAGGAACTCGTCGGCCTCTTCCGAGCGCGTCAGGATCTCGCCGCCGGTGACGCCATGGCCCTTGGCCTCGACCAGATTGGCCCAGGTTTCCGGCATTCTTTCGGCGATCGTCACCACGCGACGGCCGTTTTCGACGAAGCGGCCATGCGCGCCGGGACCGACGCCGACATATTCGCCATAGCGCCAATAGGTGAGATTGTGCCGGCTTTCGGCGCCTGATCTGGCGTGGTTCGAAATCTCATAGGCCGGCAGCCCATGCGCAGCGGTGATCTCCTGCGTCAGCGCATAGAGATCGGCGGCATGGTCATTGTCGGGAATAGCGAATTTCCTGGCCGCATGCAGCGCGTGGAACGGCGTGCCTTCCTCGATGGTCAACTGGTAGAGCGACAAATGGTCGGCGGCATGGCCGATCGCCTGCTCGAGCTCCGCCTGCCACGCTTCCGCTGTCTGGCCGGGCCGTGCGTAGATCAGATCGAACGACAGCCGCGGGAAAATCTCACGCGCCAGGCCAATCGCGTGCAGCGCTTCATCGACATTGTGCAGCCGGCCGAGAAAGCGCAGATCCTTGTCGTTCAGCGCCTGCACGCCGAGCGACACCCGGTTGACGCCTGCCGCCCGATAGCCGCGAAAGCGCTCGGCCTCGACCGAAGACGGGTTGGCTTCCAGCGTCACCTCGATGCCGGCAGGCACCGTCCAGTTCTTCGCCACCGCGTCCAGCACCGTCGCCACGGTTTGCGGCTTCATCAGCGATGGCGTGCCGCCGCCGAGAAAAATGCTGGTCACCTCGCGCGGTCCGGTGCGGTTGCGCATCGTCGCAAGCTCGGTCTCGAAGGCGCGCGCGAAACGCTCCTGGTCGACCGGCTGGTGGCGGACATGGCTGTTGAAGTCGCAATAGGGGCACTTGGCCGCGCAGAACGGCCAGTGCACGTAGACGCCGAAACCGGGGCTGCGGTCGAGCAGCATGGTCATTTCACCGCCGATCGCGCCAAATCCAGTCTGGCCTGCGCGAATTTCTGGAAGGCGCGAGCGCGATGCGACAATGCCGTCGGCTGGCCGGGCTTCCAGCCATGTTTCTCCTCTGCGGTCATTTCGCCGAAGGTCTTTTCGAAACCGTCCGGCACGAACACCGGGTCGTAGCCGAAGCCGAGTTCGCCACGCGGCGGCCATACCAGCGTGCCCTCGACCTCGCCACGGAAATATTCGGCCGCGCCGTCGGGAAAGGCCAGGCAGATGACGGCGACGAAGCTGCCCTTGCGCTGCGCAGGCGCAACCGCGCCGATTTCCTGCAACGCCACTTCGGCTCGCTGCATCGCCATGCCGAAGTCGCGGCTCCCGTCGGGCGCCTCGGCCCAGTTGGCGGTGTAGACGCCGGGCGCTCCGCCCAGCGCATCGACACACAGGCCGGAATCGTCCGACAATGCCGGCAGGCCTGTCGCCTTGGCGGCGGCAAAGGCCTTGATATAGGCGTTCTCCTCGAAGGTGGTGCCGGTCTCGTCCGGCTCCGGCAGGCCATATTCCTTGGCCGACTTCGCTTCTATGCCGAACGGCGCCATCAGATCGGCGAATTCGCGCAATTTGCCGGCATTGTGGCTGGCGACAACGATCTCATGTCCATCAAGCGAATGCATCAGATGCCCCAGATTCTTGGTTCGGCGAATTCGATCGAATTGCCGGAGGGGTCGCGAATATAGATCGAGCGGCCACCCTGCGGCCATTCGAACTCGCTCTCGATGGCGATTTTCTTGCGCTCAAGATGCGCTCTCCAGCGCACGATCTCGTCCGCGCTCGCCGCAAAGCAGAGATGGCCGTCGCCGACCGTGCCGTGCGGCGGCACTTTCAGCCTGGCATCGGGCGCCGGCGGCACCTTGGTCGCCTCGGCGTTGAAGATGAGCAGCACGCCGTCCCCGCAACGGAAGAAAAGATGCCTGCCGTCGACCTTGCCCAGCAGATCGAGCCCGAGCACATCGGTGTAGAATTTTTCCGCGGCATCGAGGTCGGTGACGTACAGCGCTGATTCGAGGATGGCAGAGGGTGTCATGACAGGGTTAAGCTACAGCCATCTGCTGCAGGCTGACCAGTCGCGCAATGCCTTTCTTGGCCAATTCCATCAGCGCCGCAAATTGCTCTTCCGAGAAAGGCTCGCCCTCGGCCGTGCCTTGTATCTCGACAATGCCGCCCTTGCCGGTCATGACGAAATTGGCGTCGGTGCCGGCCGATGAATCCTCGAGATAGTCGAGGTCGATGACCGGCTGGCCGTCGTGGATGCCGCAGGAGATAGCCGCGACATGGTCCTTCAGCACCTTGGCGACGCTGGCCATCTGCCGGGCTTCCATCCAGCGCAGGCAGTCGTAAAGCGCCACCCAGCCGCCGGTGATCGAGGCGGTGCGCGTGCCGCCATCGGCCTGGATCACGTCGCAGTCGACGGTGATCTGCTGCTCGCCCAGCGCCTGCAGATCGACCACTGCGCGCAGCGAACGGCCGATCAGCCTCTGGATTTCCAGCGTGCGGCCGCCTTGCTTGCCAGCCGAAGCCTCGCGGCGCATGCGCTCGCCGGTCGAGCGCGGCAGCATGCCGTATTCCGCCGTCACCCAGCCCTTGCCGGAATTGCGCATCCAGCCCGGCACCTTTTCCTCGAGGCTGGCGGTGCACAGCACGTGGGTGTCGCCGAACTTCACCAGGCACGAGCCTTCCGCGTGCTTGGAGACGCCGCGCTCAAAGGAGATGGCGCGCATTTCGTCGAACTGGCGTTTGGAAGGGCGCATTCAGGCTTCTTTCTTGTCGTTTTAGGAGTCGTGGCCGGCTTGTAGCCGCACGCGACGAGAGGCGCAAAGGAAAATGGACCAGTTGCGCGGGCGAGGCCGATGTCTATATCCTTGGGCCGGAGGTATTTGGCTCGAATGACCAAGGCAGTCGATCCCGGTTCCCAGTCGGCGGCAGCGCTCCAATCCCCCGCGCTTCAATCGCCCGCCCTTCAATCGCTCGACATGCGCTCGCGCGACATCTTTCGGCGCATTGTCGATTCCTATCTGAAGGACGGCGAGCCGGTCGGCTCGCGCAGCCTGTCGCGTATCCTGCCGTCTTCGCTGTCGCCGGCCACCATCCGCAATGTGATGAGCGATCTCGAGCATCTCGGCCTGATCTACGCGCCGCATATCTCGGCCGGCCGATTGCCGACCCAGGCCGGCCTGCGCTTCTTCGTCGATGCCTTCATGGAGCTTGGTGATCTCTCCGACGAGGAGCGCCGCACCATCGAGGCGCAGGTACGCGCCTCCGGCTCTGGTGCGACGCTGGAGCACATGCTCACCGAGGCGAGCCAGATGCTGTCCGGCATGTCGCGCGGCGCCGGCCTCGTGCTTGCCGCCAAGAACGAGGTGGCGCTCAAGCATATCGAATTCATCCAGCTCGAGCCGAACAAGGCGCTGGCGGTGCTGGTGTCGCAGAACGGCGACGTCGAAAACCGCGTCGTCGACCTGCCCGCCGGCATCACCGTCTCGCAACTGCACGAAGCCTCGAATTTCCTCAACGCCCATATCCGCGGTCGCACGCTGGCCGAGGCGCGGGTCGAGATCGCCCGCATCAAGGAAGAAACCAGGGCCGCCCTCGACACGCTGTCGCAGGATTTGGTCGAGAAGGGCCTTGCTGTCTGGGCAGGCGCCGAGAGCGGCTTGCCGGCGCGTCTCATCGTGCGCGGTCGCGCCAATCTGCTGGAAAATGTCACCGCCCAGGCCGACATCGAGCTGCTGCGGCATTTGTTCGAGGATCTGGAGACGCAGGACGGGCTGATCCAGCTTCTCGACCTCGCCGAGGAAGGCTCCGGCGTGCGCATCTTCATCGGCTCGGAGAACAAGCTGTTTTCGCTGTCGGGCTCGTCGCTGGTCGTGGCGCCCTATCGCGACAAGGACGCCCGCGTCATCGGCGCGCTCGGCGTCATCGGCCCGACCCGGCTGAACTACGCACGCATCGTGCCGATGGTCGACTATACCGCGCAGCTTATTTCCCGCATGCTGCGATAATGCATGTCGCCCAAAAAACCGAAGCGCGTCGCACGGATCCTTCCAACGCGACACGCTTAAGGGAACCTCAAGGAGAAAAAAATGGCGCTGGAATCATTCAAGGCTCAGATCAGCCTGTTGCTCGAGCAGATGATCAACCAGCCCGAGGATCAGCATGAAGTGCAGGAGCAGTTGCGCGAAAAGCTGGGGGAGATGCGCGCCATGGGCCTGCCGCTGCCGGCCGATCTCGTCGCGCTGGAAAAGCGCCTCGACGACGATTTCTACGCCGCCGGGAACTGAGCCCGAAAGGTGCAAGGACGGCTAGCCGACCGGCGAGCATGAGGATCTCGTGACCGGCTTCGTCGTCTCCGGCGACGCGGTCTGGGCCGACCGGCAAGTGATGCGGTGCCCCGAGGGCGGCGGCGGTTGCATCTGGCCGTCACCTGCGGGCGAGGATGTATTCAGCATGCGACCCCGTCGGATATTTTCAAACGGCAGACTAGCTTGCGCGGCCGAAGGCTTTATCCTGCCTGGTCGAGACTTAGTTGCCTGACTCACTTGATTGCCTGACCCTTGCCCATCTGACCTCTTGGGAGCGAAACCAATGAACAAGCCCGCCACCACCGTGCCTGTGCCCGGCCGCGGCCGCATCTACAATTCGATCACCGAGACGATCGGCGACACGCCGCTGGTGCGGCTCGACAAGTTCGCCGGGGAAAAGGGCGTCGTCGCCAATCTGCTGGCCAAGCTCGAATTCTTCAACCCGATCGGCTCGGTCAAGGATCGCATCGGCGTCTCGATGATCGAGGCGCTGGAGGCATCGGGCAGGATTGCGCCCGGCAGGACCACGCTGATCGAGCCAACCTCGGGCAACACCGGCATCGCGCTCGCCTTCGCCGCCGCCGCCAAGGGCTACAAGCTGATCCTGACCATGCCGGAAACCATGTCGGTCGAACGCCGCAAGATGCTGGCGCTGCTCGGCGCCGAACTGGTGCTGACCGAAGGGCCGAAAGGCATGAAAGGCGCCATCGCCAAGGCCGACGAACTGGCCGCGACGCTGCCCGACGCCATCATTCCGCAGCAGTTCGAGAATCCCGCCAATCCGGAAATTCACCGCCGCACCACTGCCGAGGAAATCTGGAACGACACTCATGGCGAAGTCGACATCTTCGTCGCCGGCATCGGCACCGGCGGCACCATCACCGGCGTCGGCCAGGTGCTGAAGCAGCGCAAGCCCTCCGTGCATGTCGTCGCCGTCGAGCCGGAAGCCTCGCCGGTGCTGTCGGGCGGCCAGCCCGGCCCGCACAAGATCCAGGGCATCGGCGCCGGCTTCGCGCCGAAGATCCTCGACACGACCATTTATGACGAGATCGTCAAGGTCTCCAACGAGGATTCGGTCGCCAATGCGCGGCTCGTCGCCCGCCTCGAAGGCGTGCCGGTCGGCATCTCGTCGGGCGCTGCCCTGCAGGCGGCGATCGTCGTCGGCTCGCGGCCGGAGAATGAGGGCAAGAACCTAGTGGTCGTTATTCCGTCCTTCGCCGAACGCTATCTGTCGACGATCCTGTTCGAAGGGCTGGGGGCTTAGGGCATATTGGTATTTGTGCCGGCCTGCGGTTGCGGTTTCCCGCGCCTCCGTAGCGCCCCGCCAATTGTCGAAGCCGCCGCCGCCCCTCACCTGCCTGCCGGCATCCGCACCCCGTAAATGGGGCGAGGGGGGCGCTCTCATTGACGGGTTCGCCAATCGCCAGCGTTGCAGAAAAAAGTGCCGACACCGCGACCAGCCTCTTTCTCCCCGTTTACGGGGAGAAATGCCCGGTCCACCCTCCGCAGCTGCTGCGGAGGACGGGCAGGGCAATGAGGGGCGGCACCAGCGGTCGGCCTTAGATCCCAAACATCGGATCATGTCTGACCCCGGCCTTTCCCGGACCTCATTCTTCGGCTGCGAGCCCAGCCCGTCGTGCCTGCAGGAACCGGCGCACGGCCGGGTCGCGTTCGAGGCCGATCGCCCTGTTATAGGCCTCGGTAGCCTCCCGAGTTTTGCCGAGCCTGGCCAGAAGGCCCGCGCGGGCGGCCCAATAAGGCTGATAATCATGTAACCGTTTGTCGTCGCCAAGCTCATCAAGTGCACTCAATCCCGCCGCGGCGCCGTCGGCCTCGGCAAGGGTCACCGCGCGGTTGATCGAGACCACCGGCGAGCCGGCAATCACAGACAGCGCATCATAGAGCTGCTTGATCGCGGCCCAGTCGGTCCGGCCGGTCAGCCGCCTTGTCGTATGGGCGGATTGCACGGCTGCCTCGAGCTGATAGCGGCCGACGACGCGCTTGGCCGCGGCGTGCTTCAGCAATGTCTCCGCTTCGTCAATCAACGCGCCGTCCCACAGCCCAAGCTCCTGCTCGGCCAATGGCACATAGTCCCCGGCGGCGTTGCGCCGCGCCGCACGCCGCGCCTCGGCAAACAGCATCAGCGCCAGCAGGCCAAGCGCTTCCGGCTCATCCGGCATCAGCGAGGCTACCAGCCGGCCGAGCCAGATGCCTTCGGTCGCGAGATTGCGGCGGCGGGTTTCGGTGCCGGCCGGGTCGGACCAGCCTTCGGCGAACGCGGCGTAGATCGCTTCCAGCACCGCATCCAGCCGCTCGCCAAGCTCTGCCCGCTCCGGCACGCGGAACGGAATGCCGGTCTCGCGGATGCGGCTTTTGGCGCGCACCAGGCGCTGGCCCATCGTTGCCGGCGATACCAGGAAGGCCGAGGCGATCGTCGCTGCGTCGAAGCCCAGAATGGCCTGCAGGATCAGCGGCGCGCGCACGCCAGCCTCGATCGCCGGATGGGCACAGGCAAACATCAGTCGCAGCCGCTCATCGGGCAGGTCTTCATCGATCATGCGGGCCTCGATCTCCTCGGCGATCAGCCTGAGATGGTCGCGGCTCGCCTCGCTGGTCAGCCGCCGCCGGATCGCGTCGACGCGGCGTCTGCACGCCACCGCCAGCAGCCAGGCTTCTGGCTTCTGCGGCACGCCGGTCTGCGGCCAGCGCTCCAGCGCCGCCACAAAGGCGTCGGCCAGCACGTCCTCGGCGCCGGCCACGTCGCGCGTGCGGGCGGCGAGGAAGGCGATGAGCTTGCCGTAGCTTTGCCGGGCGGCCGCTTCCGCCGCCGCCCGGGCGACCTCCAGGTCATTCGTCATCACATGGTTTGTTCCCAGATCGGCCGCACCTCGACTGTGCCGGTGCTGGCAGCTGGGCATCGCGCCGCCCAGGCAATAGCCGCGTCGGCGTCCTCCGCCTCGATCATGTAGAAACCGGCGAGCTGCTCCTTGGTATCGGCATAGGGACCGTCGAGCACGTTGGTCTTGCCGTTGGCCATCCGTACCGAGGTCGCGGCTTGGGTCGGCTTCAGCCGGTCACCGGCCAACCAGGAGCCGGACTTCTTCAACGCCTCGGTATAGGCGCCATAGGCTGCGCTGATCTCGTACGTCTTCTCCGTCGGCGCGGCCGCCATCGCGGCTTCGTTCACGTAGATCAAAAGCATGTATCGCATGGTCTTCTCCATTTTCGAAGGCCGCATCCGTTGCGAGCCGAACGTATGTCGCGCGGCCTCGCGCGATTTCGACAGGCTCTGCGAAAATCTTTCGGCTCCGATCGCACATCGCGCAAGCGGCTATGCGTTGCGGCATCACTCAGCCGTTCGTCTAATGGATATTATTGCGGGTTGGCATTTCCCGCCCGCTGTCTAAACTCGCCTCGGGTCGCGCGGTGGCAGATATTTCAGGGAGGAGATCACATGCACAATTTCAGGACGAAATTTATTGCTGCCGGCGCGCTGGCGCTGTCGCTGGGTCTTGGCGCGGTGTCGGCCATGGCGCAGGAATTCATCAACGTGCTGACCGGCGGCACCTCGGGCGTCTATTATCCGCTCGGCGTCGCACTGTCGGAAATCTACGGCAAGGGCATTGAGGGCGCCCGCACCCAGGTGCAGGCGACGAAGGCCTCGGTCGAGAACCTCAACCTGTTGCAGCAGGGCAAGGGCGAGATCGCCTTCGCGCTCGGCGATGCCGTCAAACTGGCGGCCGAGGGCAACACCGAGGCCGGTTTCCCGGGCAAGCTCGACAAGCTGCGCGGTGTCGCCGCCATCTATCCCAACTATATCCAGATCGTTGCCAGCAAGGAATCCGGCATCAAGACGCTTGCCGACCTCAAGGGCAAGAGCCTGTCGGTCGGCGCGCCGGCCTCCGGCACCGAGCTCAACGCCCGCGCCATCTTCGCCGCCGCCGGGCTGAAATACGAGGATCTCGGACGGGTCGAGTATCTGCCCTTCGCCGAATCGGTCGAGCTAATCAAGAACCGCCAGCTCGACGCCACGCTGCAATCGGCCGGCCTCGGCGTCGCCTCGATCCGCGACCTCGCCACTTCGGTGCCGATCAACGTCGTCGCCGTACCGGCGCAGGACGTCGCCAAGATCGGCTCGCCCTATCTTTCGGTGACCATTCCCAAGGGCACCTATGAAGGCCAGACCGAGGACGTCGCGACCGCCGCCGTCGGCAATTTCCTCATCACCCACGCCGACGTCTCCGACGAGACCGGCTATCAGATGACCAAGCTGCTGTTCGAAAATCTCGACCAGCTCACTGCTGCCCACGCCGCCGCCAAGGCGATCGACATGGCCAAGGCGCTCGACGGCATGCCGGTGCCGCTGCATCCCGGTGCCGAGCGGTATTACAAGGAAAAGGGATTGGTGAAATAGGGGTGCTCCCTCCCCCTTGAGGGGAGGCTGCCGAGCGAAGCGAGGCGGGTGGGGTCGGTTCAGGCCGCGCACTGCCGCAACGACCCCACCCGTCCATCCGCCTTCGGCGGCTGTCCACCCTCCCCTCAAGGGGGAGGGATTGCGCCCGCCAGGAACCCGCCAATGACCGACGCCCATCCCGAAACGCCGACCGTTCTTTCCCCCACCGCCGAAGCCCCGCTCGAAGGGCTGCCGCCGGGTTTCGGCGACGGCTTCGCCGGCAAGGCCGCCTTTCTCATCGCCATCGCCTTCTCCGTCTTCCAGATCTACATCGCCGCCTATGGCAGCCTGCCGAGCCAGGTGGTGCGCGCCATGCATGTCGGCTTCTTGCTGCTGCTCGGCTTTGGCCTGATCGCCAATCTGCGCGCCACAAGCACACCGGCGAAAGCAGCATTCTGGACGCTCGGCCTGCTCGGCTTTGGCACCGGCCTCTACAATTGGGTGTTCTATGCCGATCTCATCCGGCGCTCTGGCTTCCTCAACACACCGGACCTGATCGTCGGCACGGTGCTGGTTGTGCTGGTCTTCGAGGCCGCGCGGCGGCTGATGGGGCTGCCGCTTTCCCTGATCGCCTTGATCTTTTTCGCCTACGCTTCCTTCGGCAATCACCTGCCGCCGCCCTTCATCCATCGCGGCTATGATTTCGCCCAGCTTATCGACACCTTCGCCTTTGGCACCGAAGGCATATACGGCACGCCGGTCTACGTCTCGGCCGCCTATATCTTCATCTTCGTCGTCTTCGCCGCCTTTCTCGAGCGCGCCGGCATGATCGCGCTGTTCAACGACTTCGCGCTTGGCCTGGTCGGCACATGGCGCGGCGGACCGGCCCAGGTCTGCGTTCTGTCCTCGGCGCTGATGGGCACCATTTCCGGCTCCGGCGTCGCCAATGTGGTGGCCAGCGGCCAGTTCACCATCCCGCTGATGAAGCGCTTCGGCTTCCGTTCGGCTTTCGCCGGTGCGGTCGAGGCGACCTCGTCGATGGGCGGCCAGATCATGCCGCCGGTGATGGGCGCGGTCGCCTTCATCATGGCCGAGACGCTGAACATCCCCTATGCCGAGGTGGTCAAGGCAGCGATCATCCCGGCGCTGCTCTATTTCGGTGCCTGCTTCTGGCAGGTGTACCTGGAAGCCGGCAAGGCCGGCCTGCAGGGCATGGCCAAGGCGGACCTGCCCAATCCGTGGCACGCGGTGAGAAGACATTGGCCGCTGGTGCTGCCGCTGGCCGCGCTCATTTATCTGCTGTTTGCCGGCTATACGCCGATCTTCGCCGGCACCATGGGGCTGGCGCTGACCATCGTGCTCATCCTCGGCACGCCGCTGGCGGCTTTGATCGGGCCGCTTGCCTTCCGCATCGTCTTTTGGCTGGCGCTGGGGCTTGCCGCCGCCTCCTTCATGAGGTTCGGCGTCAACATCCTCAGTTTTGTCATCGCCGGGCTCGTCATCGCCTGCGTCACCTTCAGGGGCGGACGCGAGACGCTGCAGATATGCATAGATTCGCTAGCCGAGGGAGCAAAGAACGCGCTGCCGGTCGGCATCGCCTGCGCCATCGTCGGCGTCGTCATCGGCACCTTGACGCTCACCGGCATCGCCTCCACCTTCATCGGCTGGATCATCTCCATCGGCGAGAACAATCTGTTCCTGTCGCTGGTGCTGACCATGCTCACCTGCCTGGTGCTCGGCATGGGCATACCGACGATCCCCAACTACATCATCACCTCGTCGCTGGCCGGGCCGGCACTGCTGTCACTCGGCGTGCCGCTGGTGGTCAGCCACATGTTCGTCTTCTATTTCGGCATTATGGCCGACCTCACTCCGCCGGTGGCGCTGGCCGCCTTCGCCGCCGCGCCGATGGCCAAGGAGAGCGGCCTCAAGATCGGCATCCAGGCCACCAAACTTGCCGTCGCCGGCTTCGTCGTGCCGTTCATGGCGGTCTACACCCCGGCGCTGATGCTGCAGGACCCCGGTCCGATCGCCGCCCAGTTCGGTTATCCCGTCGAGGTCGCCTATATCGTCGCCAAGGCCTGCATGGGCATTGCCCTGTGGGGCGCAGCCGCCGTCGGGTTCCTGGCCCGGCGCATGGCCTGGTGGGAACGTCTCGTCGCCTTCGCCGCCGGCGTGCTGCTGGTTGCCGCACTGCCTGTCACCGACGAAGCCGGGTGGGCACTCTCTGTCGCCTGGATCGGCTGGCACTGCTGGCGGGCGCGGCAGGCCACCGGCACCGCATGAGCCTCTGTATCCTCGCAGCCGGCAAGACGGTGACGCTCACTGTCGCCGCCTTCACGCTCGCCTGGACGCATTCGGTGGAAAAGACGCATTGGCAGGAGGACTGGAAGGTGACGCCTTCCGGCTTGGAGATCGCCGAGGCACGGATCAAGGGCTCGGGCGCCGGCATGGAACCGCCGGAAGGCTCGGTGCTGCGGGACGGTTGGTGGGTCTATAAACCCAAGATGGCGCCGCAGCGGCGCCTTGTGCTCGCGGCCTCCGGCGCGACCGGTGAAGGCTGGACGCTGTGCACGGTTCAGGGCTGCCGCGAACTGGGCAAGGCGGCAGGCGACACGACGGTGCTGGAGCTGTGCGAAGGTTAGTACCAGCCGCGGTAGCGGACGGTCGGCAAGCGGGTGCGGGACCTCGTCCTCCAGGGCGTTGTCGGATGTCGAGTTCCGGGCACAGCGACCTAAGCGGACCAAACGCTCCATCGTTAGCCGCCAAAACCGGATTCCGACTGAGCGAGCCGACTTTCTTCCTTGCGGAAGAATGCTTTGAAAAACAGAATGTCGGAAGCCGACCTGATTGCCCGGGCGATCAACGCGGTTGCGAGCACGGCAAAGATCAGGCGAACGAAAAACACACTGGTGAAGTCTGCACCCAGAGCGATGACAACCAGCGTGTCCTCTATGAGACTGTGGGCAAAGCCCATGAACACGCAAGCGAGGAAGATCTGGCGCGGGTCTACGCTGGTCGTGCGCGCCTCGCGGATCAGCAGTCCCGCGCCATAGGAAATTCCAAGAAACAGACCGACCGCAGTGAACGGCACCGCTTGTGACTGGATGCCGGCAAGGCGAAACAGCGGTGAAAGCCCGTTGTTCAGCCAACCCAGGATGCCCGACATCTTGAGTAGCTCGATCAGCCAGCTTAGTGCGAGGAGGATGACGAGCATGGTTGCCAGGGTTTTGAGCATGCCTGGAAAAAAACTGCTCCAATCAGTGCCTTCGACCATTGGTATCCACGCCGGCTTCAGCGGCTCGGATAGCCATCCGGTTGCTGCGAATATCTGGTGCAGGAGCATGGCAAGGATCAGTCCGCCGCCAATGCGAAGTGCTGCAGTGACCACGAAGCTTGGCCCAACCTTCTGAATGATGCGTTGTTCAATCGGAATGGCATGCGCAAATAGCAAAAGGGTTGAAAGAACGGTCATGTCGGCAGTGCTCAACGTCGAAACCGGGGCCAGAGTGAACACGGTCACCACCGCGCCCCAAATTCCCACCAGCAATCCCGTTAGCCAGGCAAGAGCGAGCTCGGGCGGCAGTCCAACCAGCGTCATGAGAGGCGCGAAGAACGGAGAGATCGCCCGGATGACACCAAGATCCTGCAGGATCTGTGTGGCTATCGTGACCGGAACGATAATCCGAACCAATTCCCAATAGATTTCAAGCGTTTCCAGCGTCTTTCGATAGAGGGCGGTCTGCACTGCCATGGCGATTGTCTCCGTGATTGACGCCAAATGTCTACCGTGAGACGGTTCGCATTTGTGGTCAAAATTTGCGGACTTGTGCAATAAAATTGCAGACCGGTAGACGACGACGGAGGACCGCAATGGACCGGATCGACAGGAAGCTTCTCAAGCTTTTGCAAGAAGACGCTTCGCGAACCAATGCCGACCTGGCGGCGGAGGTCGGGCTTTCACCCTCCAGCTGCTTGCGCCGCATACGGCGGCTCAAGTCAGTCGGTGTCATCGACCGCGTTGTCGCGCTTCTTGATCCGGCCAAGGCCGGCAGGGGGATGAAGGCTATCGTCACGGTCGAACTGGAGCGCCACGGCGAGCAGCACATGCGCCGCTTCCTCGAGCTTGCCGCCATGGAACCAGTGGTGGTCCAGGCCTACAGCGTGAGCGGCTCGACCGACGCTGTCCTTATGCTGCGTCTGATGGATATGGACGAGTTCGACACATTGTGCGAGCGGCTGTTCCGAGATCGGACGAATGTGGCGCGGTATTACACCATGTTTGTGATTCGAACCGCCAAGGAGACGACCGCAATCCCGCTCTAGCTTTTCGGAGGCAACTCGGCGGAAGGGATCTTGCAGCTACTGGGCGGTCACGCGAGTCCCGGCTGCCTGGTGTCAAACGGCACTTAGCTTGCCGGCGGCGAGATATAAGCCCCAGAATCTCGAAGCCCAGAATCTCGAAGCCCCAGATTCTCAAAATTCTGGAAACTCAGACCCTTGGCGTTGTCGCACGCCGCCTGTCGGCGAGCCCAGGACGTTCCGTGCGATAGGTGGTCGCACGATGATCGGCGGCCGGCCTGCAGATCCGGCTATCGTGACGGCTTTCCATGGTCGTCATCAGTGCGCGCTGATGCCGAGCGTGTGGCCGCGGCGTGCGCAAGCGGGGCCTGGGCCGCGCATGTAATAGCGCTCCGGCCGGTAGGTCGGCGCGACGAATTCGCGGATGGCAGCAGCGTAGCCGATGAGGTGCGTCAAGAAGTTCATTTTCCCTGTCCCTGTCCCGATTTCGGATGTCCCTTCCGAATTGCGTGGGATCATAGCGTCGAGGCGTGAATACTCGGTGAACACGATGTTAATCTTTGGTCAAAAAGGCCTTGGTTCGTGGCTGGAATGCGGCTGATTCGGGGTCTTTCCATGCAGTTCGTCGGCATTCCGGCTAGTGTGACTTTTGCATCACATATGTTTCGTTTGGATGTCGCTCCGACGCGCTTGTGTTTCAACTTTGGCCGGTGCCGCGAAATTTCCGTGTTTGCGCAAATTTCCCTGATTACTCGGGAAAGCCAGGAACCCGTCCGATAGAAGCACGTTGACGCTGAGAGCCGGGACCAACTCCGGCCCAGCGGCTTCCGAGCGGAACCGCCGCCGGAACCCCCAACACAGCAAGAACAATGGAAAGGCAAAGCCATGGGTTTCTTTTCGAAAGACATCAAGACGCTGGACGACCTCTTCGTCCACACGCTGCGCGACATCTATTACGCCGAGAAACAGATCGAGAAGTCGCTGCCGAAGATGATCGACAAGGCGACCGACCCGCAGCTGAAAGCCGGCCTTGAAAAGCATCTCGGCCAGACCAAAGGTCATATCGAGCGCGTCGAGAAGGTGTTCGAACTGCATGGTGTGAAGGCCAAGACGGTCAACTGTCCAGCCATCGACGGCATTCTCGAGGAAGCCGATGAAGTCAGCGGCGACATCGACGACAAGGACGTTCTCGACGCCGCCCTGATCGCATCCGCTCAGGCGGTCGAGCACTACGAGATAACCCGCTACGGCACGTTGATCTCCTGGGCCAAGCAGCTTGGCCGCACCGACTGCGCCAATGTCCTGGCCAACAACATCAAGGAAGAGCAGGCGACCGACCGCAAGCTCACCGAGATTGCGGAAGCCAAGGTCAACCTTCAGGCCGCCGAGTAGAAGCTCGATCGAGGCAACGCCGGACAACCGGCTTTGCCTCACTTTCCGTAGCTGGGCTTCGACCGTACAATGGGCCACGCTCGTTCCAGGGATTGCGCGAGGACAAACCGGCGGAGGAAGTCGTGCAGGAAAAGCCGAAAGCACCCGCTGGCAGGGCCGCCAGCAAGGCAAAGCCTGCCAGCGGCAAGGGCGAGACATCCGCCGCTGTCAAATCCACGGAGGCGGCAGACACCGTCATAAAACTTTCTCACCCGGACAAGCTTCTGTGGCCGCAGGAGAAGATATCGAAGCAGGGCCTGCTCGATCATTACGCTTTGGTCTGGCCGCGCATGCTACAATTCGTCGTCAATCGGCCGCTCAGCCTGGTGCGGGCACCGGACGGCGTCAGTGGCCAACGCTTTTTTCAGAAGCATGCCTCCGCGGGCATGCATGACAAGATCGCCAAGATGAAGGATCCGACCGACGGCGAGGAGATCCTGTTCATCCGCGATTTCGACGGTGTCGCTGCCTTGGTCCAGCTCGGCGTGGTCGAGATCCATATCTGGGGCTGCACCATCGACGAACTGGACAAGCCGGACCAGATCATCTTCGATCTCGATCCCGACGAAGGCGTCGACGTGAAAGCGGTGCGCGCGGCGGCGCTCGAAATTCACGGCCGGCTCGATGCACTGTCATTGCCGAATTTCGTCAAGACCTCGGGCGGCAAGGGCTACCATGTCGTCGTGCCGCTGAAACCGTCGGCGGATTGGGATGAGGTGAAGGACTTCGCCCATGATTTCGCCCGTGCCCTCGAGCAGGCCGCCCCTGATCGGTATACAGCGACGCTGTCGAAGAAGGCGCGCACCGGCAAGATCTTCGTCGACTACCTGCGCAACGGCCGCGGCTCGACCACGGTGGCCCCCTATTCGTCGCGCGCCAAGAAGGGCGCCACGGCATCGATGCCGGCGATTTGGGCCGAGGTCGAGGCCGGGTTGGCGCCGAACGCATTTCCGATCGGCGACAAGACGACGCTGAAACAGTTGGCGAAAGCCGATCCCTGGGCGGATTTTTTCAAGCAGGGCAAGCCGCTCAAGCGCGGCTGACAATCAAGCGAGAAACACCCTCTCGAAGGCCTGCTTGCCCATCGGCGAGAAGATTACCGCGCGGCTGTCCTTCTCGCGCCGCGCCCATTTTTCCAGAAGGATCTTATCGAGGATGGCAGCGCCCAGCGTGCCGGCCAGATGCGAGCGCCGCACGCTCCAGTCGAGGCAAGCCCGGCATACCGGTCGTCGCGCCTTGCTCTCGACATCGATGCCGATCGCGGCAAAATGCGAGGCGGCCGACGGCCCGAGCCGGATCTCCTTATCGTCGCGCAGGAGCACTTGTCGAGCGACTAGACGGTCCAGCATCGCCACGGCCTGCTCGCCGGCGAGATGGTCGTAGCAGACCCGCGCCACGCGCATCGCCGCATCGCGCGGACCCGGCCGCACCCGCTGCGGTCCGACCGCGGCGGCGACGCCGGTGATCGCCTCGATCATGCCAGCCACCTGCGGCCCGGCGAGCCCGTAGTAGCGATGCCGCCCCTGGCTCGCCAGCGTCAGCAGCCCGCCTTCCATCAGTTTCGACAGATGCGAGCTGGCGGTCGGCAGCGACACGCCGGCCTCGAGCGCCAGTTCGCTCGCTGTCAGCGCCGTGCCACCCATCAGTGCGGTCAGCATGTTTGCCCGCGCCGGATCGCCGACCAGGCTGGCGATGCGGGCTATATCTGGTCCTTCACGCATAGTTCGTCCTTCATCGAAGCATGGGCGTCAGATAACCACTATCCTGCGCTGAGATCAAGGAGATGACGATGACCGCAAGAACCGCTTCCCACACCGTGCCTGTCAGCCGCTTCGGCCGGCGGCCGTCTCCGTTCATGATCTTGCGCCGGGCGCATCTGCGGCTGCTGGCGCGGTGGTATGACCGCCATCTGCAACGCCTCGACCTCGCCGAGATTGACGAGCATCTTTTGCGCGATCTTGGCCTGACGCCACAAGACGTTCGCCGCGAATGCGCGAAATCATTCTGGCAAGCGTGATCAGCATGGAAAATTGCCTAGCACATAGAACCACAGAAGGTTTCGACACCGCTCGAACTGTCGCCGCAACAAATCAGATTCAGCAAGGAGACAAATGATGACCATCACCTGCTTCATCCGCTACGAGATCGACCCGTTCGGCAAGGCGGCGTTCGAGGAGTATGCCCGCAACTGGGGCCAGGCGATCCCGCGCTGCGGCGCCGATCTGATCGGCTATTTCGCGCCGCATGAGGGCTCGGCCACGACAGCCTATGCCGCCTATAACATCGACAGCCTGGCGGCTTACGAAGCCTACCGTATCAGGCTCGCCGCCGACCCGGCCGGCAAGGCAAATTACGAGTTCGCCCCGCGTGAAAAATTCATCCTGAAAGAGCATCGGACTTTTTTGAAACTCGCATCCGGGCCGCATGCCTCTCTGGTGAAACTGTGATCGCCGTCATCTTCGAGGTCGAGCCGGCAGCGGGCAAGCGCGACGCTTATCTCGGCCTCGCCGCCGACCTGCGCCCGCTGCTCGACGGCATCGACGGTTTTCTGTCGATCGAGCGCTTCCAGAGCCTTGTCGACCCGAGCCGCATCCTGTCGCTGTCGTTCTGGCGTGACGAGGAAGCGGTGAAAGCCTGGCGCAACACGGAGGAACATAGGCAGGCGCAGAGGGCCGGCCGTGGCGGCATCTTTGCCGACTACCGTCTGCGCATCGCCCACGTCGTGCGCGACTATGGCCTGACCGAACGGGCCGAGGCGCCTGAGGACAGCCGGGCGGCGAACGGGTGAGTGGGGCGGCTCTTCCTTCTCCCCTTGTGGGAGAAGGTGTCGCCGAAGGCGACGGATGAGCAACCGTGCTTCAAACGGAAGCCGGATTCCAGGGTTTGTTGGTGCGCACCATAGCGTTGAGGGTTGTGATGAG